>NZ_DATCVQ010000394.1:0-3726 GCF_036566765.1 Streptomyces sp.
GCCCGGGCGGCCGTCCGTGCCCTTGAGTCATGAACGCCGAGGTGGCGGGACCGTAAGACGGTCCCGCCACCTCGGCGCTTTCCCTGCGCCGCGGCGCGTACGAGCGCTCCGACGAGGCTGCCGCACAGCGGGTTACGAGCGGATGACCCGGTCCGCATCCCGTTCGAAGCCCCGTCCGTGAGCGGAGCGCAAACACCCCCTTACAGCGGGGAAATCGCGGACTGCCCGCCCGCGCCTACCGTCGTACGGCGTGACTCCCACAGCAAACGTCGTCCGGCGCCTCGCACGGCTGACCCCCGGCTGGCGCACCATCCGCGGGCGGGTCACCGTCGTCCTGGCCGTGCCCACCTGCCTGCTCCTCGTCCTCACCGGCCTCGCCGTCGCCGACCGCGCCGGAGACTGGGCCGCCGCACGCGAGACCCACGACCGGGTCGACCGCGTCCTCGCCGTCCAGGCCCTCGTCCACGAGCTCCAGCGCGAGCGCGGGCTCAGCAACGGACTCCTCGGCGGCGCCCGCCAGTACCGCGACGACCTCGACGCCCAGCGGACCCGCTCCGACACCGCCCGCACCGCACTCGGCGACCTGATCGGCGCCGACCCGCTCGGCCGGCTCGGCGCCGTGCGCTCGTCCGTCGACGGAGGCGGCTCGCGCACCGAGACCTTCGCGTTCTACACCGACGCCATCACCACCCTCACCCGCACTCACACCGCGCACGCGGCCGGCGGTGACCGGGCCCTCGGCGACGCCATGGACGCGCTGCGCGCGCTCGGCGACGCCACCGAGTCCGTGGCCCTGGAGCGCGGATCCCTCAACGGGGTGTTCGCCGCCGGACGCTTCCGGACCGACGAATACCTGGCCTTCGCCGAGGTGCGGGCCGCCCGGGTCGCCGCCCTCGGCCAGTTCGGCAAGTCCGCCACCGCCGACCAGCGCGCCGCTCTCGACAAGGCCCTCGCCACCGCCGACGCCCGCCGCGCCGCGGACCTGGAGAAACGGGCCGCGGCGGCGGCCGACGGCTCCCGGCTCGCCGTCGACCCCGACCTGTGGTGGCGGTCGATGACCGTCCTCGTGGACGACCTGTACGGCGTGCAGCGCACCGTCGGCGCTGACGCCCGGGCCCGGGCCGGGGAGCTCAGCGCGGCGGCCGGCCGACAGCTCGCCGGATTCCTCGCCCTCGGCTTCCTGATCGTGGCGGTCGCCGCCGCCCTCGCCGTACTCTCCGCGCGCTCCATCACCCGCCCGCTCGGCGCGCTCGCCGAGGAGGCCGACGAGGTGGCGGGGGTACGGCTGCAGGAGGCCGTGCAGCGCATCCAGGAGGCGGACGCGGGCGCGTTACCAGCGGCCACCCCGCTTCCGTACCGCCCGGACGCACCCGTGCCGGGCAGCGCCCAGGAGATCACCCAGCTCGCGGCCGCGCTGCGGAACGTGGAGCGCACGGCCGTCGGCCTCGCCGCGCAGCAGGCCGCCCTCCGTCGCAACACCTCCGAGTCGCTGGCCAACTTGGGCCGCCGCAACCAGAGTCTGCTCCGTCGCCAGCTCGGACTCATCACCGCCCTGGAGAGTCAGGAGATCGACCCGGAGGCGCTCGGAGAGCTCTTCGAGCTCGACCACCTCGCCACCCGGATGCGCCGCAACGCCGAGTCGCTGCTCGTCCTCGCCGGCGAGCAGGAGCCGCAGCGGGCCTGGCCGGGCACGGTCACCGCCCGGGAGGCAGTGCAGTCGGCGGTCGCGGAGGTCGAGCAGTACCGGCGGGTGGCGACGGCCGACGTCGAACCCTGCCGCATCCGTGGCGACGCCGTCGCCGACCTGTCGCACCTGCTGGCCGAGCTGATCGAGAACGCGCTGGTCTACTCGGCGGTGCAACTGCCGGTCGAGGTGTACGGCTGGCGGGACCTCGACGAGTACTGCCTGGCCGTCGTGGACCGGGGCGTCGGCATGGGCGCGGAGGCCCTGGCGCGGGCCAACGCCCGGCTGGCGGGCGACGAGAGCTTCCTGGTCGCGCCCTCCCGGCAGCTCGGCCACTACGTCGTCGGCCGGTTGGCCGCCCGGCTGGGCGCGCAGGTCGAGCTGCGCCCGACGGACGGCTCCGGCATCACCGCGTACGTGGGTCTTCCGGCGACGGTGCTCGCGACGGAGGGCGTGGTACCGGCCACCGCCGCTACCCCATAGCGCCGGCCGGCTGCTTCACCGTGACGTTGAGGCGGTTGAAGAAGTTCGTGATGCCGATCATCAGGACGATCGAGGCGAGCTGCTTCTCGTCGTAGTGGTCGGCGGCCGCGTCCCAGACCTCGTCCGGCACGGCGTCCGGGCTGTCGGCGAGCCGGGTCGCGTGCTCGGCCAGCGCCAGCGCGGCCCGCTCCTCCTCGGAGAAGTACGGCGTCTCGCGCCAGGCGGCGACGGCGAACAGCTTCTCGTCGGGGACCCCCGCCTTCCTCGCGGACTTCACCCCGTAGTCGACGCAGAACCCGCAGCTGTTGATCTGGCTGGCCCGCAGGTGCACCAGCTCCAGCGTCGACTCCGGGACCCCGCCCTGCTTGGCGGCCTCCATCAGGCTCTGAATGGCCGCCCCGGCGCCGGGAAGGACGTAGGCGGGGTTGGTCATACGGGCCTTGACTTCGTACGGCATGTGAGCACTCCTCGACGATCGTCCCGACCGCCTCCCCGGCGGCCTTCACTGCATTGACGGATCGCGCGCCGCGGATGTGACACGTTCCGGAAAGTTTCTCAGGACGCCCCGTCGATCCGGGCCCGGGTCCGGATCGCGGCGACGGCGGTCCGGCCGCATCCGTCAGGATGGAGGCATGACCGAGATCCGTACCCCCCGCCTCATCCTTCGCCGCTGGACCGACGACGACCTCGTTCCCATGGCCGAGATCAACGCCGACCCCGAGGTCATGCAGTGGATCGGGGACGGGGCGGTGCGGGATCTGGAGGAGACCGCGGAGGACATCGAGCGGTGGGAGGAGGAGTGGGACGAGGAGGGGTTCGGGCTCTTCGCCGTGGAGCTCATCGGGTCCGGGGAGCTGATCGGGTTCGCAGGGCTGTCCGTGCCCGAGTTCCTGCCTGAGGTGCTGCCCGCCGTGGAGATCGGGTGGCGGCTCGGGCGGCCGTTCTGGGGGCAGGGGTACGCCTCCGAGGCCGCCCACGCGGCCCTGGAGTTCGCGCTCCAGGACCGCGGGCTCGACCGGGTGATCGGCATCGCCCACATCAGCAACACGGCCTCCGAGAACGTCATGCGCAAGCTCGGCATGGTTCCCGAGCGCGAGACGACCCATCCGGCCTTCGGCACCCCGCTCCGCGTCCACGCCATCGACCTCAGCGAGTACCAGGCCTGAGCCTGTCCCTGAGACGACGGAAGACCCGCGCCGACGTCGTCGGCGCGGGTCTTCTGCGTGTCGCCGGTCAGCGGACGCTGGTGAAGGCCTTCCAGCCGGTGCCGATCCTGACGCCGGAGCCGATGCCGCCCGTGCCGTTGCCCGCGTAGCGGTACAGGTCGCCGGCCGTCGTACGGCCGAGGATGTCGTCCTTGCCGTCGCCCGTCAGGTCGCCGATGCCGACGAAGTCGACCATGCCGCCCCAGCCCGAACCGATCTTCGTGCCCGAGCCGATCGTGGACCTCCCGGTGCCGTAGTAGCGGTACAGGTCGCCGGTGGCCGTACGGGCCACCAGGTCGGCGACCCGGTCGCCGTTGAGGTCGCCGGCGCCGACGATGGTCAGGGACTTCCAGC
>NZ_DATCVQ010000395.1:0-2666 GCF_036566765.1 Streptomyces sp.
CGAACCAAAGGACAAGCCGGACGAGGAGGAGTCCGAACGCAAGCCGGTCACCTGCCCGACCAAGCACAGCTTCCCGCCCGGTACCCGAGTCCTCGCCGGAGGCGGGCTCTCCCTCCCGATCGAAGCGGTACGCCTCGGGGAGCAGGTCCTCGCCACCGACCCCGTCACCGGCCTGACGACCCTGCGCACGGTGACCCGCACCTTCACCACGTACGACGACAAGGACTTCACCCGCCTGACGACGTCCGCGGGCACGGTCACCGCCACCGACACGCACCCCTTCTGGCTCGTCGACGAACACCGCTGGGCCGACGCCGGCGACATCAAGCCCGGCGACCAGCTCCGCCTGCCCTCGGGCTCAACCCTCCAGGTCACAGCCGTGACCCGGTACACCCAGCGACAGACCACCCACGACCTGACCGTCGCCGACCTCCATACGTACTACGTTCTGGCAGGTCGAACGCCGGTTCTGGTGCACAACAGCTCCCCGTTCTGCGGGAGGCCGTTTGGAAATCGTGCTGGTGGAGACGATTTTCATGGCAGTGATTACTCACTCGATGAGATCGTGCAGTTTGTTCATGGGCACACAGGAGGTGGGAACCCGGCGATGGGTAGGCCGAGTCAGGCGGAAATTGAGACGACTTTGCGTAAGGCTGGGCCGGTTCGTATCGGAAAGCAGAACTCTGCTCAGTTCGACCATGGTGGCGTCAGAGTAATTGTCAATTATGATATGCCGTGGAAGAGCACGGCCTATTATCCTGGTTCGCTTGGAAAGTCGTGATCATCGTGACCAACCCTGACCTGTCCTGGATTTCTGGACGCCTGTCGAGCGATGATCTTCATGTGCTGGACAGGGTGAATATCCAGGTCTCCAGCCAGCGAAGTATCACTCTCACCCATCTTTTGGCCTCGTGGAAGGCTCACGTGGAGAAGCTTGAGGCGGACCTCTCGTTGTCCAGCTCGGACAGGTCTGCGTGGGGGGTCCATGACTTGATCGCCGCTTTGATTATTCGAGATTCGATCCAGGACGGAATGGGCGCTCTCGATGCCGCACTGGGATCTCGCATCGAAAAACTGCTGTCGAAAATCGACAAGCTGTTCATCTCCTTCACCGAGCCGGACGCTCTGCTCCGTCTTGAAAAGGTGGATGGTCGCCCTAGGGGTGAATGTGGATGGTGGTGGAAGCGGATCCCTGTGGCCGGACCGGCGCGCGAAGAGGCAATTCTTTATAGCGGGCTCAATTAGCCGGACCGCCGTGGGACAACCGCGACGGCTGCCAGTTCGGCGGCGACCCCCGGCCATGCGGCGACCTGCTGAACCCGCCTCGCCCTACGCGGGGATCTTTTGCGGGACAGCCCTGAGCGGTGATAGTGCCTGGAGGTGCGGTTGGAGCTCTCTTCGGGAGTCGATCCAGGCGTGCTCGGTGTAGCAGTCGAAGGAGCATCGTGACGGCCTATGTTTTCAAGGCTGAAGAAGATGTTTGTCGGTGTCAAACCGGGGGTCGAGCAGGCGCAGGTCGGAGTGGCGTATCTGGATGCTGGTTACTCGGGTAGCCCGGAGGGCGGCGGGTGGCGGTGTGCTGGAATGCGGGCTCTTCGCTAAAGGGGATTTCTGTGCAAATGAAGCATGTGGGTGGCGAATTCGCTCTCAGGTTGAACCGTCGTGAGATCGTGATGGCCATCTCGGTCTTGGGGTGGGTTGACGCTTTGGTTCCGTCCGATGAGGCGTTTAGAGACTACGTAGGCTGGTCGAGGAAGGAATGCCGGGAATTTGCAGACGTACTCGCTGACTTCTGTCGATCGGCCCCGCCCGGACATTGAACCGCTTCACTCCTGAGCGGATCGCGAAGGCCAAGGCCGTGTACGACGGGACTTACCAGTGAACTACAACTTTCTGACTGTGCATCGCCCGGTCCCGGCGACGGTGGTGTCCGCGCTTGCCTCGGCCGTGGGGGTCGAGCCCGCGCAGGTCGATGTGGGCACCCGGGATGCCGATCCGGAGGGGCGGAATTGGCAGGCAGCCGTGCTGTGCGAATACGAGCCGGTTCGGGGAGACGTGGCGTTGTCTTTGGACATCTACGTCATCGAGGCCGTCCCGAACCCGCCGGATGAGGTGACAGTGGCGGCCAGGGTCGCGGCGGCGACCGGCACGACTGTGCTCTGCCCGACGGAGGACATCGGCACCATCGCGACGTACTGGGCCGTGACGCCGGACGGCCGGCGCACGCTGGCGCGGGAGCACGAGTCCGAGGGTCCCGACCCTGTGTACACCGTCGACATGGTCGAGGAACCGGTGCCTCACCTTCCGGGCGCGAAGGTCGGGCTGCTGCCTGAGGTGTACGGGGCGGACGGGTACACGTCCCCCGTCACCGACGCCTTCGTCGCCGCCACGGACCCGAACCGTGAGGCGGAGCCGCAGAGCATGGCCAGCCGGGCACGCGTGACGCTCTCGATCTGGGAGGAGTTCGCGCGGCGGGCGGCGGCCGACTGGGCGCCGTTGGGGCGCTACCCCGAGGAGTCGTACCTGGACGACCTGCGGGTGAGAGACCGCCTCGCCGACCGGTTGCGCATGGCGGAGCCCGCGCTGCGCGGGCCCATGGTCCGGGCGGCCGAGGAGATCGATGCGATCTACCGCGCCCACACGGACGACGACGGCGGGGAGTTCCT
>NZ_DATCVQ010000396.1:0-2830 GCF_036566765.1 Streptomyces sp.
CCAGGTGACCAGCCCGAACATGATCAGTGCTCCGCCCATGACGTAGCCGGCGGAGTACGACCAGCCGCCGGTCAGCGCGATGCCGATGTCGAACGACATCCAGTAGATGATCCAGGCGCCGGCCACGATGAGCCACAACGCGCCCCAGAAGGGTCGCGTACGCCGCCACGCGCGGAACCACGAGCGGACCGCTGCGAGGAACGCGCCGATCCGGTTGCGGCGTACGTTCTCCGGTCGGGAGTCGGTGGAGAAGCCGAGGTCGTCTGTCAACGACCGGGTGTTGGATGCGCTCATGAGCAGTCGGCCTGCGTCCTGGCCCCGGGGACGACCTTGATGTTCAGCTCGGGCAGGGTGATGTTGCCCTTGAGGTTGAGTCCGTAGCTGTTTCCGTTGAGGCCGGCCACGTTGAGCTGGCGGGCGTAGAGGCCGAAGGCGCCGGCCTTGGGCAGCTGGTTCGCGTTGCCCTCGAAGGTGAGTCCGGCGGAGTCGCCGACGGTCTCGGCCGACTGGCCGAGGTTCATGCCGGAGATCTTGTTTCCGTAGCCGCTGAGCGCGTCCGCGTTGATGAACAGGTTGGTCGCCGAGATCGCGTTGCCGAGGCTGCCGTCGGTGAGCTTGCCCGTGCTCGGGTCGGTGGTGGTGCCCGTCGGGATCGTGCTGCCGCTGTAGCTGTCCGGGATGTCGTCGCCGGCGGTGATCATCAGCGAGTAGCTCCCGACGAGCGGGATGTTCTCGGTGGCGATCCCGCACAGGCCGGCGAGCTTGGCCTGGTGGATGCCGAGCTCGGTGACGCCGCACTGGGTCTGTACGTCGGCGACACCGGGATCGCAGTCGGTTGCCCCCTGGCGGCTGGTCGGGGCGAGATAGCCCGCGGCGTGCTCGGCGTCGAGGTAGTTGGAGTAGAGCTTGAACTTGGCGTTCCCGGTGGTGAAGTTGACCGCCAGGGCGTTCTGCGAGACCGCGCCGAACATGGCCACGAGTGCGGCGCTCCCGACGATCATCAGCGGCAGCGAGCGCTTGCGGCTGCCGCGACGTACGGACTCCGCATCCGCCTTCATCTGTGCCGACTGCTCCGCGGCACGGTCGACGGCGTCGTACGCTGCTCGGTAGATGCGGCCGGTGAGCCGGCCCCACGCGCCGAGCACGCCGGACTCATCGCCCCAAGGGTCGGGCCGCTCGAAGCGGCGGGCGCGAGGGCTCATGCGGTCGCTCCGCTCCGGGCCGGCTTGCAGGCCGCCTTGCGAGCGCGCTTGCGGGCGTCCTTCTCGGCCATCTTGGTCAGCTGCTTGTCGGTGTAGGGGGTCCAGGCGACGATCAGGGCGCCACCGGTGACGCCGGCGACGGTGCCGATGATCAGGCCGCCGAGGTTGGCCAGCGGGAGTGCCGCGATGGCGAGCGCGACCGAGACGATCCCTGGGAACGTCCGCTGCGCGGGCATGAACATCGCGATCAGCGCCGCGGCGGCCATGGCGAACGAGATCAGCACCGGCGGCAGGGTCCTGTCGCCGAAGGCTGCGAAGATCGTGAAGTCGAGCTGCTTGGAGAGCATCGAGGACCCGATCATCCACGACGACCACAGCAGGATCAGGCTTCCCCAGAAGGGGCGGGTGCGCCGGAAGCCCTTGAAGCCACGCGGCGTGGGGACGGCGGCTGGGGTGCTCACGGTGGGTGCTTCGGGGTCGATGGGCGTCTTGTCAGGCATGGGGTTCTCCGGCGGGGCTGGGGCAGAGGTGTTGGCGGGCGCTCCGGAACGCCCGCCAACTACTGCAGGCTGATGAGGTGGAGTGCTACGGGTTGAGCGTGATCGACAGGTTGTCGAGGCTCAGCGAGCTGAGCTGCACTGCGTACGCCTTCGCCGAAAGGTTGTTCAGCACCTGCTGCCCGCTCTGGCCGGCGGTCTGCGCCGCCTGGAGCGCGAAACCGTCCGCCACGTAGCCGGGGCCGCCCGGGTCGAACCCGGCGTCGGCCTGCGACTGGCCCAGGGTGACGTTGGCCATCGTGGCGCCGCTCGGCGTGTTGAGCGAGGCGGCGTTCAGTGCCACGTCGCCCAGGTTGATCGCCGAGTCGGTCGAGGTGATCCCCAGGTTGAGGCTCAGGCCCGGGAGCACCTCCACCTCGGGTGTCACGACGTTGAGCCCATTGGCGACGGAGCCCTCGGTCTGGGCGTAGATCGTCCCCTGGTTGTTGCCGGCAGAGCCGATCTCAGTGGCGCCGGTGCGCATCTTCAGCGCGTCGGCGGTGAGGCTCGTGCTCATGTCGAAACCGCCGGTGGACGAGATGACCGCTCCGACCATGCCGGACAGCATCGCGTACCCCATGCCGGCGGAGACGACCGCCGCCGGCAGCGTCACGGCCGCGAAGCGGCCGAGACTGGTATGCCCCATCTTGTTCATATGTGCTCCCTCGTTGGAACCCGTCCCTCACGGGCTGATGAACCCGAGAAAAGTTCGCCGCCCACGGCCCCTAATACCCTGGGTGGCATCACAGACTGTGACGGTCGCCACGTGCTACGGTCAAGCAAATCTGGACATTTGATCCCTAAATGTCTACCGAGTGAGGCGATCCTTGCGTGGGTTTGTCCTCGCTGTCATCGATCTGCCCGAAAGAGGGTCTGGTTGTGTTCGGAAGACCTCTGAATGCGCGTCTCGCTGACGAACGCGGCTTCGCCGCGACGGCCATCGGGTGGGTCGCGCTGGTGGCGTTTCTGCTGGTGATGACCGTCGTCGTCGCCGCGCTCTTCGGCTCGTTCACGGTCAAGGGGCGCAGCATGGAGCCGACGATGGTCTCCGGCGAGCGGATCCTGCTCGACCCGCTGCACAACGACGACATC
>NZ_DATCVQ010000397.1:0-7050 GCF_036566765.1 Streptomyces sp.
GGCGGCGGCGCACGCGGGCGCCGCGTCGCCCTCGGGGCGCAGCGGGGTCTGCCAGTCGCCGAGCGGCCGCGTCGCGGCCGTCTGCTCGGACCGTTCCTCGCCCCCGCCCCCCATCTGCTGCAGGGCCAGCACGCCGCCCGCCGCGAGCGCGACGAGGACGGCCGCCGCCACGAGGGCGACGGGCCGCCGGCGGCGGCGCATGGTCCGCGTACGGGAGCGGGGCGACGCCCCCGTGGCCCCGGTGGCCCCGGTCGTGTCGGGTCCGGAGGCGGCACCCCCGCTTCCGGTCCCCAGCGCCCGAGTGTCGGTGTCCTGCCCCACCCCGCCCGACGACGGCCGCCGCTGCGCGGGGATGAACGCCTCCGCCTCGTACGACGGCGGCAGCAGCGCGGCCATGATTTCGTCCGGCGTCGGGCGGTCGCCCGGTTCCTTCGCCAGGCAGCGCGCGACGAGCGGCGCCAGCTCCTCCGGCACGCCCGTCAGGTCCGGCTCGTCGTGGACCACCTGGTACGCCACGATGTACGGGCTGTCCGAGTCGAAGGGGCCGGTCCCGGTCGCCGCGTGCACAAGCACCGAGCCGAGGGCGAACACGTCCGCCGCCGGCCCCACCTGCCGCGGCCGCTGGAACTGCTCGGGGGCCATGAACGGCGGCGAGCCGATCAACTTGCCCGTCTCCGTGCGCAGATCGCTGTCCACCGGCCGGGATATGCCGAAGTCGATGACCTTCGGCCCGCTGTCCGTGAGCAGCACGTTGCCCGGCTTGAGATCCCGGTGCACCACCCCGGCGCGGTGGATGTCGCGCAGCGCCTCCGCGAGCCCGGCCGTCAGCCGGCGCAGCTCCGCGGGCGCCAACGGCCCGTTCTGCCGGACCTGTTCGGCGAGCGTCGGCCCGGGGACGTACAGCGTGGCCATCCAGGGGCGGCTCGCGTCCGGGTCGGCGTCGACGACCGGCGCCGTGAACGCGCCGCTCACCCGCCGCGCGGCGGCCACCTCCTGCCGGAACCGGGCCCGGAACTCCGGGTCCGACGCGTAGTTCGCGTGGACGATCTTGACCGCGAGCCTCAGCCCGGAGGCGGAGCGGGCCAGATGGACGACGCCCATGCCGCCGGAGCCGAGATGGGCTCCGAGGAGGTAGTCGCCCGCGTACTCCGGATCTTGGGCGTGTTCGGCTTCCCGGCCGACGCCGGTACTGCGCAACGGTGGCATTGCCCCACCCCGTGTGATTCCCCGTTTATGCGTGCTTGCGCACGACGCACGGAGCCTAGTCCATGACGCATTGATTCCGGACATGGCTTGGTAGCCTGCGCGCGTCATTCGAACGGGGGAGTACTACATGTCCATTGACGAGTCTTCACAGGGCGAGTTCGCGGCGGAGTCCGCCGAGCTGTCCGTCCAGGCCACGGCGTCGGGCACGCGCTATCCGATCGCGCCCGGCTACCGAGTCAACGTCCGGTCCGGCCCGGGCACCAAGTACAGCATCGTCCGCACCCTGCCGGTCGGCGCGACGGTGGCGATCCACTGTCAGCAGCCCGGCGAGTGGATCAGCGGCCCGTACGGCACCACGAACCTCTGGGACAACATCGCCGACGGCGAGTTCGTCTCCGACGCGTACGTGAAGACCGGCAGCGACGGCTACGTCGCCCCGCGCTGCTCCTGATCCACTCGGGTCCGCGCCGCCCGGCACCGCGTCCGTCGTCGCTCACGGGGATAATCGACCCCGTGAGCGACGACGACCACCGCACCGAGAGCCCCGCCGCCGGCCCCCAGCCCGAGGAGATCCGTTTCTTCGGTACGACCTGGGTCGAGCACGACGGCCACTACGGGCTGCGGCGCGTCGCCGTGGCCCTGGGCTCGCTGCTCGCCGCAGCCGCCGGCTGCCTCGTGCTGCGCTTCGCCTACCAGGGCCTGGAGATCGCCGAGGTGGGCGGCTTCGTCAACGTCCTCGTCGTCGTGATGTTCGCGATCTGCAGCGCCATCGCCTTCCGCAGGACCTGGGACGGCTTCTCCCGCCGCCCTGCCGACCCGGCCCGCGAGGAGTCGCTGCGCAGCCTGAAGGCCATCGGCTTCATCGGCTCCCTCCTCGCCTACTTCCTCCGCACCTTCACCGAGGCCCCCGGCGAGAGCCTGCACCGCACCGAATACGAAACCTCCCGCGCCCAATACGCGAAACGCCGCACCTCCCGAACGGGCAACCCGGCAACCCGCAAGAAGCCGAAGCGCAAGTAACAAAAGCCCCGCCCCCTCCGCCGCGGCCACACGCTGCGGCCCCCACTCCGCAGCGCGGCGCCCACGCGCCCACCCGGTCGACGCGCACGCTCCGCTAGCCGCCCCCCCTCCGTTGTGGGCATTCGTTCCGCTGTGGGGGTCCCCCCAGGACGAAGTCCTAGGGGGAGGAACGGGTGGGCACAACGGAACGGCGCCCTTGCGGGCGCCTCCGCTTCCTGCGCCCGGCAACCACGGGGCGCGGTGCCCAAGCAAGCCCCTCGTGCGCAAGGCCCCGGCAAGGCCCAGCCCCCACCCCCGTCCGAATCCTTGACGCCCGACACCCCCAGGCGCATTATTCATCGCATGATGAATAAACCCGCCGGCACCCCAGGAGCCGGCGCAATCGTCGCCCACGCCCTCACCGTCGTACGCGGCGACCGCCAAGTCCTCCGCAGCATCGACTTCACCGTCCCCCCGGCCCAGATCACCGGCCTCCTAGGCCCCTCCGGCTGCGGCAAGACGACCCTCATGCGGGCGATCGTCGGCACCCAGGCCAAGGTCACCGGCACCCTCGACGTCCTCGGCCGACCCGCCGGCGACCCCGCCCTGCGCTCCCGCATCGGCTACGTCACCCAGGACCCGTCCGTCTACGACGACCTCACCGTCCGCCAGAACCTCGACTACTTCGCCGCCATCCTCTTCCCCGGCCGCGCCCACCGCGACGAACGCCGCACCGCCGTCGAGCGGGCCATCGCCGACGTCGACCTCGCCGACCACGCGCACGCCCTCGCCGGCCGGCTCTCCGGCGGCCAGCGCAGCCGCGTCTCGCTCGCCGTCGCCCTCCTCGGCGCCCCGGAGCTCCTGGTCCTCGACGAGCCGACCGTCGGCCTCGACCCCGTCCTCCGCCGCGACCTCTGGAACCTCTTCCACCGCATCGCCGCCGACCGCGGCACCACGCTCCTGGTCTCCTCGCACGTCATGGACGAGGCCGAGCGCTGCCACCGGCTGCTCCTCATGCGCGAGGGCGAGATCCTCGCCGAGGACACCCCCGACGACCTGCGCCACCGCAACGACACCCCCACCGTCGAAGCGGCCTTCCTCCGCCTCGTCGACGCCGCGAACGCCCGAGCGGCCCAAGCCGCCGGAGCCGTACAGACCGGAGCCGCACAAGCCGCAGCCGCACAGCAGCAGGAAGAGGAACCCCAGCCGTGAACATCGACCGCACCCTCGCCACCGCCGCCCGCGTCCTGCGCCAACTGCGCCACGACCCGCGCTCGATCGCTCTGATGCTCCTCGTCCCGTGCCTGATGCTCGTCCTGCTCCGGTACGTCTTCGACGGCAGCCCGCAGACCTTCGACAACATCGGGGCCTCGCTGCTCGGCATCTTCCCGCTGATCACGATGTTCCTGGTGACCTCGATCGCCACCCTGCGCGAACGCACCTCCGGCACCCTCGAACGCCTGCTGGCCATGCCCCTCGCCAAGGGCGACCTGATCGCCGGCTACGCCCTCGCCTTCGGTCTCCTGGCCATCGTCCAGTCCGCCCTCGCCACCGGCCTCGCCGTGTGGTTCCTCGGCCTCGACGTCATCGGCTCGCCCTGGCTGCTGCTCCTGGTCGCCCTGCTCGACGCCCTGCTCGGCACCGCCCTCGGCCTGTTCGTCTCCGCCTTCGCCGCGTCCGAGTTCCAGGCCGTCCAGTTCATGCCGGCCGTGATCTTCCCCCAGCTGCTGCTCTGCGGACTGTTCATCGCGCGCGACCGCATGCAGCCCGTCCTCGAAGGCATCTCGAACGTGCTGCCCATGTCGTACGCCGTCGACGGCATGAACGAGGTCCTGCGGCACACCGACGTCACCGCCGACTTCATCCGCGACGCCCTCGTCGTCGCCGGCTGCGCCGTCCTCGTCCTCGGCCTCGGCGCGGCCACCCTCCGCCGCCGCACCGCGTGACCGCCCCTCGGACGCCCGGGCGCCGACCGGGCGCCCGGTGCGAGGATGGCGGCACGTACCCCCTCCGGCGAGGTGAACAGAGCCATGACCCAGACCGTCGCAGTCCTCGGCACCGGCAAGATCGGTGAAGCGCTCCTCAGCGGCATGATCCGAGCCGGCTGGAGCCCCGCCCACCTGCTCGTCACCGCCCGCCGCTCCGAGCGTGCCGCGGAACTGCACGACCGCTACGGCGTCGAGGCGGTCACCAACGCCGACGCCGCCAAGCGCGCCGACACCCTCATCCTCGCCGTGAAGCCCCAGGACATGGGCCGGCTCCTGGACGAGCTCGCCCCGCACGTCGGCGCCGACCGCCTCGTCATCAGCGCCGCCGCCGGCATCCCGACGGCCTTCATCGAGGAGCGCCTGACCGCCGGCACCCCCGTCGTCCGCGTCATGCCCAACACCCCCGTCCTCGTCGACGAGGGCATGTCCGTCATCTCCGCCGGCAGCCACGCCACCCCCGAGCACCTCGCCCACGCGGAGGAGATCTTCGGCGGCGTCGGCAAGACCCTGCGCGTCCCCGAGTCCCAGCAGGACGCCGCCACCGCCCTCTCCGGCTCCGGACCGGCGTACTTCTACTTCCTCGTCGAGGCCATGACGGACGCGGGCATCCTCCTCGGCCTGCCCCGCGCCCAGGCCCACGACCTCATCGTCCAGGCCGCCATCGGCGCCGCCGTGATGCTCCGCGACAGCGGCGAGCACCCGGTCAAGCTCCGCGAGGCCGTGACCTCCCCGGCCGGTACCACCATCAGCGCCATCCGCGAGCTGGAGAACCACGGCGTCCGCGCCGCCCTCATCGCGGCTCTGGAGGCCGCCCGCGACCGCAGCCGCGAGCTCGCCTCCGGCACCGGCTGAGTCACCGCGCGGCCGCACCCTTCAGCACGTCCTCCGTGGTCACGACCCGGGCGAACCGCCCGCCGTGCAGCGACACCGCCGTCGCCCGGGTCAGCTCCTCCGCCGTCTGCGTCCACCCGAACGGGCCCGTCAGGTCGAAGGTGTGCATCGCGTCCAGCGGGAACAGCACGTCGTACCCGAGGTTCCCGCCCATCCGCGCGGTCGTCTCGTTGCACATGTTCGTCTGGATGCCGGCCACCACGATCTGCGAGATCCCCGCCCCCTTCAGCCAGGCGTCGAGATCCGGCTCCCCGTAGAAGGCCGAGTTCACCGTCTTGGTGACCAGGACCTCCGGGCCGGACCCCTTGCCCCGCCGCTCCGCGACGACGTCCTTGAACTCGTTCCCCTCGGTGCCCGGCTCCAGCGGCGACCCCGGCTGCACCGAGTCATGCCGTACGAACACCACCGGACGCCCCGTCTCCTGCCAGGCGTCGATCAGCGCCGCGATGTTCCCCTCAGCCCCGTCGTTGTTCCGCCGGCCCCAGAACTCGCGCTCGAAGCCCTTCTGCACGTCGATGACGATCAGGGCCGCGTTCTCTGTGATCTCCATGCCCTCGATCCTGCTGGCTCAAGGGCCGCCGTCCCAGAGGAGGAAAAGTCAGCGATCGATGGTTTACTGCCACCGTGACGGAACCCCAGCGCATCGCCCTGCTCTGCTTCCCCGGCATCCGTGCCTTCGACGTCTCCGTGGTCAACGAGATCTGGGGCCAGGACCGCAGCGCCCGCTCCGTCCCCCGCTTCGAACTCCGCAGGCTCGCCGCCGACCCGACCACCCCCATCCCCCTCAGCGGCGGCTTCGCCCTCACCCCCGACCGCGGCCTGGACTGGGCCGGCCAGGCCGACCTCGTCCTCGTCCCCGGTATAGAGGACCCCGACGAGGACATCCCCGACGCCGTCCTCGACGCCCTGCGCGCGGCGCACGCCGCAGGCACCCCCGTCGCCTCCCTCTGCGCCGGCGCATTCGTCCTGGCCCGCGCCGGCCTCCTCGACGGCCGCCGCGCGGTCACCCACTGGTACCTCGCCGAGCGCCTCCAGGCCCGCCACCCCGAGGTACGCGTGGAACCCGACGCCCTGTTCGTCGAGGACTCCGGCATCTGGACCTCCGCCGGAGTCGCCGCGGGCATCGACCTCTGCCTCCACCTCGTCCGTACGGCCCACGGGGCCGAAGTCGCCGCCACGCTCGCCCGGACGATGGTCACCGCCCCCTTCCGCACCGGCACCCAGGCCCAGTTCATCGAGCGCCCCACCCCCCGGGCCGACCGCGACGCGGACGCCCTCGCGGACGTCCGCGCCCACGCGCTCGCCCACCTCGACGAACCCCACACCGTCACGAGCCTCGCCGCCCGCGCCGGCATGTCCCCCCGCACCTTCGCCCGCCACTTCCAGGCCACCACCGGCACCACACCGCTCCACTGGCTCATCGCCCAGCGCGTCGCCGCCGCCCAGAAGCTCCTCGAACAGACCGACCACCCCCTCCCCGAGGTGGCACGCCGCTCAGGCTTCGGCAGCGAGGTCACGATGCGCCAGCACTTCGCCGCCCACCTGGCCACCAGCCCCCGCACCTACCGAACGTCCTTCCGGAGGCCCCTGGCCCCGGGTTGACACGGGATTGCTCCCTCCGTAGTGTTCTCCGAGTTGTCCGACGTGAGCACCGACTCCGGTCGGCCCCGGACAGCCATTCCGCAAGACCCACTACAAGCAGACGATGCTTCATCGCGTCGTCATGCTTTCCGTGCGTTTTTGCGAAATGAGGAATCCGTGTTCGAAGGTTTGAGCGCGAGCCCCCGATTAGCGTCGGAGGCAGGGAATCCGCTAAAGTCTCACTCGTCGGAACGGCCCAACGGGTCGGAAAGACAAACCCGCTGACTGGGAATCAGACGCCGAAAGGATCTGATAGAGTCGGAACCGCCGGAAGGGCCCGGAGCGAAAGCGAAAGGCGCGGAAAGCAAGCCGAAAGGCACCGAGG
>NZ_DATCVQ010000398.1:0-15429 GCF_036566765.1 Streptomyces sp.
ACGGCCCCGCAAGCTCGCCAAGGTTCCGTTCGTGGAGCTCGCCGACGGTCGCCTCCAGGGCGTCGTGTCCAGCGGCTCGGACATCGGGCGCGTCTACGTCTCGTCGGTCGCGGCCGGCACGTACGCGTTCGCGTGCAGCACCAACAACAACCGGCCCTGCGGCGGCGCGCGAGGGTCCTTCTGCAATCACATCCGCGCCCTCGTCACCGAGGCGGTGCTGCAGTACGGGGCCGGGCGCGTCGCGCGCTACCTGAAGGCCGAGCCCGCCGACGGCGAGCCGTCCGCCCCGGGCATCACCGACGCGATGGTCGCCGCGCGCCCGCCGCAGGGCGACACCAAGGCCGGCGCGGTCGTGTTCAGCCGGTTCCTGCGCCACCTGGCGTACCTGGAACTCGCGCCGACCACCACACCGTTGCCGGAGATGCAGTGGTTTGCGCCGACCAGGGCGACCGCGGCCGAGTCCGTCGACTCGCCCGCCGACCCGTCCGTCGAAGGGCTCGACGACGCACTCACCGCCGTCGACGCCTTCGACCGCGTGCTCGTCGCCGGGCTTCTCCGGCCGCAGCCCGCCCAGGCCGCCGGCCTGGCCGAGCTCGCCCAGGCCCTTGCCGGCTCCCCGCTGGCCGCGCGGGTCGCCGAGGCGGCAGAGAAGGCGGCCGCGGGCACCGCCGGCGAGGACTGCCTCGTCGCCCTCGCCGCCGCCCGTACCGCCCTCCTCGGCTCCGTCCACGACGCCGTGACGGAGCACATGACGGAGGTCGCCGGCCGAGCCCGTGCCGACGCGACCGCCCCGGCCGCCGACGCCGACCGACCCGCCGCCAACCTCCTCGCCGCCGCCCGTTCCTGGCTCGCCGACCTCGCCCGCTCCGGCTGGCAGGGTCTCGACCACGACACCGTCTCCGGCGCGGCGCAGGTCGTCTCCGCGATGCTGCCGGACCCGGCCCTGCGCCGCCTGGCCACGCTCCTCGACGGCTTCGCCGCCGAACTCGCCGCGTCCTGCCCGGGTGCTTCCCTGGACCGCATACCGGCACGGCGGTGGGCGGACCTGTGGTCGCGCGCGATGGTGCTCACCGTCCCGGGCGCGTTCGGCGCGCCCGTCACCGCCCCGGCCACCGGGCGACTCCTGCCGCTCGGCGTCGACCTGCACGAACACGCCACCGCCGTCCAGGCCCAGGTGCACGCCGTGTACGAGCCCTCCGACGGCGCCCCGCCCCTCCTCGTGCGCGCCGCCGTGTCCGCGCCCAAGCCCGACACGGTCGTCGGCGCCGGCCTCTGGCAGCTGCTCCGCCCGCACATGTCGCTCCTCGCGGCCGTCGGCGAGGGCCGCTCGATGGAGCTCGACGGGATGCCGCTGACCGCCGAGGGCGACCTGCTCTGGGACGACGCGCACGCCCGCCCGGGCGAGCCCGCGGACGCCTTCGCCACCGCCCGCGTCGCCCTGTCCACCGCCGCAGACCCGGCGACCGCGCCGCTGGACCGGCACCCGACACGCCTCGCCGTGCCCGTCCTCCTGGAGGGCTACACGGCCGAGGCGACGGACGACGCCCTGACCTTCACTGTCGCCGGGCGGCAGCCGTACGCCGTCGAAACCGACCGCCTCCCCGCCGCCGGCCCCCTGACCCCCGAGGCCGTCGCCGCCTCCGGCGCGTGCATCGGGCTGCTCCGCTGGGACGCCGGGACGTACCGCCTCCAGCCCCTGGCCGTCGAGACGACCGTGAGGAAGAAGACCGTCGCCCTGCACGCCGGCGGCTGGGCCGGCGGCACGACCGACAAGGCCGGCGTCAAGGCCGAGAAGGCCGCCACTGACGCCGTGGCCGTACTGCGCGAACGCGCCGGAAAGCTGCTGCGCGCATGACCGACCCGACCCCGGAGACCGTCCGCATCACAGAACTCGACCGGACTGCCGAACTCGACCGAACTGTCGAACTCGACCGCACCACCGAACTCGATCGGACCGCCGATCTCGCCGGGACCGCAGACCTCGATCGGGTCGCTGAGCCCGTCGAGCCCGACCCGAGTCCCACCCCCGACCTCCACGAGAACCGTCGCCAAGTCCTGTACTGGCGTCTCCTCGCCCGCCTCTTCGACCACGAGGAGCAGCCCTCACTCGAAACCGCGAGCCTCGCCGTCGTCGAGGACATCGGGCTGCCGTCCGGGCTCCTCGACCCGCAGACGTCCGTCGACTCGATCGTGCAGCGCCACCCGGAGCTGGCCGGCGAGATCGACGGGCTGATGGCCCCCGAGCCCGACGCCGACGGCGCGCGCGACCGTGCTGCCGAGGTGCGTCGCGCGGCGCTTGCCGCCAAAGTGCTGCTCAACGTGTTCGCCACCGGGTCCGGCACCGTCTCCGCCGGGCAGCTGGCGCGCTGGCAGTCCGACGCCGGCTGGATGGAGCGGGCGCTCGGCCAGGGCCCCGGCGCGCGCCGCGACCCGGAACTCGCCGACATCGAGGCCGATCTGGTGAAGCGGATGCACCTGCGCGAAGTCCTGGCGGACCCCAAGCTCGCCGCCCAGCTCACCCCGAGCATGTCGCTGATCGAGCAACTCCTGCGCGACAAGAGCAATCTCTCCGGCGTGGCCCTGGCCAACGCCAAGGCGCTGATCCGCCGCTACGTCGACGAGATCGCCGAAGTGCTGCGCACCCAGGTCGAGAAGTCCACCGTCGGCGAGCTCGACCGATCCGTGCCGCCCAAGCGCGTGTTCCGCAATCTCGACCTCGACCGCACCATCTGGAAGAACCTCACCAACTGGAGCCCGGAGGAGGAGCGGCTGTACGTCGACCGCCTCTACTACCGGCACACCGCCCGCCGTACGACGCCCCAGCGGCTGATCGTCGTCGTGGACCAGTCCGGTTCGATGGTCGACTCGATGGTGAACTGCACGATCCTGGCTTCCATCTTCGCGGGACTGCCGAAGGTCGACGTCCACCTCATCGCCTACGACACCCGGGCCATCGACCTCACCCCCTGGGTGAACGACCCCTTCGAGGCCCTGCTGCGCACCAACCTCGGCGGCGGAAACGATGGGCCGATCGCGATGGCCATGGCCCGGCCGAAGATCACCGATCCCAAGGACACCGTGATGGTGTGGATCTCGGATTTCTACGAGTTCGACCGCTCCCAGCCGCTGTTCGAGGGCATCGAGGCCGTGCACCGCTCCGGCGTGAAGTTCATCCCCGTCGGCTCGGTGACCAGCTCCGGCCGCCAGGAGGTCAACCCCTGGTTCCGGGAGCGCTTCAAGGCCCTCGGCACCCCGGTGATCTCCGGGCACATCAACAAGCTCGTCCACGACCTCAAGACGTTCCTCGCCTAGCAATCAAGCGACGACGAGCGTTCCGAAGACTCTCCGAAGACTTTCTGAAGACTTCTCAAGGCATCTCGAAAGAAGGCCCTCTCATGTCCGACCTGTTGCGCGCCCCCGCCGAGATCAAGTACGCCGAGGAACTCGACTGGCTCGAGTCCGTCGACGACGCTCCGAAGCCGTTCTCCTGGCGGCTGTCGCCCAAGATGGTCCGGCTGTTCGTTCTCGGCTCCGAGCGGGCCGACGGGCTCGACCGGGAGATCGCGCCGAAGTGGTTCGGCGACCGCAGCTTCGTCGAGCGCTCGATCGTCACCCTCGCCTCCGACCGCGGCCTGCTGCTCATCGGCGACCCCGGCACCGGCAAGAGCTGGCTGGCCGAGCTGCTGGCCGCGGCGATCAGCCGCAACTCCACGCAGGTGGTGCAGGGCACGGCCGGCACCACCGAGGACCACATCAAGTACTCCTGGAACGTGTCCATGGTCATCGCCAAGGGCCAGTCCCGGGAGTCGATGATCCCCTCGCCGATCATGAACGCGATGGAGACCGGCACCATCGGCCGGTTCGAGGAGCTCACGCGCTCCACCAGCGACGTCCAGGACGCGCTGATCTCGATCCTCTCCGAGAAGTACATCTCGGTCCCCGAGCTGGACGGCGGCGACGGCGGCGAGAACATCGTCTTCGCCAAGCCCGGCTTCTCGATCATCGCCACCGCCAACAGCCGCGACCGGGGCGTCAACGACCTCTCCTCCGCGCTCAAGCGCCGCTTCAACTTCGTCCGCATCCCGGTCGTGACCAACAAGAAGAGCGAGGCGGAGATCGTCCGCTTCCGCACCGAGGAGTTGCTGCGCCGGCACCGGATCGAGCTGGACGTGCCGCCGACCCTGCTCGACGTGCTGCTGCAGAGTTTCGCCGACCTGCGCGCCTCCGCCGCCGCGGCCGGCAGCGACGAGGAGAAGCTGGAGTCCGCGCTGTCCACCGCCGAGCAGATCGGCGTCCTGGAGGACGCGATCCTGCACAGCAACTTCTTCGGCGAGCGCGAACTGACCGCCCGCACCCTGGCCTCCTCGTTGGTCGGCTCGCTCGCCCGGCGCGAGCCCGAGGACCTGGCCATTCTCAACAAGTACCTGCACGGCGTCGTCGAGCCGCGCAGCAAGGAGGACGGCGGCTCCTGGCCCGAGTTCCTGGAGGGCGGCCGCGACGCGATCGCCACGCTGTCGTGACCGGCGCCCACGAGGGGACCTTCGAGGCGCTTCGCGCCCAACTCCAGGAAGCCGCTGCGACGTTCGCCGACGGGCCCGGCGCCCTGGAGGGCATCCTGCTCGGCCTCGTCGACGACGTCGACCGCGCGGTCCGCGAGCCGCTGGAGATCTTCCCGGTCTGTCACCACTCCCCGGCCTCCGCGCTCGCGATGGCCCGCCGGCTGCGCGAGAAGCAGCCGAAGGTCGTGTACCTGGAGCTGTGCGAGGACATGGCGCCGCTCCTGACCGAACTGCGCAACTGCCGCCTCCCGGTGGCGGTCCAGGCCTTCGCCACCGAGACCGACGGCTTCCCGGCCGACTGGTCGCCGCTGTCCGTGGTCGCCCCGATCACCGAGGCCTCGGCCGAGTACCAGGCGATCGCCTACGCCCTGGACACCCCCGGCGTCGAACTCGTCCTGGTGGACCGGTCCTCGGACCATGTCTTCCAGTGGGACGCCCGTGGCGAGGAGGAGTCCGGCGCGGACCCGGAGGACGCGTCCCTCGCGCCGCCCGCCGAGGAGGCCGGGCTGCACGGAGACGCCGTCGGCGTGGAGATCGGCGACCTCCGGCCGCGCTTCGCCGAACTGGAGGAGCATCTGCTGCGGCACGGCCGGGTCCGGCACTGGTCGGAGTGGTGGCACCAGTACGTCGAACTCCCGCTGGGCGACAGCGACCACGACACCTACCGCCAGGCCATGTTCCTCATCGGCAGCCTGTTCCGGCGGCTCGCCCCCGGCGACCCGCACCGGGTGCGGGTGGACGAGGACCGCGAGCGGCACATGTGGACCCGGATGCGCGAGCACCTGGCCGCCACCGGCGCCGACCCCGCGGACTGCCTGTACGTCTGCGGCGCGTTCCACGCGGCCAGCCGGGTCGAGGAGTTCGGCGTCGACGGCAGCGACACGTTCGAGATCGGCCCGCGCACCGGCACGAAGTGGCGGCACGGCCTCATCCCGTCCAGCCACGCCGCGATCGAGGCGCAGTTCGGCCTCGCCTCCGGCTCGGTGTCGATCGCCGCGACGGTCTGGGCGAAGAACCTCCAGCGCAGCCGCGTGGAGCCCTTCCGCCTGGAGGGCCAGGCGGGTGCGAAGAAGGCCAAGGCCCGAAAGGCCGTTTCCGCGGTCGTCGAAACGGAGACCGGGCCCGCTGACCGGCTGACCGGGTTCCTGCGCCGGCCGCCCGTCCTGGACGGGCTCGACGAGGCCGAACTGCTCGGCTGGTCGGTGGACATCGTCCGCGCCGCCCGGCGCAACGGCTATCTCGCCTCCACCGCCGACGCCATCGCCGTGTTCGAGACGTCGATCCTGCTGGCCGGGATGCGGGACCGGGCCAGGCCCACCCCGTACGACTTCCAGGACGCGGCCGTCACCTGCATCGAGAAGGACTCCGTGCCCGGCCGGCGCGATGTCCGTCGGCTCGTCGAGATCATGATGGGCGGCGACCGGATCGGGCAGGTCGGCTACGACGCGCTGCCGCCGCTCGCCCGCGACGTACACGACCGGCTCGCGCCGCTGGAGCTGAGACTCCAGCAGCGCGGCGTCCAGCGGGCCCTGCTCGACATCGCCGGCCGGCCGGAGCTGGAGCGCTGCTCCGATGTGCTGTGGATGCTGCGGTACCTGCTGCCGCACGGCGCGGCCCGCCCCATCATGGGCGAACGGTCCCTGGGGGAGCGGTCCATCCAGGAGTCCTGGGACCTGGCGCTCGGCAATCACCAGCGCTCGCTGATCGAGCTCGGCTACGAGGGCGTCAGCATCGAGCAGGTCCTGGAACAGCGGCTGCGCCGCCGGGCGTACGACGCCCAGGCCACCGCCGCGACTGTCCTCGAGACCGTCGAGGACGCTACGCGCTACCTGCGCAGCCGACGGCTCGCCGATGAGCTGGGCGCCCGGGCCCTGGAGGTACTGGCCGCCGAGCGGACCGTCGACGGAGCGCCCGAGGTACTGCGTCGGGTGCGGCGGCTGCTCGCGTACCACCGCACCGCCGATCCGGTGCTGCCGCCCTGGATCGAGTCCTTCGTCAAGGCCGGGTACGCGCACTACTGCACCCTGCTGCCGACGGCGTTCACCGACGAGGACGCCGGCGTACGGCACGTCGCGGCGATGCTCGGCTTCCTCTTCGGCATGGAGACCCTGGCGCTGTCCCTGGGCTGCGACCGGACCCAACTGGAGCTCGCGGTCGCCCAGTCGCACCCGCAGGACCCGTCGAAGACGGCGCTGCTGTGGGCCGCCGAGACGCAGCTCGGCCGGGTGAGCCGGGCGGAGCTGCGGGCTCGCTGCGACGAACTCCTCGCCAACCCGATGGTGGTGCCCGCCTATCCGCGCTACCTCAGCGGCTTCGTGCACGCCCTGGAACCCGTCCCGGGCCTCACCGACTTCGTCGTGGAGGCGGTGTCGAACGCCTTCGGCCGGCTGCCGGACCCGGTGCTCCTGCCGTGGCTGCCCACGCTGATCACCACCCTGCGGGCGAACGGCGCCGAACTGGCCCCGCTGCTGATTCGCGAGGCCGGCCGGATCTTCCCCGGCCGCCTCGCCGAACTGGACGCCTGGGTCCCGCCGTGGCGGGCACAGCCCGCGCCGCCGGTGTCGTTCACGGCAGGCGGGCCGGCGACGGGCCGCGGCTCCGCGCTGCTCGCCGCGCACCCCGCGGCCTGCGACGCGCTCGCAGACCTGCTGGGCTGCACCGGCGGCTGGGAGACACCGCAGGGATCCGGCCATCCGGGCGCGGCCCTGATCGACCGCCACCCGGAGCCCGCCCGAGCCTTGGAGGCGCTGTTGGCGGGTCGCTGATCGGGCGGGCGGCAGGGCCGCTGATCGGGCGGGCGACGGGCCGCTGACCGGACAGCGACGGGCCGCTGACCGGACAACGGCGGGTCACTGATCGGGCGGGCGAGGGGGCCGCTGACCGGACAGCGGCGGGTCGTTGCCCCGGCCCGTGGCAGGTCGACTCACGGTCCCGTTCCCGGCCACCGACCGAGCCCGCCGCCCGAGCCCGCCGTCCGAGTCCACCGTCCGAGTCCACCGTCCGAGCCCGCCGTCCGAGTCCACCGTCCGAGTCCGCCGTCCGAGTCCGCCGCCCGGGCCCGCCGTCCGGGTCCGCGAACTCCCGGCGACCTTCGCCGGGATGTTCGGCCAACTCTTCGTGCCCGCCGACCACTTGAGCCTCCCGGGTGCGCATACTCGGAGCCGTCCGGCCGTCCCGGCCGCCTCCGACGCACCCGGGAGACCCTCATGGCGCAGTTGTCCCGCCGTACCGCCGTCGTCTCGCTCGCCGCCGCCGCCGCGGGGCTCGCCGCGCCCGCCGCGCGGGCCGCGACGCGGCCGGTCACACCCCTGCCGCAGGCCCACGCGCACAACGACTACTTGCACCCCAGGCCGCTGCTCGACGCCCTCGACCAGGGCTTCACCAGCGTCGAGGCGGACGTCTTCCTCGTCGACGGCGAACTCCTCGTCGCCCACGAGCCGGCGCAGCTCGACCCCACGCGGACGCTCCGGCGGCTCTACCTCGACCCGCTGCGCGACCGGGTCCGCGCCCACCACGGCTCCGTGTACCCGGGGTACCGGAAGCCGGTTCAGCTGCTGATCGACATCAAGGGCGACGGGGTCGCCGCGTACGAGGAGCTGCACCGCCAACTCCGCCCGTACCGGCGGATGCTGACCATCGTCACCGACGGACGCCCGCACCCCGGCGCCGTCACCCCGGTCATCTCCGGGGACCGCGCCGCCCGCGCGCCCATGGAGGCCCAGCGGGTCCGGTATGCCTGCTACGACGGCCGCTTCGACGACCTCGCCGCCCCGGTTCCCACGCCCGCCTCCTTCATTCCCCTGGTCAGCGGCAACTGGACCCAGTTCTTCGGCTGGCGCGGCGACGGCCCGTTCCCCGCCGCCGAACGCGCCCGGCTGCGCTCCCTCGTCGACACCGCCCAGGCCCAGGGCCGTCGCGTCCGCTTCTGGGCCACCCCCGACCAGCCCGGCCCCGCGCGGGACGCGATCTGGACCGAACTGCTCGCCGCGGGCGTCGACCACCTCAACACCGACGACCTGGCCGGCCTGCGCCGCTTCCTCACCGGCCGGGGCTGAGCCGCCCACGCCTCGGACGCGAATCACCCGGAATCACCCGTACGGCCGCCACGCCGTACGGCCGGACGGCCCGGCCACTGCGCCACACTTGCCGCCGAACGCCGCAATTCCGGCGCGGCGCAAGGAGGGTGAGGGCGATGGCGGTCTCCATTTCCGTGGTGCTTCTTCTGCTGGTCCTGGCGGTGATCTTCCTCCGCAACGGCGGACTGAAGGTCACCCACGCGCTGACCTGCGCCCTGCTCGGGTTCTTCCTCGCGGGCACGAGCATGGCGCCCAGCATCCACAACGGCGTCGCCGCCACCGCCGACGTGGTGAGCAGCCTCAAGCCGTGAATCATTGCACCAGCGTGAAGTGGTCATGAAACACGGGGCAGTTGCATGTACATCTCAGGCACTCGGGCCTAGCGTCGGCCGCCGGCGCGACCCACGCACGCACCCGAGGAGCCGTGATGTCCCCCTTCCGCAGCCGAGCCCGCGCCCGCGCGCTCGCCGTCCTCGCCGCGCTGTGCGCGACCGCGCTCGTGGGCGTGGTGCCCCCGGCGCTCGCCGACGACATACCCCTGGCTCCCGGCCACCGCCTCGTCGCCCCCTACGAGGGCGCCCCCGCCACGGCCCGCCCCGTCCCCGCCGAGGCGCCGCCCCAGCATCCGTACCTCGCCCCCAACGGCCGCAGCGGCATGCACGCCGACGCCGCCGGCAGCGGCACCCACCCCTACTCCGGACCGCTCGGCCGCGACCCCCAGGTCACCAGCGAGAAGATCGCCGCGCTCGGCGGCGAGTGCGCCACCGCCACCTTCGACTCCGGCGGCCGCCTCCTCACCGTCTGCGGCACCTTCTCCGGGTTCCTGCTCAAGCTGCTCGACCCGCGCACGCTGGCCACCCTCGCCGAGTACAAGCTGCCGCAGCGCTCCTCCACCGTCGAGGCCGTCACCCGGCTCGACTTCGAGAAGATCTTCAAGGACACCTCCGGCGGCGCGTACTTCTACCTCGACCACCGCGACCGCGTCGTCCTCGCCGACTCCCGCCAGCACGTCCTGCGGATCGCGCACGGCCAGAACCCGGACGGCGGCTGGAAGTTCACCGTCGAGGACGACTGGGACCTCACCTCCCACGTCCCGCACGACTGCGTCAGCTGGACCAACCTCTTCCCCAGCGGCGTCTGCGACCCCGTCACCTCCGTCATGCCGGACTGGCAGGGCCGCATCTGGTGGGTGACCCGGCTCGGCCGCGTCGGCACCGTCGACCCGGCGAGCGGCGCCCTGAAGTCGATCCGGCTCGACGGCGAGGAGATCCAGAACTCGTTCTCCGTCGCCGCCGACGGAGTCTCGATCGTCTCTGACCACGCGCTCTACAGCTTCCGCGCCGCCGCCGACGGCACCCCGCAGATCCAGTGGCGGCAGACCTACGACCGGGGCACGGGCACCAAGCCCGGCTCGGTCAACCAGGGGTCCGGCACCACCCCCGACCTGTTCGGGGACGGCTATGTCGCCATCACCGACAACGCCGACGGCCGGATGAACGTCCTCGTCTACCGGCGCGGCACGGACGTCTCCGTCGACCGGCGGCTCGTCTGCAGGGTCCCGGTCTTCGGCGCCGGCGCGTCCACGACCGACAACTCCCTGATCAGCTGGGGGAACAGCCTCGTCGTCGAGAACAACTACGGCTACGAGAACCCCACCACCCTGACCCTCGGCCGCAGCGTCGTCGGCGGGGCGACCCGGATCGACGTCCGGCCCGACGGCAGCGGCTGCGACACCGTCTGGGAGAGCGACGTCCGCTCGCCGTCCACCGTGCCCAAGCTCTCCACCGCCAACGGCCTGCTCTACTTCTACGAGAAGCAGCCGCACGCCCTCGGCATCGACGCCTGGTACCTCACCGCCGTCGACTTCCGTACCGGCAAGCGCGTCTGGAAGCGGCTCACCGGCACCGGCCTCCTGTACGACAACAACTGGGCGCCGATCACCATCGGCCCCGACGGCACCGCCTACGTCGGCGTCTTCAACGGCATCGTCGCCGTCCGCGACCGGACCTGACCCGCACACGGCGACCCACCCGGCAGCGCACGCGGCGACGCATACGGCGACGCGCCCGGGGCCGATCGATCCGGTCCCGGGCGCGCCGTGTGCCGTGCCGCTGCCTGTGCCGCCTGTCGCGGCCTCAGACCATCTCGGGCATCTCGCCCTCGGTGGTCGACATGTCGATGACCGCGAACGCGGCGCCCTGCGGGTCGACGATCGCCGCGAACCGCCCGAACGGGCTGCCCATCGGCCCGAACACCTTCTTGCCGCCCAGCTTCTCCGCCTTCGCGACCGCCGCGTCGCAGTCGTCGACCGCGAAGTAGAGCTGGAGGTACGGCGGGATCTCCGGCGGGAAGTCCTCCGACGTCATGGTCATCCGGCCGAGGACGGGCATCTCGCCGCCCAGGTCGAAGACCTTGTAGTCGATGTGCTCGTCCTTCATCTTCTTCGCGTTGTAGCCGAAGACGGAGGTGAGGAACGCGTCCGACTTCGCCGGCTCCCGGGTGAACACCTCGGCCCAGGCGAAGCTGCCGGGCTTGCCCTCCAGATCGAAGCCCTTGTGGGTCCCGCCCTGCCACGCGCCGAACACCACGCCCGTCGGGTCCTGGCCGATGACCATCGAGCCGAAGTCGCCGACCGCCATCGGCTCCATGAGCACCTTGCCGCCGGCCGCAGTGATCTTCTGCGCGGTCTCGGCCACGTCGTCCGACGCGAAGTACAGACACCAGGCCGACTTCGGGTCGCCCTGGCCGGGCATCGGGGGAACCACGGCCGCGACCGCCTTCCCGTCCTTGTACGCCTGCGTGTAGTTGCCGTACTCCGACGAGGCCTCGCCGAAGGTCCATCCCAGCACTTCGCCGTAGAAGGCCTTCGCGCCCTCGACGTCGGTGAACATCGCGTCGGCCCAGACAGGCGTGCCTTCAGGTCGTGCTGCCATGACGGTGACTCTCTTCCGATCGATGGTTGCTGCTGCCAGCCACGCTAGCCACGGCCCGTGCGTCCCGCACGGTGGCTTGGCGTCCGAACGGGTGTTTCAATCGCGGGAGAACACGCCGATGCCGTTCGGCACCGGCCGCTCCGCGCCTCCGCTGGGATGGTTGCGCACCGTGACCGCCGCATCCCCGGGGGAGCGGGTGACCAGCGTCGACGACCCGCCGCCGTCCAGGCTCAGCGCGTCCGTCGCGCCCAGCTCCGCCATCAGCTCGGCCACCTCGGCGACCGTCAGGCCGCTGCGGAATTCGGGGCCGCCGTCCAGTGCCATCAGCAGCAGCTCCTCTCCGTCGTTCCCGATCCCCGCCGCCGAGCGGACCGCGAAGGCCACCCGGTCGAGCCCGTCGAGCGGGACCCCGTCCCGCAGTACGGGGAACCCGCCGACCGCGAACCGGTACGGCGCCTGCGTACGCTCGGCGACCAGCCGGTGCCGTACGGACACGGGGTCGCCGACCGACAGCCGGCGCAGCTCCCGGGCCCCCGCCTCCCGGCCCACCAGGACCTTCGTGCCCTCGGTGATCGGGCCCCCGCCGGGCTTCTCGGCGACCGACGTCACCCGGCCCGCCCGCACCGTCACCTCGTACGTCTCCGCGCTGCACGGCGCCGCGC
The DNA here is from genome assembly GCF_036566765.1 of Streptomyces sp. GTDB lineage: Bacteria > Actinomycetota > Actinomycetes > Streptomycetales > Streptomycetaceae > Streptomyces. Next base: position 12,231 of record NZ_DATCVQ010000398.1, read on the forward strand.
GGTCGGTGTCCGTGCCGCAGGTCGCCCGCAGCCGGGACGCCGCGCCCCAGTCGGAGGTGAACACGCCGACCGAGCCGACCGGCAGCGCGTACTGGTTCAGGCCCCCGAGCGGCAGCCGCGTTCCCCGCGTCGTGACCGTCCCCTGCAGCTCCAGCGCGCCGAGGCGGGCCCGGTCGTCCCAGCCCACGCCCAGCACGTCTTCCGTGCTGGTACCCGGCGGCAGCGCCGGGCCGAACCGCTGCCCGTTCGGCACGGCCGCCTTGAGCGCCCGGCCGTCGGCGACCGCCGGGCCGACGGACGCGCCGGTCGCCTCCACCCCGGGATGCTGGGTCTCGGAGATGTTGAAGAAGTCGCCGTTGACGCCGCCGACCGCCCCCTGCGCGTCCGCGAGCGCGGACAGCGGGGCCCGGGCGGCGACCGCCCCCGGATGGAGCAGGCCGACCGACACGTCCGGCTCGGTGAGATCCACGGAGAGCAGATGCGCGCGGACCGGGCCCTTGGCCGCGGTCAGATCCAGCGTCGCGTACCGCACCCCCGAGGCGAACTCGGTCCACGCCGCGGTCCGCGGGGCCGCGACAGCGGGTGCGGTGCCGGCCAGGCCGGCGCCCAACAGGGCGCACCACGCGAGGAACAGGGCCAGTAAGTTCGTCGTACGGGCTCGAGAGGGCGCCACGGAACCTCCTGATGACCGGTCAACTCCGAAAGTCAAAGATGAGTTGACCAGACCCAGAAGGCTAGACGCCGATCACCCGGGAACGGATGAGGAAACGCACTCCCTCCGGCGCCTCCAGCGAGAACCCGCTGCCCCGGCCGGGCACGACGTCGACGATCAGCCGGGTGTGCCGCCACACCTCGTACTGCGTCTTCGACATCCAGAACGCCACCGGCTCGGTGACTCCGGGCACGGCCAGCGATTCCAGGAGAACGTCGGAGTCACCGGTGCGGAACTCGCCGTCCGGGTAGCACATCGGCGCGCTGCCGTCGCAGCAGCCGCCGGACTGATGGAACATCAGCGGCCCGTGCAGCGCGCGCAGTCGCCGCAACAGTTCGGCCGCGGCGGGCGTCAGCTCCACCCGCGGCTCGGCGCTCGCGTCCATGCCCCGCCCCCTTCTCCCGGCTCGGTGCGTCGTGCCTGGTGCGTCGTTCGTCCAGGAGACATGGGGGGAGGTTGCAGGGAGGTTGCGAGCCTTTCGGTGACGGCTGACGGCTGACGGCTGACGGCTGACGGCCGGCCGGTCAGAAGTGCTCGGCGAACCAGTCGGCCGCCAGCTCGCCCACCCTCTCGAGCGTTCCCGGCTCCTCGAAGAGGTGCGTGGCGCCGGGCACGATGTCGAGCCGGTTCTCGCAGCGCAGCCGGGCCTGCGCCCCGCGGTTGAGGTCGATGACCAGGTCGTCCCGGCCGCCCACGATCAGCAGCGTCGGGGCGCGCACCTCGGCGAGCCGCGCCTCCGCCAGATCGGGCCGGCCGCCGCGGGAGACCACCGCGGACACCGTCGCCGCCGGGTCCGCCGCCGCCCACAGCGCGGCGGCCGCGCCGGTGCTCGCCCCGAAGAACCCGGTCCGCAGCCGCCGCGTGTCCTCCCGGCCGCCGACCCAGGCCGCGGCCTCGGTGAGCCGCCCGGCCAGCAGCTCGGTGTCGAAGACATTGGCCCGGTTCGCCGCCTCCGCGTCCGTGAGCAGGTCGAACAGCAGCGTGCCCAGACCCGCCCGGTTCAGCGCGGCGGCCACGGCGCGGTTGCGCGGGCTGTGCCGGCTGCTGCCGCTGCCGTGCGCGAACAGCACGATCCCCGCCGCCTTCGGGGGCAGCGTCAGCTCCCCGCCGACCTCCGCCCCGCCGACCGGGAGGCGTACCTCCGTCGGCGGCAGCCCGGCCGCGCCCTCGGCTGCCTGTGCGGCCGCGTCGTCACCGGCGCCGTACGCCGCGCGGTTGCGGTCCAGGCAGGCGACGACGTCCTCGTCGGGGGTCTGCGAGAAGTCCAGGTAGAACTGACCGATGGCCTGGAAGAACGCGGGCTCGTGCACGCACACCGCCTCGTCCGCGTTGTTCCCCACCCGCTCGGCCCGCCAGCCCGCGGGCGCGACGGGCACCGCGAGCACGATCCGGGCCGCGTCGCGCGCCCGGACCACGCGGCAGGCCGCGAGCGCGGTCGCCCCGGTCGCCAGCCCGTCGTCCACCACGACCACGGTCCGTCCCCGGAGCGGTACCGGGTGTCGCGCCCCGCGGTAGCGCGCGGCGCGCTCGTCCAGGAGAGCCAGCTCGCGCTCCTCCACGGCGGCGAGGTCGCGGGACGTGACCCTGCCCCGGCTCAGCACGTCGTCGTTGAGCACCCGCACCCCGCCCTCGCCGACCGCGCCCATCGCCAGCTCCGGCTGGTAAGGCACGCCCAGCTTGCGGACGAGACAGATGTCCAGCGGGGCGGCGAGCGACTCGGCGACCTGCTCGGCGACCGGCACCCCGCCCCTGGGCAGCCCCAGGACCACCACGTCGCTGTCCTTGAGATGCGTCAGCCGGGCCGCGAGCTGCCGGCCCGCGTCGATGCGGTCGGTGAAGTACATGTCGCTCCTCCTCACCGGTCCTCTGCGATCTCACCGGTCCTCTGCGGTCAGGCCGCCCGGGCGGTCAGGGCGCCGTCCGGCGCGAGGTCGACGCGCACGCCGAAGGGCCCGCTGATCCGGCCGAGTACCTCGTGCAGCCACTGCCCGTCCCGGCGCGAGGCATGCTCCAGGCGCATCCGCCGGGACCGCAGCGGAGTCATCCGTACCTCCTGGAGCGCGCCGTCCGCGGCCGCCACCGAGACGATCGGGAGCAGCCGGAGATCGTCGCGGTACTCCTCGTAGCCCGAGATGCCCTCATAGTCGTTGATCAGATCCCCGCAGCCGTACAGGACCAGCCGGCCCCGGTACGCCTCCAGGGGGCGCGGGTGGTGCGAGGAGTGCCCGTACACGATGTCCGCGCCGCCGTCGATCAGCGCGTGCCCGAGGGCCACGTCGGCGGGGGGTACGCCGTAGCCCCAGTTGGAGCCCCAGTGCAGCGACACGACGACGATGTCGCCGGGGCCCTTCCGGTCGCGGATCCCCGCCGCGAGCCGGGCCGCGGCCTCGTCGGCGGGCCCGTCCGCGTAGTGGACCCCGCCGCGGCGGGCGCCGGCGGCCCATGCGCGCGGGATGCCGCTGGAGCCCAGGCCCAGGGCGAAGACCA
>NZ_DATCVQ010000399.1:0-16933 GCF_036566765.1 Streptomyces sp.
CACAACAACCCCGAGTGCCACCTGATGGTCGTCCTGGTCGACGAGCGTCCGGAAGAGGTCACCGACATGCAGCGGTCGGTCAAGGGCGAGGTCATCTCCTCGACCTTCGACCGTCCGGCCGAGGACCACACCACGGTCGCCGAGCTGGCCATCGAGCGCGCCAAGCGTCTCGTGGAGCTGGGTCACGACGTGGTCGTCCTGCTCGACTCGATCACCCGTCTGGGCCGCGCGTACAACCTCGCGGCGCCCGCCTCCGGCCGCATCCTGTCCGGTGGTGTCGACTCGACCGCGCTCTACCCGCCGAAGCGCTTCTTCGGCGCCGCGCGCAACATCGAGGACGGCGGCTCGCTGACCATCCTGGCCACCGCGCTGGTCGACACCGGCTCGCGCATGGACGAGGTGATCTTCGAGGAGTTCAAGGGCACCGGCAACATGGAGCTCAAGCTCGACCGGAAGCTCGCCGACAAGCGCATCTTCCCGGCCGTCGACGTCGACGCCTCGGGTACGCGTAAGGAAGAGATCCTGCTCGGCGCCGACGAGCTCGCGGTCACCTGGAAGCTGCGTCGCGTGCTGCACGCGCTCGACCAGCAGCAGGCGATCGAGCTGCTGCTCGACAAGATGAAGCAGACGAAGTCGAACGGCGAGTTCCTGCTGCAGATCCAGAAGACGACTCCTGGATCCAGCAACGACTGACGTCGTCCGACACTGCCTCAGCAGGCCTGAGAGGCACCCCGAACCGCCCCCGTCACTCTCATGACGGGGGCGGTTCGGCATTGTACGATCAGCGGGTCGCACGTGGGGGGGAACACATTTCTGAATGTGCCCATGAGGCCTTACGCAGTCATGCCCTGGATCAGGTGGGGGCTCGATCCTTCTCTCCTTACGCATGCGACGTCATCGATAGGAGAACTGCGTGACTTCTGCTCACCGGAGGGTCCGTCTGACCCTTCCCGCGGCCGCCGCCGCACTCGCGCTGGGGGGCGCGGTCCTGACCGCCGTACCGGCGCAGGCCGACGAGGCGCCGCAGCACAAGGCGGGCGTGGAACTGCCCACCACGGACTCGCCGGCCCAGCTCCAGTCCCGGGTCGACGGCGCGAAGGCCGTCCTCGAGGCGAAGGCGAAGAAGGAAGGCGCCGCGGGCGCCGACACTCAATCGCCGACGGCGGACGCACCGGCGGCCTCGGGCTCCGCCACCGTCGACCCCAAGATCATCGGGGGCGTCGACGCCGCCATCACGGAAGCCCCGTGGATGGTGCAGCTGTACTACTTCGACGACCGCGGCAACACCGACCCGGTCGACGACATCGGCTTCTTCTGCGGCGGCACGCTGGTCGGGCCCGCCAAGGTGCTCACCGCCGCGCACTGCGTGGACGGCGTCGACTGGACCAGGTTCGGCACGGTCATCGGCGGCACCGCGAAGCTCTTCACCTCCGGCGAGGGCACCACGGTCGGCGTCAGCCGCCAGTGGCGGAACCCGGGCTACAACGGCACCACCCTCAAGGGCGACGTCGCGGTGCTCACCCTCTCCGAGACCCTGCCCTACAAGCCGCTGCTGCCCGCGCAGTACGGTGCCACGTACACCTCCGGCACGCCCGGCACGGTGTACGGCTGGGGCCGCACGACCTCGCTGAACGAGGACGTCTCCCAGACGCTCAAGAAGGCGTCCATCCCGATCAACTCGGACGCCACCTGCACCAACGTGTACGGCTCCGAGTTCGTCCCGGGCGCGATGCTCTGTGCCGGCAAGGCGGCGACCGGCCAGGACGCCGGCACCGTCTCGCCGTGCAACGGCGACTCGGGCGGCCCGCTCGTGGTCAACGGCCGGATCGCCGGCGTGGTGTCGTGGGGCGTGGAGGACTGCGTCGCCACCGGCGCGCGCAGCGTCTTCGCGAAGACGGCGACCTATGCCGGTCCGATCAACCACCGGATCGACGACGCCAACATCGACTTCGACGACAAGGCGGACCTGTTCGCCCGTGACTCGGCGGGCGAGGGCTGGGCGTACTACTCCACGGGCACGTCGCTCACCGCTCGTGAGTCCATGGGCGGCTGGGGGGACGCGAACCTCGTCCGCCAGGCGGACCTGGACCGGGACGACTACCAGGACTTCCTGTACCGGAAGGCCAACGGCGAGCTCTGGGTGTTCGGCCGCGACGCGACGCAGGGCACGTACGCCGACCGCCGCGTCGGCACCGGCTGGGGCGGCTTCCGCAACCTCGCCGTTGCCGGCGACCTCACGGCCGACGGCAACCCGGACCTGACCGCCAGCGACTCGGCCGGCGCTCTCTACATGTGGCCCGGCCGCGGCAACGGCACCTTCGGGACCAAGGTCAGGATCGGCACCGGCTGGGGCGGCTACCAGGTCTACGGCAAGGGTGACTTCACCGGCGACGGCCGCCCCGACCTGCTGGCCCGCGACAGCGCGGCCCGGCTGTGGGTCTACAAGGGCACCGGCAACCCGAGCTGGCCGTTCTCGGCCCGCGTCCAGGTCGGCAGCGGCTGGAACTTCACCGCGTACGTCACCACCGGCGACATCTCGGGCGACGGCCATGCCGACTTCATCGTCCGCGACAAGGACGGCTACATGTGGGCGTACAAGAGCACCGGCTCGGCGACCACCCCGTTCGTGACCTCCAACCGGATCAAGGTCGGCAGCGGCTGGAAGTCGTACAACCTCTTCGGCTAGATCGCGGAGAGCTTGGTCACAAGCGGAAGATCGCGACCGTGAGGCCCTGAAGCCCCCTGTGACCTGCGGAAAGAACACTGTGCCCACCGTGCCTCGCACGGTGGGCACAGTGCGTTCCGCATCGTCGCTCACCGAAACCTCACAGGGACTCATGCAACCCTTTCGGGTGGTTCGCCGTCACAGAAGGTGACGCGCAACGCTCCCGTCCGTCCCGAGGAAGTTCCGAGGAAGAAGATGACCGAGCAGAGCAACACCGGCCGAATAGGCGGCTCAGGTCGCCGCCGCAAGGAGCCCGCCAAGGGCCGCCGCGCGGTGACCGTCGTCGCCTGGGGCGCGGCCGCGCTCGTCGTGCTCGGCGGCTCCGGACTCGGCTACGTCTACTTCAAGCTCAACGGCAACCTTCAGGGCGTCGACATCAACGCCCAGCTCGGCAAGAACCGCCCGGCGAACGTCGACAACGGCTCGATGGACATCCTCGTCCTCGGGTCCGACTCCCGTTCCGGCGCCAACGGCGCGTACGGCCGGGACGAGGGCGCGGCCCGCTCCGACACCGCGATGGTCGTCCACGTCTACGAGGGCCACAAGAAGGCCTCCGTGGTCTCGGTCCCGCGCGACACCCTCGTCGAGCGCCCTGCCTGCACCGACGCCGACGGCAAGCGCGTGCCCGGCGAGGACCGGGCGATGTTCAACACCGCGTACGAGGTCGGCGGCCCGGCCTGCGCGGTGAAGACGGTCGAGTCGATGTCCGGGATCCGCATGGACCACTACATCGAGGTCGACTTCACCGGCTTCAAGAAGCTCATCGACGAGCTCGACGGCGTGGAGATCACCACGACCAAGGCGATCGAGGACTCCAAGAGCCACCTCGACCTCGAGCCCGGGACGCACACCCTCGACGGAGAGCAGTCGCTCGGCCTGGTCCGCACCCGCAAGAGCGTCGGCGACGGCAGCGACCTCGGCCGGATCCAGCTCCAGCAGGCCTTCATCAAGGCCTTCATCGACCGGGTCAAGGACGTCGGCGTCTTCACCGACCCGAAGAAGCTCGTCGACCTCGCCGACACCGCCACCAAGGCGATCACCCCGGACTCCGAGCTGGACTCGGTCAACGAGCTCATGGGCTTCGCCAAGGGGCTCGGCAAGCTCGGCCCCCAGGACGTCCAGATGATCACGCTCCCGGTCGCGTACGACACCGCCGACCCGAACCGCGTCGTCCCGCTGGAGGCCGCAGGCCGGCAGGTCTGGACGGCGCTGAAGGCCGATCTGCCGATCCCCGCCTCCGCCACGAAGGACGCCGCCAAGGGGCAGGCCGAGGGCGTCGTGAAGTAGTTCGCGAAGGAGCCGGACCGCGTGGAATAGATTCGGCCACCCCCCGGTTTTGGGAGATGCGGCCAGTCCTGGCAGACTGGTACGTCGGCCCCGGTTCACGTACGTGCATCCCGCGCTTGCGACCCGGAGCCCTCCCGAAACTAGGAGACACCTTGAAGCGCGACATCCACCCCCAGTACGTCGAGACCCAGGTCAGCTGCACCTGCGGCGCGTCGTTCACCACCCGTAGCACCCTCACCGACGGCACCATCCGTGCCGAGGTCTGCTCCGAGTGCCACCCGTTCTACACGGGCAAGCAGAAGATCCTCGACACCGGTGGCCGCGTGGCCCGCTTCGAGGCCCGCTTCGGCAAGGCTGCCGGCTCCAAGTAGCGAGCCACTGCGCCGGTCTTCGGCTGCCCCGGCGTGGGGCGGCCGGGACCGGCGCTTTGCCGTCCCCGTAGCAACTCACGAAAACCCAGGAGCCCCCGATGTTCGAGGCGGTCGAGGAACTGGTCGGCGAGCACGCCGATCTTGAGAAGAAGCTCGCCGACCCGTCGGTTCACGCCGATCAGGCCAACGCGCGCAAGCTGAACAAGCGCTACGCCGAGCTGACCCCGATCGTCGGCACGTTCCGCTCCTGGAAGCAGACCGGTGACGACATCGAGACCGCCCGCGAGCTGGCGCACGACGACCCCGACTTCGCCGCCGAGGTCAAGGAGCTGGAGAAGCAGCGCGAGGAGCTGACCGACAAGCTGCGGCTGCTCCTGGTCCCGCGCGACCCCAGCGACGACAAGGACGTCATCCTGGAGATCAAGGCCGGCGCGGGCGGCGACGAGTCCGCCCTGTTCGCCGGCGATCTGCTGCGGATGTACCTGCGCTACGCCGAGCGGATCGGCTGGAAGACCGAGATCATCGACTCCACCGAGTCCGAGCTCGGCGGCTACAAGGACGTCCAGGTCGCCGTGAAGACCAAGGGCGGCCAGGGTGCGACCGAGCCCGGCCAGGGCGTCTGGGCCCGGCTGAAGTACGAGGGCGGCGTGCACCGCGTGCAGCGCGTGCCGGCCACCGAGTCGCAGGGCCGCATCCACACCTCCGCCGCCGGTGTCCTGGTGACCCCGGAGGCCGAGGAGATCGAGGTCGAGGTCCACGCCAACGACCTGCGCATCGACGTGTACCGCTCCTCCGGTCCCGGCGGCCAGTCCGTCAACACCACCGACTCCGCGGTCCGCATCACGCACCTGCCGACCGGCATCGTCGCCTCCTGCCAGAACGAGAAGAGCCAGCTCCAGAACAAGGAGCAGGCCATGCGCATCCTGCGCTCCCGGCTGCTCGCCGCCGCGCAGGAGAAGGCCGAGGCCGAGGCCGCCGACGCGCGCCGCAGCCAGGTGCGCACCGTCGATCGCTCCGAGAAGATCCGGACGTACAACTTCCCGGAGAACCGCATCTCGGACCACCGCGTCGGCTTCAAGTCGTACAACTTGGACCAGGTGCTCGACGGAGAGCTGGACGCCGTGATCCAGGCGTGCGTCGACGCCGACTCGGCGGCCAAACTGGCCGCGGCCTGAGCCCCGCCCCGTACCACCCAGCCCGGAGGACCAGCGTGCAGTCACCTTCTGGGGGGCGACCCCCAGGCCCCCGTAGTCTGCTGCTTGCCGAGGTGGCCCAGGCCACCCAGCGGCTGGCCGACGCCGGCGTCCCCTCCCCGCGTTTCGACGCGGAGGAGCTCGCCGCGTTCGTGCACGGCGTCAAGCGCGGGGAGCTGCACACGGTCAAGGACGCCGACTTCGACGCCCGCTACTGGGAGACGATCGCGCGCCGCGAGGCCCGCGAGCCCCTCCAGCACATCACCGGACGGGCGTTCTTCCGCTATCTGGAGCTCCAGGTCGGGCCCGGCGTCTTCGTGCCGCGCCCGGAGACCGAGTCCGTCGTCGGCTGGGCCATAGACGCCGTACGCGCCATGGACGTCGTCGAGCCGCTGATCGTCGACCTGTGCACCGGCTCGGGCGCGATCGCGCTCGCGCTGGCCCAGGAGGTGCCGCGCTCGACGGTGCACGCCGTGGAACTGTCCGAGGACGCGCTGCGGTGGACCCGCAAGAACGTCGAGGGCTCCCGCGTCGCGCTGCACGAGGGCGACGCGCTCGCCGCGCTGCCGGAGCTCGACGGCCAGGTCGACCTGGTCATCTCCAACCCGCCGTACATCCCGCTCACCGAGTGGGAGCATGTCGCGCCCGAGGCCCGCGACCACGACCCGGAGATGGCGCTCTTCTCCGGCGAGGACGGCCTCGACACCATCCGCGGCCTGGAGCGCACCGCGCACCGGCTGCTGCGGCCCGGGGGACTGGTCGTCGTCGAGCACGCCGACACCCAGGGCGGGCAGGTGCCGTGGATCTTCAACGAGGAGGCCGGCTGGGCGGACGCCGCCGACCACCCCGACCTGAACAACCGGCCGCGCTTCGCGACCGCACGCAAGGCGATGCCATGACCAAGCACGTGTACGAAGGGGCCCGCGACTGATGGCACGGCGATACGACTGCAACGAGGCGACCGACCGCGCGACCGGGCTGCGCGAGGCCGCGTCCGCCGTACGCCGGGGCGAGCTGGTCGTGCTGCCGACCGACACCGTGTACGGGATCGGCGCGGACGCCTTCAGCTCGGAGGCGGTCGCCGACCTGCTCGGGGCGAAGGGGCGCGGCCGCAACATGCCCACGCCCGTGCTCATCGGCTCCCCGAACACCCTGCACGGCCTGGTCACGGACTTCTCCGAGCAGGCGTGGGAGCTCGTCGACGCGTTCTGGCCGGGCGCGCTGACGCTGGTCGCGCGGCACCAGCCGTCGCTCCAGTGGGACCTGGGCGACACCCGCGGCACCGTCGCCATCCGGATGCCGCTGCACCCGGTCGCGATCGAGCTGCTCACCGAGGTCGGCCCGATGGCGGTCTCGTCCGCGAACCTGACCGGACACCCGGCGCCGGAGGACTGCGACGCGGCCCAGGAGATGCTCGGCGACGCCGTGTCCGTGTACCTGGACGGCGGCCCGACGCCGGGCATCGTCCCGTCGTCGATCGTCGACGTCACGGGCAAGGTCCCGGTGCTGCTGCGGGCCGGCGCGCTGGACGCGGAGGAGCTGCGCAAGGTAGTGCCCGACCTCGAGGTGGCCAGTTGACTGCCCCTGAGGGGCGTGGCATAGCGGGACCCGAGAGCAGTTCCTTCCGCATCCTCCACGTCAGCACCGGCAACGTCTGCCGCTCGCCGATCACCGAGCGGCTGACCCGCCATGCCCTGAGCTCCCGCCTCGCCGACCCGCGCGGCGGCGGCCTGATCGTGGAGAGCGCGGGCACCTGGGGCCATGAGGGCGCCCCGATGGAGGCCAACGCGGAGCTGGTCCTCGCCGACTTCGGTGCGGACGCCAGCGGCTTCGTGGGCCGCGAGCTCCTCGACGAGCATGTGATCCGCGCGGACCTGGTGCTGACCGCGACCCGGGACCACCGGGCGCAGGTCATCTCGATGGGCCACTCGGCGGGCCTGCGCACCTTCACCCTGAAGGAGTTCACCCGCCTGGTCCGCGCCATAGACCCGGCCACGCTGCCCGACCCCCTGGACGAAGGCATGGTCGAACGCGCCCGAGCCCTGGTCCGCGCCGCCGCCGCTCTACGCGGGTGGCTCCTGGCCCCCACCGCCGAAGCCGACGAGGTCAACGACCCGTACGGGGCGCCGATCACGTTCTTCCGCTCGGTGGGCGAGGAGATCAACCAAGCACTCGACCCGGTCGTGACGGCGCTGACGGGGGTCTCCGCCAAGCGCTGAGGGGGCGCGGGGCAGATGGCTCAGGGTGGGCCACGGACGGCGGAGAAATCTCCGGGAACATCGGGCAAACCCTGCCTTACGTGCCTACATTGGATCTGAAGCCCAGCCCACGCCTGGAGCCACAGATGCCGGTCACCGCTCTCCCCGCAGACGCAGACGCAGACGCAGACGCAGACGTGCGTGTTCCGTCGTACGGTCCGGATCTCGACGTCCTGCGCAGGCAGGACCCGGAGATCGCCGACGTGATGCTCGGGGAGGTCCGTCGGCAGCAGGACTCGCTGCAGCTGATCGCCGCCGAGAACTTCACCTCGCCCGCCGTCCTCGCCGCGCTCGGCTCCCCGCTCGCCAACAAGTACGCCGAGGGCTACCCCGGCGCCCGTCACCACGGCGGCTGCGAGTACGTCGACGCCGCCGAGCGGATCGCCGTCGACCGGGCCACCGCCCTGTTCGGCGCCGAGCACGCCAACGTGCAGCCGCACTCCGGCTCCTCCGCCGTGCTGGCCGCGTACGCCGCGCTGCTGCGCCCCGGGGACACGGTGCTCGCCATGGGGCTGCAGTACGGCGGCCATCTCACCCACGGCTCGCCCGCGAACTTCTCCGGCCGCTGGTTCGACTTCGTGCCCTACGGCGTGGAGCCCGACAGCGGGCTCATCGACTACGAGCAGGTCCGCGCCCTCGCCCGGACCCGCCGCCCCAAGGCGATCGTCTGCGGCTCGATCTCGTACCCCCGGAACATCGACTACGCGCTCTTCCGCGAGATCGCCGACGAGGTCGGGGCGTACCTCATCGCCGACGCCGCCCACCCCATGGGCCTGGTCGCCGGGGGCGCGGCGCCGAGCCCCGTCCCGTACGCGGACGTGGTCTGCGCCACCACGCACAAGGTGCTGCGCGGCCCGCGCGGCGGGCTGATCCTGTGCGGCTCGGAGCTGGCTGAGCGGATCGACCGGGCGGTCTTCCCGTTCACCCAGGGCGGCGCCCAGATGCACACGATCGCCGCCAAGGCCGTCGCCTTCGGGGAGGCGGCAACACCGGCGTTCACCGCGTACGCCCATCAGGTGGTGGAAGACGCCAGGGTGCTCGCCGCCGCGCTCGCCTCGGAGGGCTTCGCGATCACCACCGGCGGCACCGACACCCACCTGATCACCGCCGACCCCGCCCCCCTCGGCCTGGACGGGCCCACCGCACGGCTCCGCCTCGCCGCCGCCGGCCTGGTCCTGGACACCTGCGCCCTGCCGTACGGCGACGGCAGAGGCATCCGGCTCGGCACCGCCGCCGTCACCACCCAGGGCATGGGCCCGGCCGAGATGGCCCGGATCGCGATGTTGTTCACTCTCGCGCTCGACGAAGATCCGGAACGTACGGCTCGGGTACGCGCGGAAGTACGCGAGCTGGCCGGGCGATTTCCCCCGTATGGCCGGTAGTCGGCCGCATTCGGAGCCGTACAGGAAGCGTGTGGGAACCGTTCGGGGGGACCGTATGTCCTCAACCACATGGGCGGCACGGCTAGTGTGTGGGGCTGAGATGGCCAGCGATTCCTGTGGGGCAGCCCGTGCGTGATTACCTGCTGACGCTCTGTGTCACGGCCGCGGTGACCTATCTGCTGACCGGTCCGGTGCGGAAGTTCGCCATTGCGACCGGGGCGATGCCGGAGATCCGCGCACGCGACGTACACCGAGAACCGACACCGCGGCTCGGTGGCATCGCCATGTTCTTCGGCCTGTGCGCCGGCCTGCTGGTGGCCAGCCATCTGTCGAACCTGAGCAGCGTCTTCGAGCTCTCCAACGAGCCCCGCGCGCTGCTCTCCGGCGCCGCCCTGATCTGGCTGATCGGCGTGCTCGACGACAAGTTCGAGCTGGACGCCCTGATCAAGCTGGGCGCGCAGATGATCTCCGCCGGCGTGATGGTGATGCAGGGTCTGACGATCCTGTGGCTGCCCATCCCCGGCATCGGCACCGTCGCCCTCACCCAGTGGCAGGGCACCCTGCTCACCGTGGCCCTGGTCGTCCTGACCATCAACGCGGTGAACTTCGTGGACGGCCTGGACGGCCTCGCCGCCGGCATGGTCTGCATCGCCGCCGCCGCGTTCTTCCTGTACGCCTACCGGATCTGGTACGGCTACACGATCGAGGCCGCCGCCCCCGCGACGCTGTTCGCCGCCATCCTCATGGGCATGTGCCTGGGCTTCCTGCCGCACAACATGCACCCGGCGCGGATCTTCATGGGCGACTCCGGCTCGATGCTGATCGGCCTGATCCTGGCCGCCTCGGCCATCTCGATCACCGGCCAGGTCGACCCGGACGCGCTGAAGATCTTCGAGGGCTCGACCCGGCAGGCCACCCACGCCGCGCTGCCCGTCTTCATCCCGCTGGTGCTGCCGCTGACGATCATCGCGATCCCGATGGCGGACCTGGTCCTGGCGATCGTCCGCCGCACCTGGAACGGCCAGTCGCCGTTCGCCGCCGACCGCGGCCACCTGCACCACCGGCTCCTGGAGATCGGGCACTCGCACAGCCGGGCCGTCCTGATCATGTACTTCTGGTCCGCGCTGATCGCCTTCGGGACGCTCGCGTACTCGGTGCACTCGGCGTCCATGTGGATCGTCATGGTGATCGTCGCGCTCAGCGCCATCGGTCTGGTGCTGCTCCTGCTGCCGCGGTTCACGCCGCGGGCGCCGCGCTGGGCGGAGTCGTTCGTGCCGCCGCGCTACCGCCGGCGCAGCCGTACGGAGGAGGCCGTTCCGGCCGTCGCCGGGCTCGCCGTCGAGGCGGCGGAGACGGACGAGGCGGAGGAGGCTCCGGGGGAGCGCGTCCCCGTTCCGGCCGGAGTCAATGGGGCGACCGCCATCGGCCACCGTTCGCGCTTCACGGATCGGCGTAAGGCCGGAACGCCGAGTTGACGAAAGCCGCGAAAGCGGCCATTACCAGACGAAGTGCCCCGCTGTCGTGCACACACGCGCGGGGTACTTCTCATGTGTGACAGTCCGCACACCCAATGGGTAAAGACCTCATCAAATAGTTTGTGATACCGTTCACGAGACCCGGCGACAGTGCCGAAGGACCGTAGTGCGACGGTCCGTTGGCCCCGAGACCCACCTCGGACCGGGCATACGCTCGTCCCTGACGACACCATCGCCCCCACCACCAAGCGGAGACACCGCCATGCCGTCCAACGACGCACGCATCCTCCTGTCGGCCGCCATTCCGGCTGCGGCCACCGGCGCCATCGCCGCTGTCATCAGCGGAGTGGTCGCCGGCGGCAAGGGTGCGATCGGCGCCGTTCTCGGAGCCGTGGTCGTCATCGTCTTCATGGGGATCGGACTCCTGGTGCTCCAGCGGACGGCCAAGTCGCTTCCGCACTTGTTCCAAGCGATGGGGCTGCTCCTCTACACGGCCCAGCTGCTGCTGCTGTTCGTGTTGATGGCGCTGCTCAAGAACACCACGTGGTTCGACTTCAAGGCCTTCGCCTTCACCCTGCTCGCGGCGACCATCGTGTGGATCACCGCGCAGGCTCGTGCCTACATGAAGGCCAAGATCCTCTACGTCGACCCCAAGAACTCGGGGTCGTCGACGTGAGGAGTAGGGCCGGGATAAAGCGCTGTTCGGCTTCCTGCTATCGTCCGGTGCCAACTGCGGCACTGCGGGCGCGGGCATCCGAGCTGACGCCTGTCCCAGCGCGAGGCTCGACGCCGAACCGCCGCCCCCTTATCCGTAAGACCAGTCCAGTGCCGACCCGCGGCTGCGTGCCGCGCCGACACAACGAGGTTGCCGTACCTATGCGCCACGCTGAAGGAGCCCGCGGTGAGTGCTGACCAGACGCTTGCCTTCGACCCGGATTGCCACATCTTCAGTGGATGTGGCTTCCCGGCGCCGGGCCTGCACACGTTCATGTACGAGCCCCTTGGCACGGTGGCCGGCATCGAGATCACCAAGCCGATGCTGCTCGCCGTCCTCGGCTCCATCGTGGTCGTCGGGTTCTTCTGGGCCGCGTTCAGCAAGCCCAAGCTCGTCCCCGGCAAGATGCAGATGGTCGGCGAGGCCGGCTACGACTTCGTGCGCCGCGGCATCGTCTACGACATCATCGGCAAGAAGGACGGCGAGAAGTACGTCCCCTTCATGGTGTCGCTGTTCTTCTTCGTGTGGATCATGAACCTCTGGTCCATCATCCCGATCGCCCAGTTCCCGGTCACCTCGCTGATCGCCTTCCCGGCCGGTCTCGCGCTGATCGTGTACGTGCTCTGGGTCACGCTGACCTTCAAGAAGCACGGCTTCGTCGGCGGCTGGAAGAACATCACGGGCTACGACAAGTCGCTCGGCCCGATCCTGCCGCTGATCGTGGTGCTCGAGTTCCTCTCGAACCTGCTGATCCGGCCCTTCACGCACGCGGTCCGACTGTTCGCGAACATGTTCGCCGGTCACCTGCTCATCGTGATGTTCTCGCTGGCCACCTGGTACCTCATGAACGGCCTCGGCTTCGTCTACGCCGGCGCCTCGTTCGTGATGGTCATCATCATGACCGCCTTCGAGCTCTTCATCCAGGCTGTTCAGGCGTACGTCTTCGTCCTCCTGTCCTGCAGCTACATCCAGGGCGCGCTCGCCGAGCACCACTGAGCCGGCCCCGGCCCAGCAGCTCCACCCCGAAACCAGCAGTCGTCCGGTGGCCAACCCCCACCGGGTCATTGAAAGAGAAGGAAGTAACGGCATGTCCGCTGCTCTCGAGATGGTCAACCTCGCCGCCGAAGGCTCCGCCAAGACGAACGTCGTCGGCAACGTCGCCTCCATCGGCTACGGCCTCGCCGCGATCGGCCCCGGCGTCGGCGTCGGCATCATCTTCGGTAACGGCACCCAGGCGCTGGCCCGTCAGCCCGAGGCTGCCGGCCTGATCCGCACCAACCAGATCATGGGCTTCGCCTTCTGTGAGGCGCTCGCCCTCATCGGCATCGTCATGGGCTTCGTCTACCAGTAAGCCCGGACCGACAGCCCGAACCTTTTTACGGAAGGCACTGATGTGAACGCTCTGCTTCTTGCGCAGGCGGAGGAGCCCCAGCCTCCTCTGATTCCGCATCTTGACGAGCTCGTCATCGGCCTGATCGCCTTCGTCATCGTCTTCGGCTTCCTCGCCAAGAAGCTCCTCCCGAACATCAACAAGGTTCTGGACGAGCGTCGCGAGGCCATCGAGGGCGGCATCGAGAAGGCCGAGTCGGCCCAGATCGAGGCCCAGAGCGTGCTGGAGCAGTACAAGGCCCAGCTCGCCGAGGCCCGCCACGAGGCCGCGCGTCTTCGCCAGGAGGCGACGGAGCAGGGCACCGCTCTCATCCTCGAGATGAAGGCGGAAGGCCAGCGGCAGCGCGAGGAGATCATCGCGGCCGGTCACACGCAGATCGAGGCCGACCGCAAGGCCGCGTCCTCGGCGCTGCGTCAGGACGTGGGCAAGCTCGCCACCGACCTGGCCGGCAAGCTGGTCGGCGAGGCCCTCGAGGACCACGCCCGTCAGAGCCGCACGATCGACCGGTTCCTCGACGAGCTCGAGGAGAAGGCCGAGGCCGTCCGATGAACGGAGCGAGCCGTGAAGCACTGGCAGCCGCACGCGAGGCCCTCGACGCACTGACGGACAACACGTCCGTGGACGCGAAGAAGCTCGCGGACGAGCTGGCCGCAGTCACCGCGCTGCTCAACCGTGAGGTGTCGCTGCGTCGGGTCCTGACCGACCCGGCCCAGCCGGGCGAGGCCAAGGCCGAGCTCGCGCAGCGACTGCTCAGCGGTCAGGTGGGCGGGGAGACCGTCGACCTGGTGTCCGGCATGGTTCGGTCCCGCTGGTCCCGGTCGCGCGACCTGGTCGACGCGGCCGAGGAGCTGGCGAACATCGCCGACCTCACCGCGGCGCAGAAGGCCGGCGCGCTGGACGACGTCGAGGACGAGCTGTTCCGGTTCGGCCGGATCGTCTCCTCCAGCAACGAGCTCCGCTCCGCGCTGACGGACAAGGCGGCCACCGCCACCGCCAAGAGCGAGCTGCTGAGCAGCCTGCTCGGCGGCAAGGCCAACCCCGCCACCGAGCGACTGGTCGTCCGACTCGTGACGCAGCCGCGTGGACGTAGCCTGGAACAGGGAATCGACTCCCTGTCCAAGCTCGCTGCGGCGCGCCGGGACCGGATGGTCGCGGTCGTCACCTCGGCGGTCCCGCTGTCGGACCAGCAGAAGCAGCGCCTCGGCGCCGTACTGGCGAAGCTGTACGGCCGCCAGATGCATCTGAACCTGGACGTGGACCCGGAGGTCCTCGGCGGGATCTCGGTGCGGGTCGGCGACGAGGTCATCGACGGCACCATCGCGGACCGCCTCGCCGAGGCGACCCGCCGACTGGCCGGCTGACCTCAGCCACCAAGTCAACAAGCATGATCAGCGGCCCGGTTGGGCCGTGCACATTGCAGAAGATTCCTGGGGGTCGGCCCCCAGACCCCCAAGAAAACTTCGGGCCCAACAAGGAGAGCAGGGAACCCAGATGGCGGAGCTCACGATCCGGCCGGAGGAGATCCGGGACGCGCTGGAGAACTTCGTCCAGTCGTACCAGCCGGACGCGGCCTCGCGCGAGGAGGTCGGCACGGTCAGCCTGGCCGGCGACGGCATCGCGAAGGTCGAGGGTCTTCCCTCGGCCATGGCGAACGAGCTGCTGAAGTTCGAGGACGGCACCCTCGGTCTCGCCCTCAACCTCGAGGAGCGCGAGATCGGTGCGATCGTCCTCGGCGAGTTCAGCGGCATCGAGGAGGGGCAGTCGGTGCAGCGCACCGGCGAGGTCCTCTCCGTCGGTGTCGGTGAGGGTTACCTGGGTCGCGTCGTCGACCCGCTCGGCAACCCGATCGACGGTCTCGGCGAGATCGCGACCGAGGGCCGCCGCGCCCTCGAGCTGCAGGCCCCGGGCGTTATGGCCCGTAAGTCGGTGCACGAGCCGATGGAGACCGGCTACAAGGCCGTCGACGCCATGACGCCGGTCGGCCGTGGTCAGCGTCAGCTGATCATCGGCGACCGTCAGACCGGCAAGACCGCGCTGTGCGTCGACACGATCATCAACCAGCGCGACAACTGGCGCTCGGGCGACGTGAACAAGCAGGTCCGCTGCATCTACGTCGCCGTCGGCCAGAAGGGCTCCACCATCGCGTCCGTGCGCGGCGCCCTGGAGGAGGCCGGTGCGCTCGAGTACACGACGATCGTCGCCGCCCCGGCGTCCGACCCGGCCGGCTTCAAGTACCTGGCGCCGTACACCGGCTCCGCCATCGGTCAGCACTGGATGTACCAGGGCAAGCACGTCCTGATCGTCTTCGACGACCTGTCGAAGCAGGCCGACGCCTACCGCGCCGTGTCGCTGCTGCTGCGCCGCCCGCCGGGCCGTGAGGCCTACCCGGGTGACGTCTTCTACCTGCACTCCCGTCTGCTCGAGCGCTGCGCCAAGCTCTCGGACGAGCTGGGCGCCGGCTCGATGACCGGTCTGCCGATCGTCGAGACGAAGGCCAACGACGTCTCGGCGTTCATCCCGACCAACGTCATCTCCATCACCGACGGCCAGTGCTTCCTGGAGTCCGACCTGTTCAACGCCGGCCAGCGCCCGGCCCTGAACGTCGGTATCTCGGTCTCCCGTGTCGGTGGCTCCGCCCAGCACAAGGCGATGAAGCAGATCTCCGGTCGCCTCCGCGTGGACCTGGCCCAGTTCCGTGAGCTGGAGGCCTTCGCCGCCTTCGGTTCCGACCTGGACGCCGCCTCGAAGGCGCAGCTGGAGCGCGGTCAGCGGATGGTCGAGCTGCTCAAGCAGCCTCAGTACCAGCCGATGCCCACCGAGAACCAGGTCGTCTCCGTCTGGGCCGGCACCACCGGCAAGATGGACGACGTCCCGGTCGGCGACATCCGCCGCTTCGAGGCCGAGCTGCTGGCGTACCTCCGCCAGAACCACTCGGGTCTCATGACCTCCATCCGTGAGGGCGGCAAGATGTCGGACGACACGCTGCAGTCCGTCGGTGACGCCATCGCGGAGTTCAAGAAGCAGTTCGAGACGTCTGACGGCAAGCTGCTCGGCGAGGACGCTGCCGCCGTCAACGTCTCGAAGTGACGACGGAAGGGACCTGACTCATGGGAGCGCAGCTCCGGGTCTACAAGCGTCGCATCAAATCCGTCACCGCGACGAAGAAGATCACCAAGGCGATGGAGATGATCGCCGCCTCGCGTGTCGTCAAGGCGCAGCGCAAGGTGCAGGCGTCGACTCCGTACGCGACCGAGCTCACTCGCGCGGTCACGGCGGTGGCCACGGGTGCCAGTGACAAGCACCCGCTGACCACCGAGGCGGAGAACCCGACCCGCGCCGCAGTCCTGCTCCTCGCGAGCGACCGCGGTCTGGCCGGTGCCTTCAACTCCAACGCCATCAAGGCGGCGGAGAAGCTCACGAAGCAGCTGGAGAGCGAGGGACGCGAGGTCGACATCTATGTCGTCGGCCGCCGCGGCATCGCGCACTACAACTTCCGTGAGCGCAAGCTGGCCGACTCGTGGACCGGTTTCACGGACCAGCCGGAGTACGGGGACGCCAAGAAGGTCGCGGCTCCGCTGATCGAAGCGATCGAGAAGGACTCGGCCGAGGGCGGCGTGGACGAACTCCACATCGTCTACACCGAGTTCGTCTCGATGATGACGCAGACGGCGGTCGAGGCCCGGCTGCTGCCCCTCAGCCTCGACGAGGTGGCGAAGGAGGCGGGCGACGCTGAGACGCTGCGTCCGCTGTACGACTTCGAGCCGTCGGCGGAGGACGTCCTCGACGCCCTTCTGCCGCGCTACGTCGAGAGCCGGATCTACAACGCGCTGCTCCAGTCGGCTGCCTCCAAGCACGCCGCCACGCGCCGCGCGATGAAGTCGGCGACCGACAACGCGGGAGAGCTGATCACCAACCTCTCCCGACTTGCCAACGCGGCCCGACAGGCCGAAATCACCCAGGAAATCAGCGAGATCGTCGGTGGCACCGCAGCCCTGGCCGACGCGACCGCGGGGAGTGACAAGTAATGACGACCACTGTTGAGACGGCCGCCGCCACGGGCCGCGTCGCCCGGGTCATCGGCCCGGTCGTCGACGTGGAGTTCCCCGTCGACGCGATGCCGGAGATCTACAACGCGCT
>NZ_DATCVQ010000400.1:0-12177 GCF_036566765.1 Streptomyces sp.
GCTTGCCATGGGCCGGCTCGGCCGGGCGCTTCGCCACGGGCCCGGCGGCGCCGGAGGAGGACGGGCCGGAGCAGGCGGAGGCGAGGGCTCCGGCGAGTACGGCGGCGAGCGCGATCCGCGCCCGCGCGGCGCCGGTACGCACCCACACGCCGGCGGTCACACCCGAACCCTTCATCCTGGTTTCTTCCTTTTGTCGTACTGGCTGCATGGGGCCGCATCCTGTCAGCGCACAGCCGCTCCCCCGCGTCGACACCGCCACCCGGCGTGCGCGGTCCCCCGGCTGGCCCACAATGGGGCAGGTGACCGATCTCGCCGCCTTCCACTCCCTGCTCACCCCCGAGGGCCAGGACCTGCTCGCCGCCCTGCGCGACTACGACCCGGCCCAGGAGCTCGCGGTCGCCTCCCGGTTGCGCCGCGAGCACCCGGCGGAGCTGGTCACGGCGGCGCTCGCCCAGGCCCGGCTGCGGCAGCGCGCGGTGGCGAAGTTCGGCGCGGAGGACGCGTACCGGATGTACTTCACGCCCAACGGCGTGGAGCAGTCGACGCGGGCGACGGTGGGCGCGTACCGGGCGGACAGGATGCGCGCGCTCGGCGTGCGGAGCGTCGCGGACCTCTGCTCCGGGATCGGCGGCGACGCGATCGCGCTGGCCCGCGCCGGGATCGCGGTGCTCGCGGTGGACCGCGACCCGCTGACCGCCGAGGCGGCCCGGGCGAACGCCGCCGCGCTCGGCCTCGCGGAGCTGATCGAGGTGCGCTGCGCGGACGTCACGGAGATCGACGCCAGCCCGTACGACGCGGTGTTCGTCGACCCGGCGCGGCGCGGCGGCCGGGGCCGGATCTTCGATCCGGAGGCGTACTCGCCGCCGCTGTCCTGGGCGATCGAGGCGGCCCGCCGGGCCCCGCACGCGGCGCTGAAGATCGCCCCGGGGGTGCCGCACGAGGCGGTGCCGGCGGAGGCCGAGGCGGAGTGGATCTCGGACGGCGGCGACGTGAAGGAGGCGGTGCTGTGGTTCGGGACCGCGCCCGGCGCGCGCCGGGCGACACTGCTGCCGTCGGGCGCCTCGCTGACCGGCCGCGGACTGCCCGACCCGCAGGTCCGGAAGGTCGGCCGCTACCTGTACGAGCCGGACGGCGCGGTCATCCGCGCGCATCTGGTGGCCGAGGCGGCCGCGGACCTCGACGGCGGCCTGGTCGACGAGACCATCGCGTACATCACCGCCGACGAGCTGCGCCCCACCCCGTACGCCGCCGCGTACGAGATCACCGACGAACTGCCCTTCAACCTGAAGAAGTTGAAGGCCCTGCTGCGCGAGCGCGAGGTCGGCGTCCTCACGGTGAAGAAGCGCGGCTCGGCGGTGGAGCCGGAGGAGCTGCGCCGGAAGATGAAGCTCAAGGGGAAGAACGCCACGACGGTCTTCCTGACCCGCGTCGCCGGCGCGCCGACGATGCTCCTGGGCCACCCGGCGAAGGCGTCCGGCTAGGGCCTGTCCGGCGGATCAGGGTCGGATAGGTCGCGGCGTCTGGTGCGGTGCATCGCAAGGCGCCGGAGCGCCTCGATAGCGGAGCTATTGGGGCGTTTCGGCAACGCGGCGAGGCGCCGTGCCAGACGCCGCGACCCCGGCCATGATCCGCCGGACAGGCCCTAGCTCCCGAGGCGGACCGCGAGGCGGTAGTGGGCGTACGCCTTGGTCAGTCCGATCAGGCCGTGCACCCACAGCACCAGCGCCACGCCCATGAAGTACGCGACCGTGCCGTACCCGCCCCGGGTCGGGCCGACGAACATGTTCGGCACCGCGAAGGCCACCCACAGGCCCAGCGCGCACAGGGCGAAGGACAGCAGCGCCCAGACGACGCTGAGCACCGGCTCGCGCACCCGCGCGTCGCGCACCGGGTCCCGGTTCAGCGCGGCCCACTGCGCGAGGCGTTCGCGGCAGCGCCGGTCCGTGCGGACGCCTCGTACGACCCCCCACACGGACGGGATCAGCACGGCGACGCCGACCGCCGCCGAGACGACGGCGAAGACCATGGCCAGTGGGTCGAAGATCGCCGTCTGGTCGAACGTCTCGATGAGCCCGCCGCCCATGAATCCCCAGCCGAGCTGCACGGCGAGCATGAGCAGCAGGAAGAACAGCAGCCGCCTGCCGCCCAGCTGACGCTCCGTCAACTGGGCCATGGCGTACGCGCGATCGGCGAGCAGGGCCTCCTGGTCGGGCCAGGAGCGGAGTTCGGCGGGCGGCGGAGGGGGCGGCAGCGGGGTACGACGAGCCATGGCCACGACATTACAAGCCGTCCGGAGCGCCTCCGTCCCCCGCCTCCGCCGCCTTGGCCCGCAACAGCGCCCGCTCCCGTTCGTTCCGGGTCAGCGACGCGGCCCGCTCGAACGCGGCCCGCGCTTCCTCCCCGCGACCGAGCCGGGCCAGCAGATCGCCGCGCACGCTCGGCAGCAAGTGGTAGTCCTCCAGACCGGGTTCGGCGGCCGCCAGCCGGTCGACCATGTCCAGCGCGGGCCCCGGGCCGTACGCCATCGACACGGCGACCGCCCGGTTCAGCTCGACCACCGGGGACGGCGCGGCCGCGGCCAGCCGCTCGTAGAGCGCGGCGATCGTCCGCCAGTCGGTGTCCTCGTAGCGGACCGCCCGCGCGTGGCAGGCGGCGATCGCGGCCTGGAGCGCGTACGGCCCGGTGCCCGCCTTCTCCAGCGCCGCGAAGCCGCGCCGGATCAGCAGCCGGTTCCACCGCCGCCGGTTCTGGTCGGCGAGCAGCACCGGCTCCCCGTCGGGCCCGGTCCGCGCCGCGGTCCGGGACGCCTGGATCTCCAGGAGCGCGGCGAGCCCGTGCACCTCCCCCTCCTTCGGCACCAGCCCCTGCAGCACCCGGACCAGGCGCAGCGCGTCCTCGCACAGCCCCGGCCGGAGCAGGTCGTCGCCGGCGGTGGCCGCGTACCCCTCGTTGAAGATCAGGTAGATGACTTCGAGCACCGAGCCGAGCCGGGCCGCGCGCTCCTGTCCGTACGGCGTCTCGAACTCCACCCCGGCCTTCGCCAGGGTCCGCTTCGCCCGCACGATGCGCTGGGCCACGGTCGGCTCGGGTACGAGGAAGGCGCGGGCGATCTCGTCGGTGCGCAGCCCGCCGACCAGCCGCAGCGTCAGCGCGGTGCGCGCCTCGGCGGACAGCACCGGGTGGCAGGCGGTGAAGATCAGCCGCAGCAGGTCGTCGTCGATGTCCCCCGGCCCGGACGGCTCGGGGTCGTACGTCTCCTCGGCAAGCTCGCGGCCCACCTCCGCGAGCTTGCGGGCGTACGTCTCACGGCGTCGTACGAGGTCGACGGCGCGGTGCTTGGCGGTGGCCGTCAGCCAGGCGCCCGGACGCTCCGGGACGCCCGTCCGCGGCCACTGCTCCAGCGCGGTGACGAGTGCGTCCTGCGCGATCTCCTCGGCGATGCCGACGTCGCGGACGATCCGCGCCACGGTGGCGATGATCCGGGCGGACTCCATCCGGAAGACGGTCTCCACGGTCGCGGCCGGGCTCTGTGCTGTCACGGCTCACCATGAGAGCACAGAGCCCGCGCCCGCGGGCGTCACATCTCTTCGATCTCCCGGACCTCGACCGTGACGTCCCAGTACGGCGGGTGGACCTCCAGGAAGCGCTTGGCCCACTCCATCGCCTCGGCCTTGTCCTTGCACTGGGTGATCGAGTAGCCCCCGACGACCTCCTTGGTCTCGGTGAACGGCCCGTCGGTGTAGCTGATGCTTCCACCGGACCAGTGGATCCGGGTGGAGTCGGCGGTCGGCTTGAGCCCGGCGGTCTCCAGCATCACCCCGGCCTTGGTGATCTCCTCGAAGAGCGCGCCCATGCGCGCGTCGAAGCCCTCGTCGGCGTCCTCCAGCTGGAAGGCGCCCTCCTGGATGCGGACCAGCGTCAGATAGCGCGGCATGGTGTTCTCCTCGGTGTGACGAGCGGGGCTGTTCCCCGCCTCTCACTCTTACGTCGATCGGGCGCGGCCCGCATCGACACACCGGAAGAACTGATTTCTCAGACGTAGTCCTCCAGGCGGGCCACCGTGAAGCCCTGCTCCTGGATGTGGCGCAGCATGTTCGCCGTCATCTCGGTCATCGTGGTGCCCTTGAGCTCCGCCGGGCCGCGGAAGTGGGCCAGGATGATGTCGCCGGGGTGCAGCTTCTTGTCGCCGCGCTGGTACTGCATGTTCTTGATCTGCATCGACTCGCGCCACAGGACGATCGCGTCGACGTCGCATGTCCCCGCCGCCGCCCGGGTGGCCTCGTTCCAGTTGCCGTACGGCGGGCGGAAGAGCCGCGGGGGCGTGCCGTATCGCTTCGCCAGCTTCGTCTGCTGGCCGCAGATCTCCCGGCGCTGGGCGTCCGGGCCGAGGGTGCGCAGGTTGGGGTGGGTGAGCGTGTGGTTGGCGACGCCGTTGCCGAGCGCGGCCAGCGGCTCGAAGTACGCGTAGTCGGTGCGTATCGCCGAGTCGGTGAGGAACATCGTCACCGGGACCTTGAGGTCCTTCATCATCCGGACGAACTCCGGGTCCTTCTCCGCGCCGTCGTCGATCGTGATGAAGACGATCTTCTCGTCGGTGGGGATGTCGCTGATGACCGGGACGGGCCCGCCCGGCTGCCGCTTCACCGGCTTGGTCTTCGGCGGGGCGGGCGGGGCGGCGAAAGGCTTGAGGCCCCACTTCCGGTACGCGGCGGCCGCCTCGGCCGCCGCGTCGGGAGCCGCCGAGGGCTTCGCGTCGGCCGGCGGCTCGGCGGGCTTCGAGGACCCGGACGCCCGCGGCGGGGCGTCCGCGTCCGCCGGCTGGGAGCACCCGGTCATGAGCAGCGCGGCGACGGTCAGCGCCGCCCACACCACGATTTTCCTGTCCACCCGATCCCCCGCACCCGAACACGCGACCTACGTCGATGTGTTTGATGCGGAAACGGGCTCTCAGGTTGCGTCGGCGTCCGTGCCCAGCGACTCGAAGCGCCAGCGGTGCACCGGACGCGTGATCAGGTCCGGGGCCGGTTCCGGCAGCTCGGGCAGCTCCGCGTCGACCGCGTCCGCCTCCCACCACGTCATGACGAGCACCCGGTCCTGCGGCGCGCGGAAGGTCTCGCGGCGCAGTGCCTCGTACGGCAGGACCTGCGCCCGCGCCCACTCCAGCAGTTCGGCGCCGCGGCCCTGGACCGCGCGCGCCTCCCACATCAGGGTGACCCTCATGAGTAGAGGTTCTTCCCGCTGATCTCGTGCACATGGTCGTGGGAGTGCCCACCGTGGTCGTGGGAGTGCCCACCGTGGTCGTGGTTCCCCGGCACATGCGGCTCCGTCACCGGCAGCGAGGAGTCCGCGGACAGCTCCAGGTCCGAGGCCGGCCGGTTGCGGGCCACCATCTCCGCGCCCAGCGCCGCCACCATCGCGCCGTTGTCCGTGCACAGCCCCGGCCGCGGCACCCGCAGCCGGATCCCGGCCCGCTCGCACCGCTCCTGGGCCAGCGCCCGCAGCCGCGAGTTGGCCGCGACCCCGCCGCCGATCATCAGGTGGTCGACGCCCTCGTCCTTGCAGGCCCGCACGGCCTTGCGGGTCAGCACGTCGACGACGGCCTCCTGGAAGGACGCCGCCACGTCCCGTACCGGCACCTCCTCGCCGGCCGCCCGCTTGGCCTCGATCCAGCGGGCCACGGCGGTCTTGAGACCGGAGAAGGAGAAGTCGTACGCCGGGTCCTTCGAGCCGGTCAGACCGCGCGGGAAGGCGATCGCGTTCGGGTCGCCCTCCCTGGCCAGCCGGTCGATGACCGGGCCGCCGGGGAAGCCCAGGTCCAGGACCCGGGCGATCTTGTCGAAGGCCTCGCCGGCCGCGTCGTCGATCGTCGCGCCCATCGGCCGGACGTCGGCGGTGATGTCCGGTGCGAGCAGCAGCGAGGAGTGGCCGCCGGAGACCAGCAGCGCCATCGTCGGCTCGGGCAGCGGCCCGTGCTCCAGCTGGTCGACGCAGATGTGCGAGGCCAGGTGGTTGACGCCGTACAGCGGCTTGCCGAGCGCGTACGCGTACGCCTTGGCCGCCGAGACGCCGACGAGCAGCGCGCCCGCGAGCCCGGGGCCTGCCGTGACCGCGATGCCGTCGAGGTCCTTCGCGGTGATCCCGGCCGTCTTCAGGGCGCGTTCGATCGTGGGGACCATGGCCTCCAGATGCGCGCGCGAGGCGATCTCCGGCACCACGCCGCCGAACCGGGCGTGGGTGTCGACGCTCGACGCGACGGCGTCGGCGAGCAGCGTGGTGCCCCGGACGATGCCGACCCCGGTCTCGTCGCAGGAGGTCTCGATGCCGAGTACGAGAGGTTCGTCAGCAGTCATGGTCAGGTCTCAGTTCCTTGAACGGTCAGTCGCATCACGAGGGCGTCGACGTTGCCCGGCTGGTAGTAGCCGCGCCGGAGGCCGATGGGCTCGAAGCCGAAGCGCTCGTACAACTTCTGGGCGCGGGTGTTCTCCACCCGCACCTCCAGCAGCACCTCCTCGCACTCGAAGGCGGTGGCGTGCTGGAGCAGGTCGGTCAGGAGCCGGGCGCCCAGGCCCGTGCCCCACTGGTCGCGGGCGGCGGCGATGGTCTGCACGTCGCCGAGCCCGCCGGCCGCCGCGAGCCCGGCGTAGCCGACCAGTCGGCCGTTCCGGTCCTCCGCGACGACGTAGCGGCGGGTGGCCTGCGGGCCGCGGGCGTGCGCGAGTTCGGACCAGAACATGGCGGGGGACCAGGCGTCCTCCGGGAACAGGTCGTGCTCCAGGATCAGCACGGGCTCGATGTCCCACCAGCGCATCTCGCGCAGGACGACGTCGGACGAGTGGCCGCCGGTCACTTGGGCGTGACCACCTTGTAGTTCTTCGGCACCTGCGCGTCCGGCCGGCGCAGGTAGAGCGGCAGCGGATCGAGGAACTCGCCGCCCTCGGCGAGGACCTCCGCCGCGCGGGCCGCGAGCGCGGCCGCGGACTGGTGCTCGGGGCCGCGGGCGTCGGGGAACGCCTCGGGGTAGAGCAGCGCGCCCGCGCCGACCACCGGGAGCCCGGCGATCTGCTCCGCGATGTCGGCGGGCCGGTCGACCGACGGCTCGGTCGTACGGGTGCGGAAGTCGTCGTACCGCGCCCAGTAGACCTCCTTGCGGCGCGCGTCCGTCGCCACGACGAAGGGCTCCGTGAGGCCGGAGGCGTAGGCGAGTCCGTCCAGGGTGCACAGGCCGTGCACCGGGACGCCGAGCGCCGAGGCGAAGGTCGCAGCGGTGACCAGGCCGACGCGCAGACCCGTGTACGGCCCGGGCCCGACGCCGACGACGACGCCGGTGACGTCGGCGAGCGTGCGGCCGGCCTCCTTCAGGGCCTCGTCGACGGCGGGCAGCAACAGCTCCCCGTGGCGCCGCGCGTCCACCCGACTCGACTCGGCGACGACGGAGTCGCCGTCGTGGAGAGCGGCGGTGACGGCGGGGGTGGCGGTATCAAGGGCGAGCAAGAGCACGCGAACAGCCTACGGCTCCGGCGGCCGGGGCACGGCGTCCCGTCCCGTCCCCGCCCTGCTGCTAACGTCACCACGGGTACATACGTCTGAGAGGTGGGCAGCGTGGCAGGTCGCAGCTCGGGATTCGTGGCCGGGCTGACCGCGGCCGCACTCGCCGTGGTCGGATTCCTCGCCTACCAGGCGTCGGCGAACGCCCCCGCGGACCTCTCGGCGCGGCCCAAGTCCCCCGGCCCGGCCGCCTCCGCCCCCGTCTCCGCGCCGACCGGCCCCGCGCAGAAGCCCAAGGACCCGCTCAAGATCCCGGCCGACTCGGGCAAGGGCCCGCGGGTCGTGTACGCGCTCGGCGAGAAGCGGGTGTGGCTGGTGGACGCCAAGGGCCAGGCCACCAGCACCTTCTCGGTCATGCCCAGCACGGTCTCCCCGGCCCCCGGCACGTACCGCGTGACCTCGCGCTCGGGCAC
Organism: Streptomyces sp.; assembly: GCF_036566765.1. Classification (GTDB taxonomy): domain Bacteria; phylum Actinomycetota; class Actinomycetes; order Streptomycetales; family Streptomycetaceae; genus Streptomyces. Next base: position 7,959 of record NZ_DATCVQ010000400.1, read on the forward strand.
CGTGCGCGGCTCGGACGGGGTGCAGATCGAGCACGTGGTCCGGTTCACCAACGTCGACGACGTCGCGGTCGGCTTCAGCGCCGCGGTGGACGGCACGCTGCCGTCGCCGGACCCGGCTCGCCGGACGGGCGGCATCCGCATGAAGAAGGCGGACGGGAACGCGATGTGGCTGTTCGCCACGGTCGGTTCGAAGATCGTCGTCGTCGCTTAGGGCGACGCGGAGGAGTCGCCCAGGACTCAGTCCTCCGGCAGAACTCCGTCCCCCGTACGAGGGACCCCGTAGGGACCCCGTAGGGACCGCCGTCAGGCGGCGTCCTGGCGCAGCTCGGGCTGCTCGGTCACGTCCTCACGTTCGCGCTCCGCGTCCCGTACGACGTCCGGGGTCGACACCGCGTCGGCCGCGGCGCAGGACGCCAGCAGGTCGCGCATGGTCACCACGCCGCCGCCCCGGTGTGCCGCCGCACGGGTCTCGCGCTCTGGCGTCGACATGAGGACCTCCCGTAGGTTAGGTACACCTAACCAGCTCTTAATCTCCATGTGACCACGCCTTGTACGACCGGCGCAACATCTTCCCGACACCTTGTCGGAAGCTACGTAGGGAACTTCGTACGGACGGCGTACCGGCCCCGCTCAGCCCAGCGCGAGGTCCTCGTCCGCCCAGCGCGCGCCCACGCCCCGCAGGACCACGGTGCGCCGGTCGTCGTCCGTGTCGCCGACCACCCGGTGGATGAGCAGGTGCAGCCGGTCGTCCGTCAGGTCCTCGACCTTGCCGTCGCCCCACTCCACGACGACCACCGAGTCGGGCAGCGAGACGTCGAGGTCCAGGTCCTCCATCTCGTCCAGGCCGCCGCCGAGCCGGTACGCGTCGACGTGCACGAGCGCCGGGCCGCCGGTGAGGGAGGGGTGGACGCGGGCGATGACGAAGGTGGGCGAGGTGACCGCGCCGCGCACGCCCAGGCCCTCGCCGAGGCCGCGGGTCAGGGTCGTCTTCCCGGCGCCGAGCTCCCCGGTGAGCATCACCAGGTCACCGGGGCGCAGCAGTTTCGCGAGACGCCGCCCGATCTCCTGCATCTGCTCGGGGGAGTCGACGGCGAGGGTGGCCTCAGCGGCCGGAATCTGCGGTGCTTCCATGCAGGCCAACGTTAGCCGCTGCCGGGACGGCGCCGACGCGTGCCAGCAGGTCCGCGAGGCGGTCGGTGACCGCCTCCGGGTGCTCCAGCATCACCAGGTGGCCGGCGTCGGGCACGATGACCAGCTCGGCGTCCGGCAGCAGACCGGCGATGGCCTCGGTGTGCGTACAGGGCGTGACGAGGTCGTTGTCGCCGGCCAGCGCGAGCGCCGGCACCTCGGCGAAGACCGGCAGCGCGGCCGCCTTGTCGTGCTCGGCGAACGCCGGGTAGAACTCCGCGACCACGTCGATGGGCGTCGACTCGATCATCCGCTCGGCGAACCGGGCGACGGCCGGGTCCACGTCCCGCGAGGAGAACGAGTACTTCTTGATCAGCCCGGCGAACAGGTCGGCGGTCGCCCGCCGGCCCCGCTCGACCAGCTCCGTCTGCGAGCCGAGCGCCTTGAGCACCCCCGGCAGGACCCGGCGCACCGCGTTCACCCCGGCGCTCGGCAGCCCGTACGTGACCTCCGCGAGCCGGCCGCAGGAGGTGCCGACGAAGGCGACGCCGACGACCCGCTCGCGGATCAGCTCCGGGTACTGGTCGGCCAGGGCCATGATCGTCATGCCGCCCATCGAGTGCCCGACCAGGACCAGCGGGCCCTCGGGGGCGGCCGCGTCGAGGACGGCCTTCAGGTCGCGGCCGAGCTGATCGATGGAGACCGGCACGCCGTCCGGGCCGGTCTGGGCGACGCCGCGGTCGGAGCGGCCGTGGCTGCGCTGGTCCCAGTGGACGGTGCGGACCAGGCCGCGCAGGGCGGCGCGCTGGAAGTGCCAGGAGTCCTGGGTGAGGCAGTAGCCGTGGCTGAAGACGACGGTGACGGGGGCGGGGGTGCGGCGGCCGAAGAGCCGGCGGCGGCGCCGGTCCGTCGCGTCGCCGTCGACCTCGTCGACCTCGTAGTACAGCGCGGTGGCGTCGTCCGCGACGGCCCGGCCGGGCGCGCCGCGCAGGGAGCCGTACGGGCCGGAGGCGTCGAGGGCGAGCCGGGCCTTCTTGCGCATGCCGCGGCCGACGGTGAGCCGTTCGACGGCGACACCGGCCGCGGCGCCGGCGGCGAGCACGCCTATCGCGGCGCCGGCGAGGCCCGCGCGACGCCACGCGCCGGTGGCGGCGGTGACGATCTCCCCCGTGCTGCTCTCGCTCACAACGCTCCCCTAGTGGTGGCTCTCGTCCGAGTTCTCATTCAGATAGACGCGCGGGACGCGGGCGCCGATGCGCGTGACGATCTCGTAAGCGATGGTGTCGGCGGCGTCGGCCCAGTCCTGGGCGGTGGGCTCGCCGCGGTCGCCGGGGCCGAAGAGCAGGGCCTCGGCGCCGGGGGCGATCTCGTCCCCGCCGAGGTCGACGACGAACTGGTCCATGGCGACCCGGCCGGCGACGGTACGGACCTTGCCGCCGACGAGGACGGGGCCGCGGCCGGAGGCGTGCCGGGGGATGCCGTCGGCGTAGCCGAGGGGGACGAGGCCGAGGGTGGTCTCGTGCGCGGTGACGTAGTGGTGCCCGTACGAGACGCCGTGCCCGGCGGGGGCCTGCTTGACGAGGGCGATGCCGGCGGCGAGGGACATGACGGGGCGCAGGCCGAAGTCGGCGGGGGCGCCGAGTTCGGGGCTCGGGGAGACGCCGTACATCGCGATGCCCGGACGGACGAGGTCGAAGTGGGTCTCGGGGAGGGTGAGGGTGGCCGGGGAGTTGGCGATGTGGCGGACCTCGGGGGTGACGCCGGCCTTCTCGGCGTGCTCCAGCATGGTGCGGAAGAGGTCGAGCTGGGCGGCGATGGAGGGGTGACCGGGCTCGTCGGCGCAGGCGAAGTGCGACCAGAGCCCGGTGACGCGGAGCAGCCCGTCCTCCTGGGCGCGCAGGGCCTCGCCGACGAGCTGGGGCCAGTCGGCGGGCTGGCAGCCGTTGCGGCCGAGGCCGGTGTCGGCCTTGAGCTGCACGCGAGCGGGGCGGCCGAGGCGGCGGGCGGCGTCGACGACCTCGTCGAGGGCCCACATCGCGCTGACGGTCATGTCGAGGTCGGCCTCGATCCCCTGATCCCAAGGATCGCCGGGCGTCCACAACCAGCACAGGATCCGGGCGTCCGAAATCCCCGCGGCACGCAGCGCGAGCGCCTCGTGCGGGGTGGCGGTCCCGAGCCAGCCGGCCCCCGCCTCCAGGGCGGCCCGTGCGCAGGGCACCGCCCCGTGCCCGTACGCGTCCGCCTTCACCACGGCCATCATCTGCGTACCCGGCGAAATCCGGGCACGCAGCGAACGGACGTTGGCACGCAACGCGCCGAGATCGATCTCGGCACGTGCTCTACGGGGCAGCGGCATCTGACTCATCGCCCCCAGTCTCTCAGGTGTCCCGCCCGGGTCGTCCGACCCTGGCTGTAGCCCAGATCACCTTGGGGGCACAGGCCCGGTGGGTGAAAGCCGCCTACCCCGCCACGTCCGCCCACGCCCTGGGGATCGCGGCCGCCACGTCCTGGGCCGACAGGGGGGCGCCGGTCGACGCGAGGCGGGCGGCCAGGCCGTGGAGGTAGGCGGCGGCCGAGGCTGCGTCCGCTGGGAAGAGGCCCGCTGCCAGGAGGGAGCCGGTCAGGCCGGAGAGGACGTCGCCGCTGCCTGCCGTGGCCAGCCAGGGGGTGCCTGTGGGGTTCACCCGGACTGGGGAACCCGCCGCGTCCGCCACCAGCGTGGTCGAGCCTTTCAGCAGGACCGTCGCGCCGAAGCGCGCCGCCAGCTCCCGTACCGCCGTCAGGCGCGACGCCTCGACCTCCTCGCGGGCGACGCCGAGCAGCGCCGCCGCCTCCCCGGCGTGGGGTGTCAGCAGGGTCGGGGCCGGCCGGGCCCGTACCGCCTGCGGCGACAGGTCCCGCAGGCCGTCCGCGTCCACCAGGACCGGGACGTCCGAGGCCAGGACCTCCGCGGCCCCCGGGCTGTCGCCCAGCCCCGGGCCCACCACCCACGCCTGCACCCGCCCCGCCCTCCCCGGCGGCCCCGCGTGCACCAGCGTCTCCGGGAAGCGGGCGATCACCGCGTCCGCCGCCGGGCCCACGTACCGCACCG
>NZ_DATCVQ010000401.1:0-15683 GCF_036566765.1 Streptomyces sp.
CGCCGAACCGCGAGCCACCGGCACCCTCACCGACTGGGTCGCCACCGCCGCCGTCGAGGACGACCCCGTACCCGCCAACAACAACGCCAACGCCGCCACCACCGTCAACAACGCCCGCGGCTGCACCATCGTCGGCACCAGCGCCACCCAGACGATCAACGGCACCTTCTTCAACGACGTCATCTGCGCACTCAGCGGCAACGACACCGTCTACGGCAACGGCGGCAACGACACCGTCTACGGCGGCCCCGGCAACGACTACATCAGCGGCGGCAACGGCAACGACCGCCTGATCGGCCAGACCGGCAACGACCGCCACCTCGGCGACGCCGGAAACGACAACCTCGACTCCCGCGACGGAGTCAACGGCAACGACACCGTCGAAGGCGGCGCCGGCTTCGACACCTGCAGCTCCGACCCGGGCGACTCCCGCACCAGCTGCCCGTAGGCGGCACGTTCACCACCGAGCGCCGTGGCCGGCGCACCGCCCCCGGCCACGGCGCTCGGCCCTGTCCGCGCCGTGCGGCCTATCCTTCGTGGCATGGCCCTCCCCTCCCGTCTCCGTGGCGGCCGTGTGTCCCCGCAGGCGGCCGACGTCCTCGTGGCGGTCGTCGTGGCGCTGATCGTGGTGGTCTGGACGCTGGTCCAGAGCCGCAACGCGACCGAGTCGACGGGCCGTACGCTGCTCGGCTGGGCGCTGATCGCCGTCGGCTGCGGGGCCCTGTGCTTCCGTCGCCGGACGCCCGTCACGGTCGCCGTCGTGACCCTGGCGGCCTGCGCGGTCTACTACCCGTTGAGCACGTACGACGGGCCGCTGATGATCGCCTTCGCGATCGCGCTCTACACCACGGCCGCCGAGGGCCGGTTCGTCGCGGCCGTCGCGCTCGCCGCCGTCACGCTGCTCGCCGTCGGTCTGGGCGAGATCCGCCAGCAGCCCGGTCACCGGCAGATCGACGACACCTCGCTGGCGATGCTGGCGGGCTGGCTGATCAGCCTGGTCGCGATCGGCCGCGCGGTGCGCACCCGGACCGCCTATCTGCACGAGGTGGAGCAGCGGGCGCTGGCCGCCGAGCGCGAGCAGGAGGCGCGGGCCCGGCAGAGTGCGACGGAGGAGCGGCTGCGGATCGCCCGCGAGGTGCACGACGTGCTCGGGCACAGCATCAGCCTGATCAACGTCCAGTCCGGCGCGGTACTGCACCGGCTGAGCAAGAAGCCGGATCCGGAGGTCGCGCTGGCCGCCGCCGAGGAGGCCCTGCAGGCGGTCAAGGCGACGAGCAAGGACGCACTGCGCGAGCTGCGGGCCACGCTCGGGGTGCTGCGGCAGGCCGATGAGGCCGCGCCGACCGCGCCCGCGTCCGGTCTCGGGCTGCTCGACGAGTTGGTGCGGCGGGCCGGGGCCGCCGGGCTCGACGTACGGACTCGGGTGGAGGGCACGCCGGTGCCGCTGCCGCCGCCGCTGGACCTGGCCGCGTACAGGATCGTGCAGGAGTCGCTGACCAATGTCACCCGGCACTCCGGGGCCCGTTCGGCGCTGGTGACGATCGACTGGGGTGCGCGCGACGTGCGGCTGCGGATCGACGACGACGGCGAGGGCGCGCCGGAGGACCGGCCGTCGGGCAGCGGCATCCGGGGCATGGCCGAGCGCGCCCGCGCCTTCGGCGGCGAACTGACCGCCGCGAACACCGCCGACGGCTTCCGGGTCGACGCCCGGCTGCCGCTCACCGTTTCCGAGGGGGACCTTCGATGATCCGTGTCGTGCTCGCCGACGACCAGACGCTCGTCCGGGCCGGATTCCGTTCGATCCTGGCCGATGAGGAGGACATCGAGGTGGTCGGGGAGGCGGCGGACGGCGAGCAGGCCGTCGCGCTCGCCCGTGAACTGCGCCCGGACGTCGTCCTGATGGACATCCGGATGCCCGGCCTGGACGGTCTGGAGGCGACCCGCCGGATCACCGGGGACGCCCGGCTCGAAGAGGTCCGGGTGGTCATCCTGACGACCTTCGACGTGGACGACTACGTGTACGGGGCGCTGCGCGCCGGCGCGTCCGGCTTCCTGGTGAAGGACACCGAGCCGATGGAACTGCTGCACGGGGTACGGGTGGTGGCGCGCGGCGACGCGCTGATCGCGCCCGGGGTGACGCGGCGGCTGATCGCGGAGTTCGCCGGGCGTACGAAGCAGCCCGACCCGAGCCCCCGGCTGAACGCCCTCACCGAGCGGGAGCGGGAGGTGATGGGCCTGGTCGGGGCAGGTCTTTCCAACGACGAGATCGCCCAGCGGCTCGTCCTGTCCCCCGCCACCGCGAAGACGCATGTCAGCCGGATCATGACGAAGCTGGACGTGCGCGACCGGGCGCAGCTGGTGATCCTGGCGTACGAGTCGGGGATGATCACCCCGGGCTGGCTGGCCTGACCGATAGGGACCCTTAGGGGGCGGGGGCCCGCGGTCGCAACCTGTGGGGTACGTCCCCGGGCACGGCCGCAACTCGTGGGGTACGCCGGTTGACCACCCCGGGCCGACGCCGGGCCCGTAGCCGTACGCCGACGCTGGCTGCGTGAATCAAGACGTACTCGATCTCGCGCGACTGCAATTCGCCCTCACCGCGGGCGGCCACTTCCTCTTCGTCGCCCTCACCCTGGGGCTCGCGACGGTGGTGGCCGTCCTGCAGACGAAGGCTGCCCTCGGCGGCAAGGCGCTCGACGCGCGGCTGGTCCGCTTCTGGGGCCAGTTGTACGTGATCAACTACGCGGTCGGCATCGTCACCGGCATCGTGATGGAGTTCCAGTTCGGGATGAGCTGGAGCGGGCTGACGCACTACGCGGGCAATGTCTTCGGGGCCTCGCTCGCGGTGGAGACGATCGTCGCCTTCTTCGTCGAGTCGACCTTCCTCGGGCTGTGGATCTTCGGCTGGCACCGCTTCAACAGGTGGGTCCATCTGGCGATGATCTGGGTGGTCACGCTGACCGCGTACCTGTCGGCGTACTGGATCCTCGTCTCGAACGGCTTCCTCAACCATCCGGTGGGCCACCGGACCGAGGGCGGCAAGCTCGTCCTGGACGACCCGGTGGCGGTGCTGACCAACCCGTCGGCGCTGCTCGCGTTCGGGCACATCCTGGGCGGCGCGCTGCTGACGGCGGGCTTCTTCATGGCCGGGGTGAGCGCCTACCACCTGTTCCGGCGCACACCCGAGTGGGAGTTCTTCGGGCGCAGCCTGCGGATCGGGGTGTTCCTGTCCCTGCCGGCGCTGATGCTGGCGGCGGTCCTCGGCGGGCTCCAGTTCTCCGTACTCCGCGACTTCCAGCCCATGAAATCGGCCGTGTTCAGCCAGAAGACTGCGGAGATCGCGCAGATCCAGGCGGACATGGTCGCCCGGTTCGGTCCCGGCGACTACGTGCCCTCCGAGGCGTGGACGCGCGGCGGCGGTCTGGTGATGCTGATCGCCTTCGCCCTGATGATGTACCTCACCCTCGGCGGGGCGGTCCTCGCCTGCTTCAAGAAGGTCGTCTACCGCTTCCGCCTCTGGCACCTGCTGCTGATGGCCGCGGTGCCGCTGCCGTACCTGGCGATGATCGCCGGCTGGGTGTTCCGGGAGGCCGGCCGGCAACCCTGGGTCGTGTACGGGCTGCTGCGCACCGAGGACGCCGTCTCCGACCTCTCCCCCGGCACGATGCGCGCCTCGCTGATCGTCTTCACCGCACTCTTCGCGCTGCTCGCCGTGCTGAACGCCTGGCTGCTGGCCCGGCACGCCCGGCGCGGCCCGGTCGACTCCGGCCTCGGCCACGACGACCGCGCGGAGGCCGACGACCCCGCATACGCCCTGCCCGCCGCGCGCTACTGAGGAGCGACCGACCGTGGACACCCTTGCCCTCGCCCTGCTCGCCTTCTTCGCCACCGGCTACTTCGTGCTGGCCGGCGCGGACATCGGGACCGGGATGCTCACCCCCTACCTGGGCCGCACGGACCGTGAACGGCGGCTGGTCATCGCCTCGTTCGCGCCGTTCTTCCTCGGCAACGAGGTGTGGCTGATCGCCACCGCCGGCGTCCTCGTCGGCTGCTTCCCCGACCTGGAGGGGGAGCTGCTCACCGGGCAGTTCCCGGTCCTCGTCGCGCTGCTGACCGGCTGGATCGTCCGCGACGTCGGGCTGTGGTCGCGCGGCCGCGGGCCCGGCCCGCGCTGGCGCGCGGCGTGCGACGGGGCGGTGGTGTGCGGCAGTTGGACGGTGTCACTGGCCTGGGGCGTGCTCCTGGCCGGGCCGCTCACCGGAACGCCGTACGCCCCCGCGGGCGGACTCGACGCCCTGCTCGCCGCCCTCGCCACGGCCGCGCTGTTCGCCGCGCACGGCCTCGGCTTCGCGTCACTCCGGCTGACGGGGCTGCCGTACGAGCGGGCCCGCCGGCTCGTCGGACGGACCGGCTCCTGGCAGTCGTTCGCGCTCACCGGGGTCCTGCTGGCCGTCCTGCCACTGGCAGCCGGGCTGTCCCTGTCGCCCGCCGACTCGACGGCCGACGGGACGACGCTCGCGCTGCTCGTGCCCGCCCTCCTGGTCGTCACACCGCTGCTGATCGCCGCCCAGGCATGGACCTGGTGGACCTTCCGACACCGGGTCACCCGCCCCTCGTACCTCTGAGCCGTCCGGCCTCCCAAACCTCCGTCCCACCACCTTCCGCAAGGAGAACCGATCATGACCGTCACACGGGAAGCGGGCCCCGAGCCCGCGGCCGACGCCCGGCGGGGCAGCGTCTTCGAGCGCCTCGCGGCGTTCTCGTACCGCCGCCGCGGGGGCGCGCTGCTGCTGTGGATCGTCGTGGTCGCCGGGATCACCGGGGCCTCGATGTCCGTCGGCAGCGCCTACCACAACGACTTCTCACTGCCCGGCACGGATTCGCAGGCGGCGCAGAGCGTGCTGGAACGGCACGGTTCGGCGCAGGCGGACGCGACCCTCCAGGTCGTCGTCCGGGACGCGGACGGCGTGCGCGGCACGGAGGTCCGGGCCCGCGTCGAGGGCCTGCTCGACAAGGTCGACGGCCTGCCCGGCGTCACGGATGTGCGCAGCCCGTACGAGGACGGCGCCGCGGTCTCCCGCGACGGCAGGGTCGGCTACGCCACCGTCACCCTCGACGGGGCGGCCGAGAACGTCCCCCGCGAGGACGTCGTGAAGATCATCGAGACCGTGCGCAACGCGCAGGGCGACGGGCTGACCGCCGCCGTAGGCGGCGACGCGGCCCGCGGCGCGGAGGAGGGCGGCGGCGGTGCGGCCGAGGGCGCGGGCATGCTCGGCGCGCTGGTGATCCTGGTGTTCCTGTTCGGGTCGCTGGTCGCGGCCAGCCTGCCCGTGGTGACCGCGGTGTTCGCGGTCGGTGCGTCCGTCGGCCTGATCGCGCTCGCCTCGCACCTGGCGGACGTCGCCGACTTCACCCCGCCGATCATGATGCTGGTGGGGCTCGGCGTGGGCATCGACTACGCGCTGCTGATCTTCTCTCGCTACCGCGGCGAGCTGCTGCGGGGGAAGGAGCCCGAGCAGGCCGCGCGGACCGCCCTGGACGCGGCCGGCCGGACGGTCTTCTTCGCCGGCTGCACGGTGATCATCGCGCTGATGGGTCTGGTGGCGCTCGGCCTCGGTTCGCTCCAGGGCGTGGCATTGGCCGTGGCGCTGACCGTCCTCGTCACGATGGCCGCCTCGCTGACGCTGCTCCCGGCTCTGCTCGCCCTGTTCGGCAAACGGATCCGGCGTCAGGTCGCCAAGCGGGCGGCGAAGTCCGACCGGGTCGAGGGCGCGCGCTGGCGGCGCTGGGCGACCGGCGTGCAGCGGCGGCCCTGGGCAGCGCTCCTGGTGTCCATGGTGGCGCTGGGCGCGCTCGCGGCCCCGGCGCTCGACATGCGGCTCGGCTTCGCGGACGCCGGCAACGACGCGCCGGCCAAGTCCAGCCGCCAGGCGTACGACCTGCTCGCGGAGGGCTTCGGCCCGGGGTTCAGCGGCCCGCTGATCGTCGTCGTGGACGGCGCGGGCGAGCCGGCCGGCCCGGGCCCCGGCGGTCGGGCGGCCGCGGACCGGGTCCGTACAGCCCTGGAGGCGACGGACGGGATCGCCGCGACGACCGGCCCGATCCCGACCGAGGACCCCTCCGTCGCCACCGTCATCGCCTTCCCCGAGTCCGCCCCGCAGGCCGAGGCGACCTCCGAGCTGGTCGACCGGCTGCGGACCGGTGTGCTGCCGCCGCTGGAGCGGGAGACCGGTACGGAGCTGCTGATCGGCGGGCCGACGGCGGCCACCGAGGACTTCGCCGCGACGGTCTCCGACCGGATGCCGCTGTTCGTCACGATCGTGGTCGGCCTGTCCGCGCTGCTGCTGCTCCTGGTGTTCCGCTCGGTCCTGATCCCGGTCAAGGCCGCGCTGCTCAACCTGGTCAGCATCGGCGCGGCGCTCGGCGTGATCACGCTGGTGTTCCAGCACGGCTGGTTCGGCGTGCAGCCCGGTCCCATCGAGGCGTTCATCCCGGTCATGATCTTCGCGATCGTCTTCGGGCTCTCGATGGACTACGAGGTCTTCCTGCTCTCCCGGATCCATGAGGAGTGGGAGCGCACGAACGACCCGCAGGTCGCGGTGCGCGAGGGCCTCGCGGCGACCGGGAAGGTCATCACGGCCGCCGCCGCGATCATGATCGTGGTGTTCGCCGCCTTCGTGCTGAGCCCGGACCGGATGCTGCAGCAGTTCGGCCTCGGGCTCGCGGTCGCGATCCTGCTCGACGCCGTGGTGATCCGCTGCCTGATCGTGCCCGCGGTGATGCAGCTGCTGGGCCGGCGGGCGTGGTGGCTCCCGGCCCCGCTGGCCCGGCTGCTGCCGAAGGTGCGCCTCGAAGGGAGCTGAGGCGGTACGGGGGTCAGGCGCCGTCCCGCGGGGGCGGCGTCTGCTCCCCTCTGAGCTGCAGCGCCTTCTGGAGCCGGGCGAGGACCGCCTCGCCGTAGCGCCGGTGCCCGTGCATCCGCGGATCGTCGGTCACGTCGTACCGCTTCACATACGCGCCGAGGAACGCCTGGAGGGTGGCCACCGCCGGGATCGCGATCAGCGCGCCGACCGCGCCGAGCAGCGCCGTGCCGGCGACGACCGAGCCGAAGGCCACCGCCGGGTGGATGTCGACGGTCTTGGCGGTGAGCTTCGGCTGCAGGACGTAGTTCTCGAACTGCTGGTACACGACGACGAAGGCCAGCACCCACACCGCGTACCAGGGGTCGATGGTGAAGGCGATCAGCATCGGCAGCGCGCCCGCCAGGTAGGTGCCGATGGTCGGGATGAACTGCGAGACCAGGCCCACCCACACGGCGAGCGCGGGCGCGTACGGCACGCCCAGGATCTCCAGCAGGACGAAGTGCGAGACGCCGGAGATCAGCGCCATCAGGCCTCGGGAGTAGAGGTAGCCGCCGGTCTTGTCGACCGCGATCTCCCAGGCCCGCAGCACCTCGGCCTGCCGGGCCGGGGGCAGGACCGAGCACAGCGCGCGGCGCAGCCGGGGTCCGTCGGCGGCGAAGTAGAACGAGAACAGGAAGATCGTCAGGAGCCGGAACAGCCCGCCGAGGACCGTCGCGGAGACGTCGAGCACGCCGGTCGCGCTGTTCTGGACGTACTTCCGCAGCCAGTCCGAGCGCAGCACGCTGTCCTGGACCTCGACCCGGGACAGCTCGGTGTGGAAGGTCTGGTTGATCCAGTTGATCAGCGAGTCGAGGTACTGGGGGAAGTCCTCGACCATGTCGACGATCTGGCCCGCGAGCATGGAGCCGAGCAGCACGACGAAGCCGATGCCGACGACCGCGACGCCGAGGAAGACCAGGAAGGTGGCGAGTCCGCGCCGCATGCCGCGGGCCGCCATCCGCCCGACCGCCGGCTCTATGGCCAGGGCGAGGAAGAACGCGATCAGGATGTTGATCAGCAGCCCGACGAGCTGGTGGAAGGCCCAGCTGCCGAGCTGGAAGCAGGCGTAGAGCGCGAGGGCGAGCAGCATGGCGCGGGGCAGCCAGCGCGGCATCCGCGCGGAGGCGGCCGGCTGCGCGGGGGCAGGTCTCGCGCTGCCGTCGACGGCGTCGACGCCGTTCAGCGGGCCGGCGACGGGCGCGGCAGGGGAGCCGACCGCCACGGCCGCTGGGGCGAGCGTGCTCGTCCCGACGGTCCGCCCGGCGGTCTCCTCGGCGGCCGGGCCGGCGGCGCTGTCGGCAGTCAGGCCGGCGGGCAGGCCGGCAGCGTCCTCGGCAGTCCGTCCGGCGGCGTCCTCGGCAGTCCGTCGGGCGGTGCCGTCGGCGGTGGTGTCGCGCGTGTTCTCCGGGGTCTTCTCGGCAGCCTTCTCGGGGGTCTGCCGCTCGGTCTGGTCGGTCTCGTCAGTCGGGGCCACCACGCCAGTCTCGCGCACCGCGCCGACAAACCTCCGCCGCCCCCGCGGGCGGCCCCGCGTCAGCGCTTGTCGCCGGGGACGTCCATGGCGGCGCAGACCGCCCGCCAGACGTCCTTCGTCTCCCAGCCCGCGTCCAGCGCCTCGCGCACCGTACGGCCGCCCAGCTCCGCCATCACGTGGTCCCGTGCGAAGGAGTCGGCGTAGGACTCACCGAAGTGGTCGGCCATCCGTTCCCAGAAAATCGTCAACCGCATGCCACCAGTATCCCGCTCCTGAGAGTGCAGCCCGGTCCGGTACGGGGCCGAAGCGGCCCGATCCGTCCTACGGTCGGACCATGGCTGGAAACCCCTCCGCATCTCCCCTCGGCACGCCGCTCGCCCGCGCCGAGCAGTTCGTCTGGCTGACCGCCCGCGTGCTCGAACAGCGGCGGTTCGCCTACCACTTCCTGCGCGGCGGCACCGAGCCCGTCGAGGCCGCGCTGAACGCCTACCTCAACGAGGACGGCGGCTACGGCCACGCCCTCGAACCCGATCTGCGCGGCCCGGTCAGCCAACCGCTGCACACCGCGCACGCCCTGCGCGTCCTGGACTCCGTCGGGCGCTGCGGCGGGCTGCGGGTGGAGCGGATCTGCCGGTACCTGACCGACGTGTCCACCCACGACGGGGCGCTGCCCGCCGTCCACCCGTCCCAGCGCGGCTACCCGGCGGCGCCCTTCGTGCCGATCGTCGACCATCCGCCGAGCGAGCTCCTCGCCACTGGCCCGGTGGTCGGGCTGCTGCACCGCAACCAGGTGTGGCACGCATGGCTGTTCCGCGCCACGGACTTCTGCTGGGCCGCCGTCGAAAACCTCCGTTCCTCCCATCCGTACGAGGTCCAGGCCGCCGTCGCCTTCCTCGACGGCGTCCCGGACCGCTCCCGCGCGGAGAAGGCGGCCGACCGCCTTGGCCGGCTGGTCCGCGAGCAGCGCCTGGCCCTGCTCGACCCGGACCGCCCGGAGGCGTACCCGGTGGCCCCGGGCTACGCGCCGGGCGAGCACCACTACCCGCACGACTTCGCGCGGGTGCCGGACTCGTTGGCCCGGGGGTGGTTCACCGACGAGGAGATGGCCCGCTCTCTGGACTGCCTGGAGGCGGCCCAGCAGGAGGACGGCGGCTGGCCGCTGCTCTGGCGGGAGTGGGCCCCCGGCTCGGCCCTGGAGTGGCGCCCGATCGTGACGATCGAGGCGCTGCGCACCCTGCGGGCGCACGGACGGAAGGTGGACTGAGGGCCGACTGCGGCCCAGCGACGGTCAGCCGCCGAGGGCGCGGACCCCGGCGGTCACGGCGACGGCCGCGCCGACCACCACCAGGAACGGGGCCCGCAGCACCAGCGCGACTGCCGCCGCGCCCACTCCGGCGGCGCGGGCGTCGAGCACCAGGGCGCCCTGGGAGGCGAAGGTCTGCTGCGCGGTCAGCGCGCCGAGCAGCGCGACGGGCATCAGGGCGGCCAGTCGCCGGACGAGCGGGCGCTCCAGGGTGTCCGCAGGCACGAGGAGGCCGAGCAGCTTGACCAGGTAGCAGCCGACGGCGGTCAGGCCGATGGCGATCCAGACGGTCGTCGGGTTCATCGCGCGTCCTCCTTCGCGGTGTGCGCGCCGGCCGTGTGCGCGCCGGCGGTTTCCTCGCCCGCCTTCGCGGTGTGCGCGTCGTCAAACCCCGTGTACTCCCGCGCGCTCTCCTTCTGCTCCCGCGCCGCGATCCGGCGGCCCTGGACCCACAGCACCGCGGGCGCGGCCAGCGCCGCGACCAGCACCGGCACGCCGGCCGGCAGCACGGGCAGCAGCCCGAGGCCGAGGAGTACGGCGATCCCGGCGGTGGCCCGCTCCGTGGCCGTGCGCAGCATCGGGGCGAGCAGCGCCAGGAAGACGGCCGGCCCGGCGGCGTCCAGGCCCCAGGCGGCGGTGTCGCCGATCGCCTCCGCGCCGAGCGCGCCCAGCAGGGTGGTGAGGTTCCACAGCACGTACAGGGTGAGGCCGGTGACCGTGAACCCGAGGCGTACCGCGCGCCGGGTGGGCTGGGCGAGGGCGACGGCGGTGGTCTCGTCGATGACCCAGTGCGCGGCGAACGGCCGGACCGCGCGCGGCAGCGCGAGCAGCTGGGACAGCCGCAGCCCGTAGAAGGCGTTGCGGGTGCCGAGGAAGAAGGCCCCGGCGGCCGCGGTGAACGGGTTCCCGCCCGCGGCGAGCGCGCCGACCAGTGCGAACTGCGAGGCGCCGGTGAAGACCAGCAGGCTGAGCACGCAGGTCTGGAGCAGGGTGAGTCCGGAGCCGGCCGAGGTCACGCCGAAGGCGAAGCCGGAGAGCCCGACGGCGACGCCGACGCCGAGCGCGTCGCGCACGACCGCCGCGTCCGGCTTCGTCGCCTCGGGCTGCTCCCGTATGACGGGGGTTGCTGTCTGTTCTGCCACGTCAGGGACGTTACGGGCCGCCCGCCGAACGGTCTTGTACGTTCTTGCGGCCCCCGAAGGCCCATCGCGTCACCCGCGTACGCCGCGCGCCCGCTGGTACGCCCCCGGCGGCACGCCGACGCTCCGCGCGAAGTGCCGGTTCAGGTGGGGCTGGTCGGTGAAGCCGACCGCGACGGCGGCCTCCGCCGGGGGCGTGCCGGCGTCCAGCAGCCGCCGGGCCCGGCGGACCCGTGCGTCGGTGAGCCAGGTGTGCGGCGGCATGCCGTACGCGTCCCGGAAGGCCCGCAGCAGCGCGAAGGGGCTGGTGCCGAGCTCGGCGGCGAGCCGCTCCAGGGTCGGCGGTTCGGCCATCCGCTCCTCCAGGACGGCCCGGGCGCGGGCCGCGTCGCGGGCACCCGCGGAGCGCGGCGGGAGCGGCTGCGCCAGGCCCCCGTGGCTGCGCAGCATCCGCGCCGTGACCAGCCGCAGCAGGCTGTCCGCGGCCAGCGCGTTGCCCTCCTCGGCGGCCCGGTGGACGCCGATGACGAGCTGCGCGGCGTACGGGTCGTCCACGACGGGCTGGGTGAAGCCGACCGTGCCGCGCACCGGGAGGACGTCGGCCGCGATCGACTGGACGAGGTCGGCGGCCGGGTAGATCGTCCGGTAGGTCCAGCCCTCGGGGACGCCCGCCTGCCCGGTGTGCGGGGTGTCGGGGTTGACCAGCGCGATCTGGCCGGGGCCCGCGTGCACGAGCTCGTCGCGGTAGTGGAAGGCCTCCACGCCCTCGGTGATCGCCGCGTAGACGAAGGTCTCGTGGGTGTGGCGGGAGAACTCCTTGCGGATGTAGTGGGCGTGCAGCAGGTCGACGCCGGGCAGCTCCTCGTACTGCCAGTAGCGTGCCGTCTCGCGTATCGCCATGCCCCCCATTCTGCGCCACACGCCGCGCTCCAGGCCCCGCGGCGGGGCGTTTGTGCAGGTCCGGGCCGTTGTCGGTGGCCGGGTGCAGGATGGGGGACATGGCCGGCTCTGCGCTCGACTCGTTCTCGCCCGCGACCCGTGGATGGTTCACCGGGGCGTTCGACGCGCCCACCGCCGCGCAGGAGGGCGCCTGGCGGGCGATCGGCGAGGGCTCGGACGTCCTGGTCGTCGCGCCGACCGGCTCGGGCAAGACGCTGGCCGCGTTCCTGGCGGCGCTGGACCGGCTCGCCGCCACCCCGCCGCCCGCCGAGGCCAAGAAGCGCTGCCGCGTGCTGTACGTGTCGCCACTGAAGGCCCTCGCGGTCGACGTCGAGCGCAATCTGCGCTCACCCCTGACCGGGATCCGGCAGGAGTCGGTCCGGCTCGGGCTGCCGGAGCCGGAGGTGCGGGTCGGGATCCGGTCCGGGGACACGCCGCCCGCAGAGCGCCGGGCGCTGGCGACCCGGCCGCCGGACATCCTCATCACCACGCCCGAGTCGCTGTTCCTGATGCTCACCTCGGCCACCCGGGAGGCGCTGGCCGGGATCGAGACGGTGATCCTGGACGAGGTGCACGCGGTCGCCGGCACGAAGCGCGGCGCGCATCTGGCCCTCTCCCTGGAGCGGCTCGACGGGCTGCTGCCGCGCCCGGCCCGCCGGATCGGCCTGTCGGCGACGGTCCGGCCGGTCGACGAGGTGGCGCGGTATCTGTCGCCGCAGCGCCGGGTGGAGATCGTCCAGCCGCCGTCCGGCAAGGAGTTCGACCTGTCGGTGGTCGTCCCCGTGGAGGACCTGGGGGAGTTGGGCGGCTCGCCGGCCTCCGAGGAGCGGGAGGGCGGCGAGAAGCCGTCGATCTGGCCGCATGTCGAGGAGCGCATCGCCGACCTCGTCCAGTCGCACCGCTCGACGATCGTCTTCGCCAACTCCCGCCGGCTCGCCGAGCGGCTGTGCAACCGGCTCAACGAGATCGCGTACGAGCGCGCGGTCGGCGAGGCTCTGCCCGAGGGCCGGCCGCCCGCCGAGATCATGGCGCAGTCCGGGGCGGCGCAGGGCGCTCCCGCGCTGCTGGCCCGGGCGCACCACGGCTCGGTGTCGAAGGAGCAGCGGGCCCTGGTGGAGGAGGACCTGAAGGCGGGCCGGCTGCCCGCGGTCGTCGCCACGTCCAGCCTGGAGCTGGGCATCGACATGGGCGCGGTGGACCTGGTGGTCCAGGTCGAGTCGCCGCCGTCGGTCGCCTCCGGTCTCCAGCGGGTGGGCCGGGCCGGCCACCAGGTGGGCGCGGTCTCCACGGGCGTCGTGTTCCCGAAGTACCGGGGCGACCTGGTGCAGGCGGCCGTGGTGACGGAGCGGATGAGGACCGGCGCGATCGAGTCGCTGCGGATCCCCGCCAACCCGCTGGACGTGCTGGCGCAGCAGCTGGTGGCGATGGTCGCCCTGGACACCTGGCAGGTCGACGACCTGCTGGCGGCGGTCCGGCGGGCAGCGCCGTTCGCCTCGCTGCCCGAGTCGGCGTTCACGGCCGTCCTCGACATGCTGGCCGGCCGCTACCCGTCGGACGCGTTCGCGGAGCTGCGACCGCGGGTGGTGTGGGACCGGGTCGCCGGGACGGTCACCGGGCGGCCCGGCGCGCAACGCCTTGCGGTGACCTCGGGCGGCACGATCCCGGACCGCGGCCTGTTCGGCGTCTTCCTGGCCGGTTCCGACCCGAAGAAGGGCGGCGGCCGGGTCGGCGAGCTCGACGAGGAGATGGTGTACGAGTCCCGGGTCGGGGACGTCTTCACGCTGGGCACCACCTCGTGGCGGATCGAGGACATCACCCGGGACCGGGTGCTGGTCTCGCCGGCCCCCGGGGTGCCGGGCCGGCTGCCGTTCTGGAAGGGCGACCAGCTGGGCCGGCCGCTCGAACTGGGGCGTGCGGTGGGCGCGTTCCTGCGCGAGGTCGGCTCGCTGAGCGAGGAGGACGCCCGGCTGCGGCTGCTCGCCGCGGGCCTGGACGCCTGGGCGGCGGACAACGTGATCGCGTACCTGGACGAGCAGCGCCGGGCCTGCGGCCACGTCCCCGACGACCGCACGATCCTGGTGGAGCGGTTCCGCGACGAGCTGGGCGACTGGCGGGTCGTGATCCACTCCCCCTTCGGAGCGCAGGTGCACGCCCCGTGGGCGCTGGCGCTCGGCGCCCGGCTGTCCGAGCGGTACGGCATGGACGCGCAGGTCATGCACGCCGACGACGGCATCGTGCTGCGTCTGCCGGACGCGGATCTGATGGGCCTGGACCTGCTGGACCAGGACCCGGTGCACCTGGACTCGACGTACGACTCGGAGCAGGCCCCGGTCGGGGCGGCGGACGTCGTCTTCGACAAGGGCGAGGTCTCCCAGATCGTCACCGACCAGGTCGGCGGCTCGGCGCTGTTCGCCTCCCGGTTCCGGGAGTGCGCGGCGCGCGCCCTGCTGCTGCCCAAGCGGAACCCGGGCAAGCGGACCCCGCTGTGGCAGCAGCGCCAGCGCGCCGCCCAACTGCTCCAGGTGGCGAGCGAGTTCGGCTCGTTCCCGATCGTCCTGGAGGCGGTGCGCGAATGCCTCCAGGACGTCTTCGACGTGCCGGGCCTGACCGAGCTGATGGGCGACCTCGAGTCCCGCCGGGTCCGCCTGGTCGAGGTGACCACGCCGGAGCCGTCCCCGTTCGCCCGCTCCCTGCTCTTCGGCTACGTGGCCCAGTTCCTGTACGAGGGGGATTCGCCGCTCGCGGAGCGCCGCGCCGCGGCCCTGTCGCTGGACTCGCGGCTGCTCGCCGAGTTGCTGGGCCAGGCGGAGCTGCGCGAACTGCTCGACGCGGACGTGCTGTCCGAGCTGGAGCGCGAGCTCCAGTGGCTCACCGACGACCGGCGGATCAAGGACGTGGAGGGGGTCGCCGACCTGCTGCGGGTCCTCGGGCCGCTGACCGACGCCCAGCTGGCAGAGCGGGGCGCGGAGCCGCCGTGGGCCGAGGAGCTGTCCCGGGCCCGCCGCGCGATCAAGGTCCGGATCGCGGGCACCGATCACTGGGCGGCGATCGAGGACGCGGGCCGGCTCCGCGACGCGCTGGGCACGGCGCTGCCGGTCGGCGTCCCGGAGGCCTTCACGGAGCCGGTGAAGGACCCGCTGGGCGATCTCCTCGCCCGGTACGCGCGTACGCACGGCCCGTTCACCTCCTCCGAGGCCGCGGCCCGCTTCGGCCTCGGCCCGGCGGTCACCGACGGGGCGCTGCAGCGGCTCGCGGCGTCCGGCCGGGTCGTCCAGGGCGAGTTCCATCCGTCCGGGATCGGCCAGGAGTGGTGCGACGCGGCGGTGCTGCGCCGGCTGCGCCGCCGTTCGCTGGCCGCGCTGAGGCACGAACTGGAGCCGGTGCCGCCCGCCGCGCTCGCGACCTTCCTGCCGCAATGGCAGCATCTGGGCGGCGGCGGGCTGCGCGGGATCGACGGGCTGGCCCGCGCCGTCGAGCAGTTGCAGGGCGCGCCGGTGCCGGCCTCGGCGCTGGAGAAGCTGATCCTGCCGTCCCGGGTCACCGGCTACGACCCGGGGATGCTCGACGAACTCACCACCACCGGCGAGGTGCTGTGGGCCGGCGCGGGCGCGCTGCCCGGCAAGGACGGCTGGATCTCGCTCTATCTCGCGGACGCGGCGCCGCTGCTGCTCCCCCCGGCCCATCCGCTCGAACTCACCGCACTGCACGAGTCGGTGCTCACCGCGCTGGCCGGTGGGTACGGTCTGTTCTTCCGCCAGATCGCCGACCAGGTCCGGGCCACCACGCACCCGGACGCGACCGATCCGCACCTGGCGGACGCCCTGTGGGACCTGGCCTGGTCCGGCCGGCTCACCAACGACACGCTGGCCCCGCTGCGTTCGCTGCTCGGCTCCGGCCGCACGGCAGGCTCGACCGCGCACCGCGCC
>NZ_DATCVQ010000402.1:0-18460 GCF_036566765.1 Streptomyces sp.
GACCTGCGCCGGGTTCTTGCCGTCGCACTCCAGCGAGCCGTTGATGGAGCGGATGGTCTGGCCGAAGCCGGCGCTGTTGACCATGGCGTTGTGGCCGGTCATGGTGCCGGGGCCGTTCTGGGTGTTCCAGTACCAGAGGCCGGTCTTCCAGGCGACGGCCGCGTCGCGCTCCACGCGGTACGGGTCGTTCAGGAGGTTGATGCCGAGGGCGTCGCCCGCGGCCTTGTAGTTGAAGTTCCAGGAGAGCTGGATGGGTCCGCGGCCGTAGTACGCGGCCTGGCCGGCGGGGCAGCCGTAGGACTGGCTCCAGTCGCAGTAGTGCGGGTAGTTGGCGGTGTTCTGCTCGACGATGTGGACCAGGCCACCGGTCTCGTGGCTGACGTTGGCGAGGAAGGCGGCGGCCTCCTGCCGCTTCACCGTGTCGCTTCCGGTGTTGGCGAAGGCGGGATAGGCGCTGAGGGCCGCCGTGAGGCCGCTGTACGTGTAGAAGGAGTTCCGGCTCGGGAACATCTGGTTGAACTGGGCCTCGGAGACGACGAATCCGCCGGCCGGGGGCGGGGTCGTGCCGCCGCCGCTGCATACGCCTTGGTCGGCCCAGACGCCCCACTCGCCGGTCGTGCCGGGGGTCTCGTTCTGGGTCCACCACTTGGCGGACCAGTTGTGGCCGTTGTGCGAGGCGGTCATGCCGCCGGTGTAGACGCTGGAGGAGTTCCAGGGGGTCGCGCAGGCCGCCGCGGCCGCGCCGGTGGCTGCTGAGGCGGGGAGGAGTACGGCCAGACCGACGACCGTACAGAGGGCGGACACGAGTGTGAGCAGACGTCGCAGCATGCGCTCGTCCTTCCGTGGGGGAAGGCCAGCGAAGCGGCTTTGGTCTGGACCTGTCAAGGTCTAGACCAAAGGTTGTGACACTCGGGATCCGATGATTGGTCCGACCTGTCCGGCGGTAGTGGTCAGCGGCGGTTAGCCGCGATCGTCGGCCGCCTTCAGCAGCCGTCAGCGGTCGAGCATGCGCTCCAACAACTGGGCGAGCAGGGCCTGTTCGGCCTTGGAGAGAGGTTCCATCAGCTCGCCCTGCACCCTCGTCAGCACCTCGTCGAGGCGGTCGAGGTGCCTGCGGCCCTTTTCGGTCAGGGTGATGACGTTGCGGCGGCGGTCCTCGGGGTCGGGGGTGCGCTCGACGTGGCCGCGCTCGGCGAGTTCGTTGATGACGGAGACGAGGTCGCTGCGGTAGATGCCCGTGCTGCGGCTCAGGGCCGCCTGGCTGGCCGGGCCGTACTCGTCGAGGGAGACGAGCACCGCGTAGTGCCACTTCCGGGCGTCCTCCTCCGCGAGGCCCGCGCTGACCAGGCGGTCCGCCCGCGCCGCCGTCAGGCCGAGAAGGCGGCTGGGCAGGGCGCGCAGCCGGGCCGGCATCTCGGGCTCGGGCTCGTTCATCTCGCTGCTGGTCATGGTCCGCAGATTACCCCTTGCGTTAGGGCGACGAACGATGTAGCTTCGTTAGTGCAGTAAACGTTAGTCGCCCGAACATTAGGGGAGTGAACGGCATGTCCACGATCAATGTCCTCGGCTCGACGATGTACTACGAGGAGCTCGGCACCGCGTCGGCCTCCGGCGTCCCGCTGGTGTTTCTGCACGGCAACCCCACCTCCTCGCACCTCTGGCGGCACGTACTGCCGGCGATCGGGGGCTCCCGGCGGGTGCTCGCGCCGGATCTGATCGGGATGGGACGCTCGGAAAAGCCCGAGATCGACTACTCCTTCGCTGACCACGCGCGGTATCTGGACGCCTGGATCGACGCGCTCGGGCTCGACGAGGTGGTTCTGGTCGGGACGGACTGGGGCGGGGCGCTCGCC
Organism: Streptomyces sp.; assembly: GCF_036566765.1. Classification (GTDB taxonomy): domain Bacteria; phylum Actinomycetota; class Actinomycetes; order Streptomycetales; family Streptomycetaceae; genus Streptomyces. The sequence goes on from NZ_DATCVQ010000402.1 coordinate 1,854, forward strand.
TTCGACTGGGCCGCCCGGCATCCGGAGCGGGTGCAGGGGGTGGCGTTCATGGAGACGATCCTGAAGCCGATGTCCTGGGACGAGTTCCCGGCGGGGGCGCGGAGCCGCTGGGAGGCGATCAAGACGCCGGGGGTCGGCGAGGAGCTGGTCCTCGACAAGAACCTCTTCATCGAGAACTCCTTGAAGCAGACCGTGCTCACCGGCCTGAGCGAGGAGAACCTGGCGGTCTACCGCGCTCCGTACCCGACGCGGGAGAGCAGGCGGCCCATGCTGGAGTGGGCGCGCACGATGCCGCTGGACGGCGAGCCGGCGCAGGCGGTCGCGCGGATCAAGGAGTACGGCGACTGGCTGGCGGACAGCGCCGGGGTGCCGAAGCTGCTGCTGACCTTCGACACGTCGCCGACGCTGATGATCGACGAGGCTGCGGCGGCCTGGTGCGCGGAGCACATATCCGCGCTGGAGACGGTGCACTGCGGCCCGGCGGGCCACCAGGCCCCCGAGGACCGGCCGGAGGAGATCGCGGCAGCGATCACGGCGTGGGCGGACCGGCAGGGACTGGGGGCCTGAGGCCCCGGGGGCTCAGGCCCCGGGGCGCGGGCGCGGGCGGCGCGTCAGATCACCAGGACGATGCGGCCCAGGCGACCGCCGGACTCCGCTCGGCGGTGGGCCTCGGCGGCCTCCTCCAGGGGGAAGACGTCGGCCACGCGGGTGGTGAGCTTGCGCTCGGCCAGACGCTCCAGCATCCCCTTCAGCCGCGCGCCGTCGGAGGTGGTCGCGAACGTGTGGGCCCTGATGTCGCGCTCCGCGACCGGGACCGAGGACGCGTGGCCGGCGATGAAGACGCCGCCGTCCTTGACCACGCGCAACAGCGGGTCGGCGATACGGGCCGGGTCGAAGACGCCGTCCACGCCCTCCGGCGAGTGCCGCAGCACCTCCGCGACGACCGTCTCCGGCTCGCCACGCAGGATGGTGTGCTCCGCGCCGAGCACCTTCAGCTCGCCCTCGCCGCCCTCATGGGAGAGCGCGATGACGCGCAGGCCGCGTTCGGCGGCGTGCTGCACGGCGAAGCGGCCCACGACACCGCTCGCGCCTGAGATGAAGACGGTCGCGCCCTCGGGGAGCGCGAGGTGCTCCAAGGCCTCGTGGGCGGTCTGGGAGCTGAACGGGACGGAAGCCGCGTCGACCACGTCCACCTCGTCGGGAACGGGGGCCAGCCAGGCCGGGTCGACGGTGATGACCTCCGCGTACGTGCCCCGGCCTGGTCGCTGGAACCAGGGGACGAAGCCGGCGACGCGTTGCTTTTCCGCCAGTCCGGGGGCCGGGTCGAGGAGCCGGCCGACGAAGTCGAAGCCCAGCACGAAGGGGAGCCTGAGGTCGGGCATGACGTCGGCGAACTCGCCCGCACGGATCGCAAGATCGGCCTGGTTGACGGTAGTGGCCTTGAGCCGGACGCGTACCTCGCCCGGCACCGCACCGGCCTCCGGTTCGGGACGGTGGGCCGTCCGCAGCACTTCCGGACCGCCGTAGGCGGACACTTCGACCACGCGCATCGGGGTTCCTCTCGGACGGATCGGACGGATCGGACGGATCGTTATGGATCAGGCTGATCGGACGGCAGGCCCCCTCGGGGCCATTGAACCCACCGCCCGCACCACCGGCAACGCGGACGACGCCGGACGGGGAGGGGCGGGGAAGGAGCGGGGAAGGCTCGGGGAAGGAGCGGGGAAGGAGCGGGCGGCGGGAAGCGGAACACCCCGCACCGCCGAATGGGAAGGCGTGACACCGGTGAAGGGGGGCGAACGGTGGTGAGGGGGCAACGGGTGTCTGGCATGCTCTGTCGACGTGGAGCCCTTGAATCCCGAAGACCCGGTAGCCATCGGCCCGTTCCGTCTGCTGGGCCGGCTGGGGGTCGGCGGCATGGGCCGGGTGTTCCTGGCCCGCTCGGAAGGCGGCCGGACCGTGGCGGTCAAGGTCGTGCACGCCGAGCTGGCGGAGCAGGACGAGTTCCGGCGGCGCTTCGCGCGCGAGGTCGCGGCGCTGGAGCGGGTCGGCGGGACCGGCACGACGCCGGTGCTCGGCTCGGACACCTCGGCCGACGCGCCGTGGGTGGCCATCGGGTACGTACCGGGGCCGTCGCTGCGGACCGTGGTGGCCGACGAGTCGGGGCCGCTGCCGCCGCAGTCCGTACGGGGCCTGGCCGCGGGGCTTGCCCGGGCGCTCACCCACGTCCACGCCGCGGGGCTTGTGCACCGCGACCTGAAGCCGTCGAACGTCCTGCTCACCGTGGACGGTCCGCAGATCATCGACTTCGGCATCGCCCGGGCCGTCGACACAGTCACCGACGGCGGCCTGACCAGCACCGGGGCGCTCGTCGGCTCGCCGGGGTTCATGTCGCCGGAGCAGGTGCGCGGGGAGCGGCTGACGCCCGCGTCGGACCTGTTCTGCCTGGGCTCGGTGCTGGTGTACGCGGCGACCGGCCGGGCGCCGTTCGGGACGGTGGACAGCGGCGTGCACGCGACGATGTTCCGGATCGCCCATGACGAGCCCGACCTGACCGGCCTGCCGCCCGAGCTCGCCGGGCTTGCCCGGGCCTGCCTGGCGAAGGACCCGGCGGACCGTCCGTCGGCCGAGGAGCTCGTCGAGACGCTGGCCGTACCCGAGCCGTGGCTCCCGGCGGAGGTTCTCGCCCGGCTCGGCCGGCACGCGGCCCGGGTCCTGGAGGCCGAGGCGGCGGCCACGGCCGCCCCCGCGCCCGGGGACCCGACGCCGCTCCCGTCCGCGCCCCCACGGCGGCGCAAGGGCCCGGTCGCGTTGGTCGCCGCGCTCGCGGTGGCGGCGGCGGCCACGCTCACGTACGTCTTCTGGCCCGATCCGACCACCGGGATCGACGCGCAGAAGGACCGCCCCCGCGACACGAAGTCCGGCGTCGCCGCCCGGCCGGCGGGCATCGTCCCGGCGGCCCTCATCGGCGCGTGGGAGGGCGTGTTGAAGGGCGCCGCGGACGCGCCGTACGAGACGGCCCGCGTCGAGATCGTCCAGGGGGCGGCGGGGGCGAAGGCCGGCATCTACGTGCAGGTCTCCGGCGACCGGCTGTGCATGGGCCGGTCCGTGCTGGTCTCGGCCGACGAGGACAAGGTGGTCCTCGGCGAGTCCGACGTCACCACCAGCGTCCCCGCCGGCCGCTGCACCCCGGCCGCCCATCAGACGCTGACCCTGCGCGGGTCGAACGTCGTGGAGTGGACCTCCGGTGTGGTCAAGGCCACCTTCCGCAAGGCGCGGACCGGCGCGGACGCCGTGCCCGCGGCCTTCGTCGGCCGCTGGCAGGAGGTCCCGTTCCCCGACCTGCCGAAGCACGTGGCGAGCCGCTACGACCGCGGCCTCACCATCACCCAGGGCCCGGTCGGCGCGCCCCTCGTCCGCTTCGAGCAGACGTACCCGCGCACCGACGACCAGGGCAACCTCACCGGCGAGACCTACAGCTGCACCGCCACCGCCGTACTCGGCGGCACGGCCCCCTACCCGATCCTGAGCCCCGAGATCCGCGACCCCGAGGTCTGGGACCAGAAGGAGTGCGCGGAGAACGGCTCCGCGAACCTGCGCATCCAGCGCCGGGACGGCAAGGATCAGCTGCTGATCTACGGCATGACGGCGGACGGGGAGCCTGGCGTGTACGTCCGGCCGTAGGCAGGCCGAAGGGCCCGTCCCCACCGGGGAAACGGGCCCTTCGTACCGCGCTCGTCGTCCTACAGGAACGAGTTGATCTCGATCGTCTCGGTGCGGCCGGGGCCGACGCCGATCGCGGAGATCGGGGCGCCCGACATCTCCTCCAGGGCCTTCACGTACGCCTGCGCGTTCTTCGGCAGGTCGGCGAAGGTCTTGGCCTTGGTGATGTCCTCGGACCAGCCCGGCAGCATCTCGTAGATCGGCTTCGCGTGGTGGAAGTCTGTCTGCGAGTACGGCAGCTCCTCGACGCGCTTGCCGTCGATCTCGTACGCGACGCAGACCGGGATCTGCTCCCAGCCGGTGAGCACGTCGAGCTTGGTGAGGAAGAAGTCGGTCAGGCCGTTGACGCGGGTCGCGTAGCGGGCGATGACCGCGTCGAACCAGCCGCAGCGCCGGTCACGGCCGGTGGTGACACCGCGCTCGCCGCCGATGCGGCGCAGGTCCTCGCCGTCCTGGTCGAACAGCTCGGTCGGGAACGGGCCGGCGCCGACGCGGGTCGTGTACGCCTTGAGAATGCCGATGACCCGGCTGATCTTCGTCGGACCCACGCCCGTACCCGTGCAGGCGCCGCCCGCGGTCGGGTTCGAGGAGGTGACGAAGGGGTACGTGCCGTGGTCGACGTCGAGCAGGGTGCCCTGGCCGCCCTCGAAGAGCACGACCTTGTCCTCGTCCAGCGCGTTGTTGAGGATCAGGGTGGTGTCCGCGACGAACGGCTTGATCTGCTCCGCGTACTGGAGCATCTCCTCGACGATCTGCGCGGCGTCGATCGACCGGCGGTTGTACAGCTTGGCGAGCAGCTGGTTCTTGCCCTCCAGCGCCGCCTCGACCTTCTGGGTGAGGATCGACTCGTCGTACAGGTCCTGGACCCGGATGCCGACGCGGTTGATCTTGTCGGCGTAGGTCGGGCCGATGCCGCGACCGGTGGTGCCGATCTTGCGCTTGCCGAGGAACCGTTCCGTCACCTTGTCGAGGGTGACGTTGTACGGGGTGATCAGGTGAGCGTTACCGCTGATCAGGAGCTTGGACGTGTCGACGCCGCGCTCGTTCAGCCCGCTCAGCTCGGAGAGCAGGACCGCCGGGTCGACGACGACGCCGTTTCCGATGACCGGGGTACACCCCGGCGAGAGGATTCCGGAAGGGAGGAGGTGGAGCGCATACTTCTGGTCGCCTACGACGACCGTGTGGCCGGCATTGTTGCCGCCCTGGTAACGCACCACATAGTCCACGGATCCACCGAGGAGGTCGGTGGCCTTTCCCTTGCCCTCGTCACCCCACTGAGCACCGAGCAGCACAAGTGCGGGCACAGGCGTACACCCCTTCCGGGCGGGGCAAGACCAAGGTCAGGGGGCCACAGCCTTGCCTGAGTCTTCGGTCCGGTTGCCCCGGAATAGACGAAGCCCCTGGCGCAATAGCGCAAGGGGCTCTTGCACAAAGATGCTACCCGAGGAAGGACCGAGGTGTCGGCTCACGACCAGCTGCTGGTGGTCATCGACCCGGTCGCCCGCCGAAGTGACGGCGAGTCCGTACGGATCGCGAAAGATGTGTTGTGCGCAGCGGCGGAAACGAAAATCTGCCTGCCGGACAGCCCCGAGGAATTCGCCCGGGCCCTGGCCCGGCGGGGTTCGCGCCGCCCCGTCGTGGTCGGCGACGACCGGACGCTGCTACGGACGGTGACGCTGTTGCATCGGGAGCGTGAGCTCGCCGACGGCGCGCTCTCGGTCGTCCCGATCGGCGCGCCGGGATCACTCGAACTGACCAGGTCGCTCGGCGTGCCGCCGGGCGCGGTGGCGGCGGCGCGGGCGGTCGTCGACGGGGTGGTGCGCCGTCTGGACCTGCTGGTCGACGACGGCGACGGCGTGGTGCTCGGCGGCGTGCGGATCCCGGCGACGCCGGGCCGGGTCGCCCTGCGCGAGCCGCTGCCCGCGACGGTGTGGAGCACGCTGGTACGGACGCTGGTCCGCACGGTCCCGGCCCAGGGCGGCATCCGCACACACCGGCTGCGGGTGGAGGCGGACGGGGTCCTGCTCACCGACGTGGACGAGCCGGTGGAGGCGGTGACGGTCCGCTCCCTGGGAGGCGTAGCGGAAATCCTCGTCCGCCCCCCGAACGCCCCACCGGTACGAGCAGAGGCCCGCACCCTCACGGTGACCGGCGGCCCCGAGTTCCGCTACCACGCGGATTCCCGCACCTCACCCCCCATCCACCACCGCACCTGGACGGTCCGAGAGAACGCCTGGAGCCTGACCCTGCCGGCCCTTCCGGCCGGGGCGGGTGAGTCATGACCTGCCCGTAGTGACGTGCCCGCCGCGCTCCTCGACCGGCTCGCGGCGGGTCAGCCCGAGATCGCTCCGCCCGTCTGAGCCGCGCGGTGTTCGCGCCAGCGGTCCATCGTGGCGAGCATCTCCTTCTGGAGGAACTCGAAGAACTCGGCCGTCTCGGCCGTGCGGGCGCCCGCCGCCGTGTCGGGGCCCAGGATCTCCGCGCCGTCGCGCAGGACCTTCTCCCAGCGGGTCAGGATCTGGTCGCGGCGGGTGAAGGTCTCGTACCAGACGCCGTTGTGGAGGACGTAGCGGTCGCGGCGGGTGCCGGGGTCGCGTTCGCGGCTGACCAGGCCGACCTGGGTGAGGTAGCGGATCGCGCCCGAGACGGCCGCGGGGCTGATCTGGAGCTGTTCGGCCAGTTCGGCCGAGGTCAGGGCGCCCGGCTCGGAGGCGAGCAGGGCCGCGAAGACACGGGCCGCCATGCGCTGCATGCCGGCCTCGGTCAGTTCGGCGGCGAAGCGTTCTACGAAGCGGGCCACTTCTTCTGCGTTGCTGCTGGTCATGCCTGTCATCGTCTCCCTCGCTCGCCCTGACGCCTCGACTTTATACGCTTTCTTAACTTCACAACTTTGTGAAAGTAGCGTACGTTCTGAAGCATGACGAAGGCAATCACCGTCGCCGGACTGCACAAGTCGTTCGGGCGGACGCACGCGCTGGACGGCCTCGACCTCACCGTCGAGACCGGCGAGGTCCACGGCTTCCTCGGCCCCAACGGGGCCGGGAAGTCCACCACCATCCGGGTCCTCCTCGGACTGCTGCGCGCCGACTCCGGCGCGGCCCAGCTCCTCGGCCGGGACCCCTGGCAGGACGCTGTCGAACTGCACCGCCGCATCGCGTACGTCCCCGGCGACGTGACGCTGTGGCGCAACCTCTCCGGCGGCGAGGTCATCGACCTGTTCGGGCGGCTGCGCGGGGGCCTGGACAAGGCGCGGCGGGCCGAGCTGATCGAGCGGTTCGAACTCGACCCGACCAAGAAGGGCCGCACGTACTCCAAGGGCAACCGCCAGAAGGTCGCCCTCGTCGCCGCCTTCGCCTCCGACGTCGACCTGCTCATCCTCGACGAGCCCACCAGCGGCCTGGACCCGCTGATGGAGGAGGTCTTCCAGAGCTGCGTCGAGCAGGCCCGCGACCGGGGCGCGACGGTGCTCCTCTCCAGCCACATCCTCAGCGAGGTCGAGACCCTCTGCGACCGGGTCAGCATCATCCGCAAGGGCCGCACGGTGGAGAGCGGTTCGCTCGCGGAGCTGCGCCACCTCACCCGTACCAGCGTCAGCGCCGAGCTCGCCGGCGCCCCGAACGGGCTCGCCCACCTGCCCGGCGTGCACGACCTCGACGTACAGGGCCGCAGGGTCCGGCTCCAGGTCGACACCGACAAGCTCGACGCGGTCCTGCGCTCCCTCACCGAGTCCGGGGTGCGCTCGCTGACCAGCACCCCGCCCACCCTGGAGGAGCTGTTCCTCCGTCACTACGCGGACGACGAGGCGATGGCGCGATGAGCACGCTCACGGTTCCCCTGACCGGCGCCGGCAGCCTGGCCCGGCTCGCGCTGCGGCGCGACCGGCTGATGATGCCGCTGTGGGCCCTGGTCGTCGGCGGCATGGTCGCCAGCGGGGTCGGCTCCCTGGAGAGCCTGTACGGCACCCCCGCCGCACGCGCCCAGCTCGCCGCGTCGATGAACGCCAACAGCTCGCTCCGGTCGCTGTACGGGCCGGTCTTCGCGGACTCCCTCGGCGGCCTGGTCGCCTGGCGGTTCGGGGTCTTCGCCGCGACGCTCGCGGCCGTGATGAGCCTGATCATCGTCGTCCGGCACACCCGGGAGGAAGAGGAGACGGGCCGTCAGGAGATGCTCTCCGCCGGAGCGGTGGGGCGTCGCGCCCCGCTGACGGCGGCGCTCCTCGCTGCGCTGGTCGCCAACACCGCCGTCGCACTGATCGTCACCGCAGGACTGGCCGGCCAGGGCGCGGGCGGCGCGCTCGCCCTCGGGCTCGCGGTGGGCGGCACCGGCATGCTGTTCGCCGCCACGGCCGCGATCGTCGCCCAGCTCACGGAGAGCGCGCGGCTCGCGAAGGGGCTGACGGGGGCGGTGCTGGGGCTGGCCTTCGTGCTGCGGGCGGCGGGTGACGCGGGGACGGCTGGGGGCACCTCCCAGGACGGAGTCCTAGGGGGAGGCTCGTCCGTGTTGACGTGGGTCTCGCCTATCGGGTGGGCGGAGAACGTACGGGCGTACGGCGGCGAGCGCTGGTGGGTGCTGCTGCTGATCGCTGCGGCCGTGCTCGTCCAGACGGTGCTCGCGTACGCGCTGACCGGCCGGCGCGACGTCGGCATGAGCTTCCTGCCGACCCGGCCGGGCCCGGCCGAGGGGCGGCTCGCCACTGCGGGCGGCCTCGCGTGGCGGCTGCAGCGCGGCAGCGTGCTCGGCTGGTCGCTCGGGTTCCTCGCGGTCGGCGTGGTCTTCGGCGGGATGGTCGAGGGCGCGGCGGACATCGTCGGGGACAACGAGCAGGCGAAGCAGATCTTCGAGCGGATGGGCGGGCAGAGCGCCCTGACGGACGCCTTCCTCGCCACGATGGTCGGCCTGTTCGGGATGATCGCGGCGCTGTACGTGGTCGGCTCGGTGCTGCGGCTGAACGGCGAGGAGACCTCGCAGCGCGCCGAACCGCTCCTTGCGAACGCGCTGGGCCGGCTGCGGTGGGCGGCCGGACACCTGGTGATCGCGTTCGGCGGGGCGGCGCTGATCATGAGCCTGGCGGCGGTGGGACTGTACGTCTCGTACGGCCGTGACTTCGGGGCGATCCTCGGGGCGGCGCTGGCCCAACTGCCCGCGATCTGGCTGCTCGGGGGCCTGGCGGTGCTGCTCTGGGGGGCGGTGCCGAAGGCGGCGGCAGCCGCCTGGGGCGCGGCGGGTCTCGCCCTGGTCCTGGGGTGGATCGGCCCGGCACTGAACCTGCCGCAGGCGGTGCTGGACGTGTCGCCCTTCGGGCACCTGCCGAAGTTGCCGGGGCCGACGATGGAGTGGACGCCGCTTGTGGTGCTCACCGCGATCGCCGTGGCCCTCACGGCGGCCGGCCTGTGGCGGCTGCGCCACCGGGACGTGGCCTGCTGAACCGGGGCCCAAGCCCCCCGGGGTGACCGGTGCCCGTACGGGCACCCGTCACCGGGCGTTGTGCCCACCCGTTCCTCCCCCAAGGACTTCGTCCCGGGCGGACCCCCACAGCGGAACGAATGCCCACAACGGGGGGCGTCAGAGCTCTACCAGCAGCTTCTCGAAGCCCCTGATCACATAGCCCGGCTTCCATACCGGGTCCTCCGCGAGGCGCAACGACGGCGCGCGGTGGAGCAGTTCGGCGAAGATCGCGGACAGCTCCACGCGCGCCAGCGGTGCGCCCAGGCAGTAGTGGATGCCCGCGCCGAAGGTGATGTGGGGGTTGTCCTCGCGGGTCAGGTCCAGGGCGTCGGCGGTCGGGCCGAAGCGGGCCGGGTCCCGGTTGGCGGAGCCGAAGAGCAGGGCCACCTCCGAGCCGCGCGGGATCACCTGGCCGCCGATCTCGATGTCGTCGAGCACCCAGCGCTCGAACATCTGGAGCGGAGTGTCGTACCGGAGCAGTTCTTCCACAGCTGTGGACAACTTTCCGGGATCCGGACGGGCGCCCTCCTTCAGCAGCGTCCACCAGCCGTTGACCGTGGTGTTCACCGTGGCCTCGTGGCCCGCGTTCAGGAGCAGCACGCAGGTGGAGATCATCTCCTGCTCGGTCAGCTCCTCGACGCCGATCAAGCCCGAGATGAGGTCGTCGCCCGGGGTCTTCCGCCGGCGCGCGATCAACTCCCGGAGATAGTCGGAGAATTCGATCGAGGCCTGCACCGCCCGCCGGGCCGTCTCCTCCGACGGGTTCAGCTCGAACATCCCGCAGATCGCGGCCGACCAGGGCCGCAGCATCCCCCGTTCCTCGTCCTCCTCCGGGATCCCCAGCATCTCGGCGATCACCGCGACGGGCAGCGGCTCCGCCACGTCCGCCAGCAGATCGCCGCCGCCCCGCTCCACCAGGTCCCCGACCAGATCGGCGGCGAGCCGCCGTACCGTCGGCGCCAGCTGCTCCACCGTCCTCGGCGTGAACGCCTTCGAGACGAGTCGCCGGATCCGGGTGTGATCCGCCGCCTCGAGATCGAGCAGCCCGTGGTCGTTGAGGGTGTGGAAGGGCTCGTGCGCCGCGTCCGGGGCCTCTCGGCCGAACTCCTCGTGGGTGAAGCGATGCGTGTACGTACGGCCGAGCCGCCGGTCCCGCAGGAGCGCCGAGACGTCCTCGTAGTGCGGGATCAGCCACTGCCGGGTCGGCGCGTACCAGTGGGCGCGGCCCGCCGCCCGCAGTTCGGCGTAGGCGGGGTAGGGGTCGGCGACGAACTCCGGTGACCAGGGGTCGAAAGCAGCATCCATGGCTGGACGCTACCCGCCCACCTGCACCAGTCTCGCCTCGTACGCGAACACCGCCGCCTGTGTCCGGTCCCGCAGGCCCAGCTTCACCAGGATCCGGCTCACATGCGTCTTGATCGTCGACTCGGCCACCACCAGGTGGTCGGCGATCTCCGCGTTCGACAGGCCCTGCGCGATCAACACGAGCACCTCCGTCTCGCGCTCCGTCAGCTCCCCGATCTGCGAGAGCGCCGGCGGCCGCGGCGATTCGGCCGCCTTCGCGAACTCGGTGATCAGCCGCTTCGTCACGGTCGGCGCCAGCAGCGCCTCGCCCGCCGCGACCACCCGCACTCCCTCGGCCAGCTGCCGGGCCGAGGCGTCCTTCAGCAGGAAGCCCGACGCCCCGGCGCGCAGCGCCTGGTACACGTACTCGTCGAGGTCGAAGGTGGTCAGGACGAGCACCTTCGCCTCCGGGTTGGCCGCGACGATCGCCCTGGTCGCCTCGATGCCGTTCAGCTCCGGCATCCGGATGTCCATCAGCACCACGTCAGGACGGAGCGCCGCCGTCTGCGCGATCGCCTCCCGCCCGTCGACCGCCTCGCCGACGACCTCGATGTCCGGCATCGCGCCGAGCAGCACCGAGAAGCCCTCGCGGACCATCATCTGGTCGTCGACGATCAGCACCCTGATCACTGGTCCGTCTCCTCACGCGTCACGGGGATGAACGCCGTGACCTCGTAGCCGCCGTCCTCGGTCGGCTCGGACGTCATCTCGCCGCTCAGCATCGACACCCGCTCCCGCATCCCGGTGATGCCGTGCCCAGCCCCCGGGGAGGCTTTCACAAGACCCCTCGCCGGGCCGTTGACGATCCGCAGGCCCAGGCCGCCGAGGACGTACGACACCTCCACCTTCGCCCCGGCCCCCGGCGCGTGCCGCAGCACATTGCTCAGCGCCTCCTGCACGATCCGGTACGCCGACAGCTCCACGCCCTGCGGCAGCTCGCGCACCGCGCCGGTCACCGTCTTCTCGACGTCGAGCCCTGCCTCGCGGACGTTGCCGATCAGCCTCTCCAGATCGGCGAGCGTCGGCTGCGGGGCGTCGGGGGCCTCGTAGTCCTCCGCCCGGACGACCCCGAGGACGCGGCGCAGCTCGGTCAGCGCGGCCACCGCGTTCTCCCGGATGGTGGCGAAGGCCTGCTCCAGCTCCGGCGGCGGGTTCTCCACCCGGTACGGGGCGGCCTCCGCCTGGATGGCGACCACCGACATGTGGTGCGCGACCACGTCGTGCAGCTCGCGCGCGATGGTGGTCCGCTCCTCCAGGAGGGTCCGCTTCGACCGCTCCACGGCGGTCACGGTCTGCTGGGCGGTGACCTCGGCCGCTGCCTGGCGGCGCACCTGGAGGACGGTGACGACCAGCAGGGCGACCGCGGAGAAGAACAGCAGCTGCGGGGAGTCCCCGCCGATCCCGACGCCGAGGAACATCTGCACGAAGAACGCGTAGCCCGCGGTCACGAGCCACATCCAGCCCGCGGTCCGCGGCCGGGTGCGCGCCGCGACCACGATGAGCACGACGAAATGGCCGGCGAAGGCGTTCGGCGACCACGGCCAGCCGTCCCAGTACGAGCCGAGCATGCCCATGAACGGGGTGATGCCCAGCGAGGCCCAGAAGGCCAGCACCGGACGGACGAGGGACAGCAGCACGACGACGGGCGGCAGGCACACGTACAGGGCGGCCACGGGCCCGCCCACACCGGCGGTGTCCACGCCGATGAAGAAGACCATCAAGGCGCAGAAGGCCACGACCGCGTGCGGGAGGTAGCCGGTGTACGCGCGTATGCGCTCCGGGAGGTACCGGGTGAAGGCCCGGTCCACGTCCATCCGGGGCAGCGGCCGGTACGCGAAGGCGTTGTGGAAGAGGTCCTGCCGCAGCCCGCCGAGCGCGCCCATGGCCAGGCGGAACTCGGGGCTGCGGCTCTTGTCGCGGGGGATGCGGGTCGTCTCGGTCACGTCAGCCAAGGTACGGGGGCGGCGGGGGGCGGGTCGTCCGGCTGAGTGCGGATCCTTCGGCGTCCGTCGCAGGTACTACGCGGTCGCACGGGGGCTGAGCAGAAGGTCAGCCGCACGGGGGCTGAGCGGGACGTCAGGCGCACGGGGCTGAGCAGGACGTCAGGCGCACGGGGGCTGAGCGGGACGTCAGTACCCCGTCGGCCGCACCAGCCCCGTCTCGTACGCGAAGACCGCCGCCTGCGTGCGGTCGCGCGCCCCCAGCTTCACCAGGATCCGGCCCACGTGCGTCTTCACCGTCTGCTCGGCCACGACCAGCTGCCCCGCGATCTCCGCGTTCGACAGGCCCTGCGCGATCAGCGCGAGCACCTCCGTCTCGCGCTCCGTCAGATCCCCCACCCGCCGCATCGACGGGGCCCGCGGCGGCTCCCCGCTCAGCCGGGAGAACTCGGCGATCAGCCGGCGGGTGACCCCCGGGGCCAGCAGCGCGTCGCCCGCCGCGACGACCCGGACCGCCTCCGCCAGCTGGTCCGCCGAGGCGTCCTTCAGCAGGAAGCCGGACGCGCCGGCGCGCAGCGCCTCGTACACGTACTCGTCCAGGTCGAAGGTGGTCAGCACCAGGACGCGGATCTCCGGGTGGGCGGCGGTGATCCGGCGGGTCGCCTCGATGCCGCCGAGCTCCGGCATCCGGATGTCCATCAGGACGACGTCCGGCAGCTTCTCGGCGACCCGCGAGACGGCGTCGAGGCCGTCCACCGCCTGGCCGACGACCTCCAGGTCCGGCTCGGCGTTCAGCAGCACCGTGAAACCCTGCCGCACCATCATCTGGTCGTCCGCGATCAGCACCCGGATCGGCCCGCCCGTACTGCTCGTCCCACTCGTCCCGCCGGTATCGCTCGTCATCCCGTCTCCCCCTCCGTCGGCAGGAACGCCGACACCTCGTAACCGCCGTCGGGCGTCGGCCCGGCGGCCAGCTCGCCGCCCAGCATCGCGGTGCGCTCCCGCATCCCGAGCAGCCCGTGCCCGGCGCCCGGTCCGCCGTGGCCCGCCCGACCGCCCTTCCCCGGCGCGGAGTTGACGACCCGGACGCCCAGCCCCGGCCCGGCGTACGCGAGCTCCACCCGGGCGACCGCGCCCGGCGCGTGCCGGATCGCGTTGCTCAGCGCCTCCTGCACGATCCGGTACGCCGACAGCTCCACGCCCGGCGGGGAGGGCCGCCGCTCCCCGACGACCCGGCAGGTCACGTCGAGCCCGGCCGCGCGGGCGTTGTCGAGCAGGGCGTCCAGCCGGTCGAGGGTCGGCAGCGGCGCGTGCGGCATGGTCTCCTCCGCCCCGTCCGGCCCCTCCGCCCGCAACACGCCCAGGACGCGGCGCAGTTCGGTCAGGGCGTCGAGCGCGTTCTGCCGGATGCCCGCGAGGTTCTCCCGGAGCTCCTCGGGCGGATCCTTCACCAGGAGCGGGGCGACCTGCGCCTGGATGGATATCACCGACATGTGGTGGGCGACGACGTCGTGCAGCTCGCGCGCGATCCGGCTGCGCTCCTCCAGGACCGTGCGGCGGGTGCGCTCCTCCGCCGTCAGCACCTCCTGCTCGACGAGCCGGGCGCCCGCCTCGCGGCGGCCGCGCAGCGACGCGCCGACGACGACCACCACGCCGAACGCCACGGCCGCGTACGACACCGTCGAGAAGTGCGGGTGGTCCCCCGTGAGCGATTCGAGCACCGGGCCGACGAGCAGGCTGAGCAGCAGCGCCTCGCCGGTCACCCGGACCCTGACCCGCAGCGACACCAGCAGCAGCACCAGCGCGTGGGCCAGCAGCCCGCCGATCGGCCACGGCCAGGGCCCGTCCTGGAACCACGGCCAGACCGGCCCGCCTTCGGGCGCGCCGTACGACTTCGCCGTCACGGCGACCACGACGGCGAGGGTCAGCGACAGCCACAGCGCGTTCAGCGGGCGGAAGAGCGCGACCACGACGCAGCCGAGCTGGGCGACGGCCAGCACCACGGCCACCACCGCGCTCACGCCGAGCCGGGAGGTGAACTCCTTGGTCTCGAAGGCGGCGAGCGCCCCGGCGAGGATCACCACGAGACCGTGCGGCAGCCACCGCAGCCAGCGCAGTGCCCACGGTCCGCGCGGCCCGCTGAGCGGGGGCAGCCGGTCGGGGCCGGTCGCGCCGAGGTCGGCGCGCAGGGCCCGCCAGACTTCGGAAACGGTCGTCACGAGCACCACCCTAAGCATGGGTGGCTTCCCTCCTTCGGGTGACTCGGGAAGGAGAGACGGCAACACGACTCCGGCCACGCTGCTGCTCGTTGCGGCCCCGCTCCCCCGTCTCGTACGCCCGGAACGCCGTCCAGCAGACCGCGAGCGCAAGCGCGAACACCGGCAGCCAGGCCAGCCGCGCCAGGATCCAGTCCACGCCCTCCGGCGTCGTGTGCAGCCCGGCCAGCGGCCGGCCGGCCAGCAGGCCCGTCGCGGTGACCGCCATCATCGCCGTCTGGTGCCACAGGAAGACCGTCATCGCGGAGAGGTTGAGCAGCGCGATCGCCGCCCACGCCAGCGGCCTGCGCATCGCCCGGCGCAGCGGTCCGAGCAGCATCAGCGCGAGACCGCACTGTGCGAGACCGAAGCAGACGGCCGCGAGCGTCGGCGGGTTGAGGTTGGACACCTCGGCCCCGGGCACCCCGACCATCGAGGCCGGATAGCCGGCCCAGACGATCAGCGCCGCGGTCGCCGCCGCGCCGCACACCAGCAGGTTCCGGCCCGTGCGCCGGCCCAGTCCGCCGCGCGCCCACAGCGCCCCGAGCGTGTACGGGACGAGCCAGCCGGCCGCCACGTTGATCCAGCCGAGCTCCTGCAATCCGTCGAAGCCGAAGCGGATCAGGTCCACATGGGCCACGACCGCGAGCGGCCAGAGCGGATGGAGCCGGACGACCAGCGGGGTCGCGGCGGTCAGGGCGGTGAACACCAGCAGGAACCAGAGCGGGGAGAGCACCAGTTTCCCCAGGGTGTGGACGGTCTGCGGCTCCGCGCCGGAGAGCAGCATCAGGGCCGCGGCCGCCGTCCACACCACAAGCACCGCGACGACCGGCCGGAACAGCCGCGCGGTCCGGGCCGTCAGCCAGGTCCGGTAGTCCGTGCCGCGCTCCCGCGCCGCCAGGTAGCTCCGCACGCCGACATGGCCGCCGACCAGGAAGAACACCGCCAGCGTCTGGAACACCCAGGAGATCGGGGTGAGTTCCGGGAGGTAGTGGAGCGGGCTGGCGGTCCGCAGGGTGCCGGTGTCGGAGACGAGCGCGGTGACCAACCAGTGGCCGAGGACGACTCCGAGGATGGCCAGGGCGCGCAGCGCGTCGACGGCCCGGTCCCGGTCGGGCGGGGTGGCCGCGTCGATGCGGCGGGCCAGGGTGCTCAGGCTGGTCATGCGAGTTCCCCCTTCACGATGCGGGCGATGCTGCGCAGCGGTACGGTCCCGGCCTCCAGGTAGTCGCCGTGGCCGCCGTCCCCGGCGGCGAACGGCCGTGCTCCGAAGCCTGGTTCGGCCGGATCCGGGCCGAGGCCGAGCGTCGTGCCGAAGAGTTCGACCTGCGCGTGCGGCACGCTCGCGATCCAGTCGCCGGAGGCCCGCCCGGCCCACACGCGTGCCGGCGTCGCGAGCGCGGCGGCCGAGTCGGCGCCGGTGCCGGGGCTGCCGTACAGGACGAGGTCGGTGACGTCGAGGCCGCGCGCGGCGCGGCCGCAGACCACGGAGCCGTACGAGTGGCAGAGCGCGGATATCGCCGCGTCCGGGTTGAACGTCCTCAACTGGCTTATGAACGCGCGCAGTTCCGGTGCGGCCTCGTCGGCGCGCCCGGGGGTGAGCACCTCGGGGCCGACGGTGTCCGGGGTGTCGTAGCCGAGCCAGGCCACCACCGCCGCGTCCGGCCCGAGCTCCGCGCTCAACGCGGCCGCGCCGCGCCGGAACCGGCCGCCGTACGTGTCGAGGTTGACGTCCGAGCCGGGGACGACGACGGCGATCCGCCGGGCCTTCTCCAGGTCGCCGAACACCTCGACGATGCGGCCGGTGCCGTGCCCCTCGAAGGCGAGCAGCTCGCGGTCGGCGGCGGCCAGGGCGCGCAGCCGGCCGGCGCGCTTGCGGTCGCCGTGCGCCTCGGCCGCG
>NZ_DATCVQ010000403.1:0-2598 GCF_036566765.1 Streptomyces sp.
GAGGCCGGCATCGCGCAGCTGCGCCCCGACGGCCGCCCCCGCGCCGTCCTCGTCGCGGGCCCCGGCACCGCCGCCGTCGGAGTCGCCGACCTCGTCGGCACCCTCGCCGGCGCGTCCGCCCCGGTCATCCGCCTCCAGCCCACCGGCGTCGCCCCGGCGGCCGGCGCCCTGCGCTGGGAGCTCCCCGGCTGGGCCGGCTCCGTCGACCTGTTGCTGATCCCCACCACGGACGGCTCCGAGCCCGGCCTCGCGCTCCTCGCCCAGCAGGCGTACCGGCGCGGCATCACCGTCGTCGCCGTCGCCCCGCAGAGCTCCCCGCTCGCCGAGTCCGTCGTCGCCGCCCACGGGATGGTCGTCCCGCTGGCGATCCCGCCGCACGCGATGTACGACGAGGAGATCCTCGCCGCCAGCCCCGGCTCGCTGTGGGCCCTGTTCACGCCGCTGCTCGCACTGCTCGACCGGGTCGGCCTGCTCACCGCCCCGCCCGAGACGCTCGAGAAGGTCGCCGACCGGCTCGACCGCACCGCCGAGCGCTGCGGCCCCGCCATCGCCACGTACAGCAACCCGGCCAAGACGCTCGCCGCCGAACTCGCCGACTCGCTCCCGCTGATCTGGACCGAGGGCGAGACAGCCGGCCCGGCAGGGCGCCGGTTCGCCGCCATGCTCGCCGAGCTCGCCGGTCTGCCCGCGCTCGCCGCCGAACTGCCCGAGGCGCTGCCCGCGCACGGCGTCCTGCTCGCCGGCGACTTCGCCGCCGGCGCCGACCCCGACGACTTCTTCCGCGACCGCGTCGACGAGCCACAGGCCCTGCGCGCCCGCGTCGTCCTGCTCCGCGACCGCCCGGCCGAGGGCCTCACCGCCGCCCCCGCCGCCCGCGAACTCGCGCTCAGCCATGACACGGCGGTCAGCGAACTGGAGCCGGAGGAGGAGGGCGGCGACCTCGAAGCTCTCGCCGAACTGCTGGCCGTGACGGATTTCGCGGCCGTTTACCTCTCGCTCGCCTCGGCCGTGGACGCTGCCGGAACCACCGGGACGGCAACCGAACCGCCGAAGGGGACGTCTGCCCAGCCGACGACCGACACCGACGGCGGCTCGTGACTGTCCCGAGCCCTTCCCGCCGTACCGAGGAAAGCTGGAGCGCCCGATGGACCGCCTCGCCAACACCGTCCGCCCCTACGCCTGGGGATCCACGACGGCCATCCCGGAACTGCTCGGCATCGCCCCGACCGGCGAGCCCCAGGCCGAGATGTGGATGGGCGCCCATCCCGGGGCCCCCTCGCGCACCCCGCGCGGTCCGCTCAACGAGGTCATCCACGCCGACCCGGTACGCGAACTCGGCGCCGCCGCCGTCGACAAGTTCGGCCCCCACCTCCCGTTCCTCTTCAAGATCCTCGCGGCCGGCGCCCCGCTCTCCCTCCAGGTCCACCCCGACCTCGCGCAGGCGAAGGCCGGGTACGCCGCCGAGGAGGCGGCCGGCATCCCCATCGACGCGTCGCACCGCAACTACAAGGACGCCAACCACAAGCCCGAACTGATCTGCGCGCTCACCCCCTTCGACGGGCTCTGCGGCTTCCGCGCGCCCGTCGAGGCCGCCGATCTGATGGCCGCGCTCGACGTCGACTCGCTCAAGCCGTACGTCGACCTCCTGCACGCCCACCCCGAAGAGGCCGCCCTGCGCGAGGTCCTGACGGCCCTGCTGTCCGCCGAGCACGAGGAGATGGCGCACACCGTCGCCGCGGCCGCGGCCGCCGCCGCCCGCCTGGGCGGAGACCACGCCCCGTACGCCCAGCTCGCGCACCACCACCCCGGGGACCCAGGCGTCATCGCTGCCATGCTCCTCAACCGCGTCCAACTCCAGCCCGGCGAGGCGATGTTCCTCGGCGCCGGCGTTCCGCACGCCTACCTCGACGGTCTCGGCGTGGAGATCATGGCCAACTCCGACAACGTGCTGCGTTGCGGACTGACGCCCAAGCACGTCGACGTGCCCGAGCTGCTGCGCGTCGTCCGCTTCGAGCCGGGCGAGCCCAGCGTGCTGCGCCCGGAGGCCGCGCCGTCCGGCGAGGAGCTGTACGACACCCCGATCGACGAGTTCCGGCTCTCCCGCTACGTCCGCGCCGAGGGCGCCGCGCCGACCGACGTCACCACGAGCGGCCCGCAGATCCTGCTCGCCACCGCGGGCCGCCCCAAGGCCGGCGAAGTCACCCTCGCGCCGGGGGAGTCGGTCTTCGTTCCGGCGGGCGAATCGACCGAACTGTCCGGTACGGGTACGGTCTTCCGCGCCACGGTCGTCGCCTGATGTAAAAATGTCCGGCCGAACAGCGGCGGTGCGGCGCGGTGCGCAGTGCGCCGCGCGTGGGCACAGGGCCGGAAACCGACGAAGGGAACACGTACACCCATGAGCGCTTCAGGCGGAACCAAGGCGATCGTGGCGGCACTCGCCGCCAATCTCGCGATCGCCGTAGCCAAGTTCGTGGCGTTCCTCTTCAGCGGTTCGTCCTCCATGCTCGCCGAGAGCGTCCACTCGGTCGCCGACTCCGGCAACCAGGGGCTGCTGCTCCTCGGCGGCAAGAAGGCCGAGCGCGAGGCGACCCCGCAGCA
>NZ_DATCVQ010000404.1:0-3664 GCF_036566765.1 Streptomyces sp.
TGCGGGGTCATGGTGGGCGTGCCTGGCGGCGTGCACGGCTGCGCCGATGAGCAGGATCAGGCCGATCAGGGCCAGACCCGCCAAGAGTTCAGGATAGGACGCGGACCTCGCCATGACCGCCAGCAGGAGTGGTGCCAGGAACCCGCTGTGAGCGACGCCCTGGAACAGTGCCGACACCGTCGGCAGCGCGCCGGGTGGGGCCAGGCGGCCGATCTCGGCCAGCCCGGACTCCAGGGTCAGGCCGTAGCCGGCGCCGAGGAAGACCGCCGCGCCGAGGACCAGGAGCGGCGAGACCTCCTCGATGGCGAGGGCGCCGAGCAGGAGCCCGATGACCACGGTGCCCATCGCGACGAGGGTTGCCCGGGCCGTTCCGGGACGGTCGATCTTCGCCGCTAGCGGCTGCACCGCCAGCCCGACCAGCAGCGTGACCGCGGCAACCAGGCCGCTGAAGAGCGGCGCGTGGTCGCGGACGCGGTCGAGGACGAACGGCGGGAGGACGACGTAGGAGACCGTGACCGCCGCGAAGATCGCCGGGCTGGCGGGCAGCACGATCCCGACGAACCGCGGGTGGGTGATGGCCGACCAGCGGTCGCTCGCCGGCGCGACGGGCGGCGGCCCGGGTATCGAGCACATCTCCGGGATGCGGGCGGTCAGCGCGAGCACGAGCAGCGCGAAGCCGCCGTGCACCAGGCACGGGACCACGGACGGGGCCGGGAGCCAGGCGGCGAGGGTGCCCGCGAGCAGCGGGCCGAGGGCGAAGCCGGCTCCTGTGGCGTACACCGCGAAGCGGGCGCCTCGGTCGGGGCCGGGCGAGAGCGCGCGCAGCCACGCGGCACCGGCCGAGACGATCAGCCCCGCCGCGACCCCGGTCGCCAGCCGGCTCGCGACGACGACCTCGCCGGACACCTCGGCCAGTGCCAGCAGGAGGCTTCCGGCAGCGGTGATGGCCAGGGCGATGCGTACGACCCGGCGGTGGCCGAACCTGTCGGCCGTCCGGCAGCCGAGGAGCAGGGCCGGGACCAGACCTGCCAGGTAGACGGTGAACACCTCGACGACCGACATCGTCGACCAGCCCGCCTCGAGCCGGTAGACCACCGACAGCGGCGTGAACTGGTTGGCGCCCCAGCCCGCCGCCACCAGGGCGGCCGCGACCAGGGCCCGGTCGGTGCGCGCTCCCGGCGAGGCCATGGTCGCCTCAGGCACTCCCCCGATCGCACTCACCGCTGCCACGTCATCATCCGCTCAGGCCCGGGGGCGGGCGAGGAACGGCTCCGGATCTTCGAGGAAGGCTGCGGGCGGGACGAAGAAGAGGCATCCCGTGACGGCCGTGGAGAAGTCGAGGATCCGGTCGTGCCGGCCGGGCGTACGTCCCAGGAACATGTTGCGCAGCATCTCCTCGGTCACGCCCGGGTCGGCGGCGTAGCCGATGAAGTACGTCCCGAACTCCCCCGTGCCCACCGCGCCGAACGGCATGTTGTCGCGCACGATCACGCGCTCGGTGCCGTCAGCGTCGGTGATGGTGTTGAGTGCGACGTGGGAGTCGTCGGGCTTGACCGAGTCGGCCAGCTCGATGTCGCTGAGCTTCTTGCGGCCGACGACCAGCTCCTGTTCCTCGACCGAGAGCTTGTCCCAGGCGTCCAGGTCGTGGAGGTACTTCTGGACGATGACGTAGCTGGCCCCTGCGTACGTCTCCTCGGCGCCGGCCTCGCCGTAGCCGACCAGCGCGGCCGGACCGGACTCGACTGCCGCCGTGGGGCTCTCGGTGCCGTCGACGAAGCCCAGAAGGTCGCGCTCGTCCCAGTAGCGGAAGCCGTGGACCTCGTCGACGCAGTCGACGAGCCCGTCGAAGAGCACCATCAGCTGGCGGCCCAGCTCGAAGCACAGGTCAGGGCGTCCGGCGCGGACGTGGAACAGCAGATCGCCGGGCGTGGAGACCGCGACGTGTTTCTCCCCCGCGAGCGGGCGGAACGGGTGCAGCCCGTCGGGGCGCGGGACGGCGTACAGCCGGTCCCAGGCGTCCGCCCCGATGCCGACCACGCAGCTGAGCGCAGCCTCCGGGATGCGGAAGCCGATCGCGCGGGTGACCCCGGCGACGTCCGCGAGCGCGTCGCGCGCCTCCTGCTCCTTGCCGTCCCTGACCGTCACGGTGAGGAAGATGGCCGCCTTCGCGGGTGGTGCCAGTACGTCCTGCGCCCGGTCCTGCGGCGTCACCTGAGTCTCCTGCCTACTCGCATCTCGGTCATGACTGAGGAACGCAGCCGCGGCGGCTGTCCCGCTCCAGAGCCCGCGCCCACACGCCGGCGTCGCAGCAGAAGCCGCGACCGCTGCGCTTGAGGCAGAGGAGTCCGACGCAGCGGCCGTCCTCGACCACCGCGAGCCGGCGGACGCCGACAGCGGTCATCGATGTCCAGGTCGACCACAGGTCGGCCCCCGAACGGACCGTTCGGCCCGGCAGGGTCCCGAGCGCCGTCGCCGGTTCGTCGTCGCGAACCTCGACGAGGTCCTGCCGCTCGATGACGGTCAGGAGCCTGTCGCCGTCGGACACCAGCGCGGCATGGACGTGGTCGTCGAGGAAGAGCTCACGTACGTCACCACTGGTCGCCGTGGCCGGGAGCAGCTTCGGGCGGCGGACCATGGCCTCCGCCACGGTCGCCTCGCCAGGGGCGTACGCGAGCCGTCCGCCGCCGAACTCGACCCCACCCTCGTTGCGGGTGGTCGACTCCTCGATCCTGCTGAGGGGCACCTGTCCTCTTCTCGTTCGCGCTGCCGGTCCTGGTGAACACCACCGTACGCCGCGCTGGCCGTCCTCGGAGCCCGTGACCAGAGTCGCTGTCGGCTCACACACCGACCGCTGTGGCGGGCGACGACGGGTAGCCTGCTGACGTGAGTCGGACGAGTTCGCACACGCCTCTCCCCTCGGCCGCCGGCGTCCGGCTGGCCGGAGCGCTGCTGGCCGGAGCGCTGACTGCCGCGGCCGGCGTACTCCTCCTCGACGCGCAGATCGGCACTCTTCTCGGGGTGGCCGTCGTCCATGCGGCGTTCGTCGCGTCCGGCTGGATCGCGCTGTGGCCGCTCGATGCCGACACGACCCGCGCCAACACCCGCCGCGAGGACTTCCGGCCCGCGACCGAGGAGCTGGTCGTGGTGGCCATCTCGCTGTGCGGGCTGCTCGGGATCGTGATGCTCCTGGTCGTCGGCCACTCCTCCCAGGGACGCCTGGCCGCGGCGGTCGCG
The DNA here is from genome assembly GCF_036566765.1 of Streptomyces sp. Lineage (GTDB taxonomy): Bacteria > Actinomycetota > Actinomycetes > Streptomycetales > Streptomycetaceae > Streptomyces. The sequence goes on from NZ_DATCVQ010000404.1 coordinate 3,235, forward strand.
CTCGTCGGCGTCTTCCTGGCCTGGGCGAGCCTGCACCTGATGTATGCCGCGCGCTACGCACACCTCTACTACGACGGCGACGCGGGCGGGATCGACTTCAACTCAGACGACAAGCCCGCCTACCGGGACTTCTTCTACTTCAGCTACAACCTCGGGATGACCTACCAGGTCTCCGACACCTCGGTGACCAGCTCCCGGATCCGCTCCGTCGTGCTGAGGCACACCTTGCTCTCGTACGTCTTCGGTGCGGTGGTGCTGGCGAGCACGATCAACCTGGTGGCCGGGATCGCAGCGGGCTGACGCCCGGCCGCTTCCGCGCGTGGGTCGCCCACAGCTCGGTCGCTGAGGCGACCCGCAGCGCGTAGGCGGCTGCCGCCAGCTCGGCGACGTCCATCGGCTCGGCCAGGGACCGGCCGGTCAGCTCCTGGAT
>NZ_DATCVQ010000405.1:0-7490 GCF_036566765.1 Streptomyces sp.
CGTCCAGAACTTCAGCCGGTGCCCGGGCCGCATTCCGCCGCTCATCTCCAGGAGTTGGCGGAGCGTGATGCCGAGCGGGGCCTCGTACTGGCCGGGGCTGGCGACGTGGCCGCTGAGCGAGTAGAGCGTGAAGCCCGGAGACTTCTCGCTGCCCATCGACCGGAACCATTCCTTGCCTTTTTGGAGAATTGCGGGAACTGACGCGATCGATTCGACGTTATTTACAACAGTTGGACACGCATAGAGGCCCGCGACAGCAGGGAAAGGGGGACGGAGCCGCGGTTGTCCACGGCGGCCTTCGAGCGAGTCGAGCAGCGCGGTCTCCTCACCGCAGATGTACGCGCCCGCGCCCGCGTGCACGGTGAGTTCGAGATCGAGGCCGCTGCCCAGGATGTTCTGTCCGAGGTAGCCGGCCGCGTAGGCCTCGCTCACGGCCGCGTGCAGCCGCCGCAGTACTGGGACGACTTCACCACGCAGATAGATGAAGGCATGCGACGACCTGATGGCATAACACGCGATGACAATGCCCTCGATGAGGCTGTGTGGGTTCGCGAAGAGGAGCGGGATGTCCTTGCACGTCCCGGGCTCCGACTCGTCGGCGTTGACAACTAGATAGTGCGGCTTTCCATCTCCCTGCGGAATGAACTGCCATTTCATTCCGGTCGGGAATCCCGCACCACCGCGGCCGCGCAGACCGGAGTCCTTGACGTACGCGATCAGGTCGTCCGGCGACATGGCGAGCGCCTTGCGGAGCCCCTCGTACCCCTCGTGCCTCTTGTAGACGTCCAGCGACCAGGACTTGTCCTCGTCCCAGAAGGCCGACAGCACGGGTGCGAGCAGCTTCTCGGGACTGGTGTCCTTCAGTTCGGGTGCCAAGGTCATCACTCCCCCTCCTCGGCGGCGGGCCCGGCCGGGTGGGCCGGGTCGGAGGCCGACGTGTCCTGTGGCGCGTCGTGTGAGCTCAGGTGCTCCGTCGGGGACGGCTCGTGGACGGCCTTGTCCTGCGGCTCGTCGTGCGGTCCGCCGTCGCGCGGATGGACCACGCGCGCGGGTGCGGTCTCTCCCCTGGCCAGGCGGAGGCCCACCAGCGACGCGGGTCCCGCTCCGCCGCTCGCCTCGACGGCCCCCGGCCGCTCGTCGGGGAAGCCGGCGAGGATCCGCGCGGTCTCCTTGAAGGTGCACAGCGGCGCCCCGCGCGTGGGCTCCACCGGACGGCCCGCGCGCAGGTCGTCGACCATGCGCTTCGCGCTCGCCGGGGTCTGGTTGTCGAAGAACTCCCAGTTGACCATCACGACCGGCGCGAAGTCGCAGGCCGCGTTGCACTCGATGTGCTCCAGGGTGACCTTGCCGTCGTCGGTGGTCTCGCCGTTGCCGACGCCCAGGTGCTCCTGGAGCTCCGCGAAGATCGCGTCGCCGCCCATCACCGCGCAGAGGGTGTTGGTGCAGACACCCACCTGGTAGTCACCCGAGGGCTTGCGCCGGTACATGGTGTAGAAGGTGGCCACCGCCGTCACCTCGGCCGTGGTCAGCTCCAGCACGTCCGCGCAGAACCGCATCCCGGTGCGCGTGACGTGCCCCTCCTCCGACTGCACGAGATGCAGCAACGGCAGGAGCGCCGAGCGGGAGTCCGGGTAGCGGGCGATGATCTCGCGCGCGTCCCTCTCGAGCCTCTCTCGAACGTCGTCCGGGTACGCGGGCGCGGGCAGTTCGGGCATGCCCAGGCTGACGCCCCGCTCGGAAGAACTGGTGGTCACCGGTCGACGCCTCCCATCACGGGGTCGATGGACGCGACAGCGACGATGACGTCGGCGACCTGGCCGCCCTCGCACATCGCCGCCATGGCCTGAAGGTTGGTGAAGGACGGGTCGCGGAAGTGGACCCGGAAGGGGCGGGTGCCGCCGTCGGACACGGCGTGCACTCCGAGTTCGCCCTTGGGCGACTCGACGGCCGCGTACGCCTGTCCCGGCGGGACGCGGAAGCCCTCGGTGACCAGCTTGAAGTGGTGGATCAGGGCCTCCATGGAGGTGCCCATGATCTTCTTGATGTGGTCGAGCGAGTTGCCCAGTCCGTCCGGGCCGAGCGCGAGCTGCGCGGGCCAGGCGATCTTCTTGTCGCCGACCATGACCGCGCCGGGCTGAAGCCGGTCGAGGCACTGCTCGACGATCCGCAGCGACTGGCGCATCTCGTCCAGGCGGACGAGGAAGCGTCCGTAGGAGTCGCAGGTGTCCTGGGTCGGCACCTCGAACTCGTAGTTCTCGTAGCCGCAGTACGGGTCGGTCTTGCGCAGGTCGTGCGGGAGGCCCGCGGAGCGCAGGATCGGTCCGGTGGCGCCGAGGGCCATGCAGCCGGTGAGGTCGAGATAGCCGACGTCCTGCATGCGGGCCTTGAAGATGGGGTTGCCGGTGGCGAGCTTGTCGTACTCCGGCAGGTTCTTCTTCATGGTCTTCACGAACTCGCGCACCGCGTCGACCGCGCCGGGCGGCAGGTCCTGGGCGAGGCCGCCGGGGCGGATGAACGCGTGGTTCATGCGCAGGCCGGTGATCAGCTCGTACAGGTCCAGGATCATCTCGCGGTCCCGGAAGCCGTAGATCATGATCGTGGTGGCGCCGAGCTCCATGCCGCCGGTGGCGATGGCCACCAGGTGGGAGGAGAGCCGGTTGAGCTCCATCAGCATCACGCGGATGACGCTCGCCCGGTCCGGGATCTGGTCGGTGATGCCGAGCAGCTTCTCGACCGCCAGGCAGTACGCCGTCTCGTTGTAGAACGAGGTGAGGTAGTCCATGCGGGTGACGAAGGTGGTGCCCTGCGTCCAGGTCCGGTACTCGAGGTTCTTCTCGATGCCGGTGTGGAGGTAGCCGATGCCGCAGCGGGCCTCGGTGACGGTCTCGCCGTCGATCTCCAGGATGAGCCGGAGCACGCCGTGCGTGGACGGGTGCTGCGGGCCCATGTTGACGACGATGCGCTCGTCGTCGGCCTTGGCGGCGGACTGGACGACCTCGTCCCAGTCGCCGCCGGTGACCGTGTAGACGGTCCCCTCGGTGGTCTCCCGGGGGGAGGCAGAGGGAGTGTTCACGAGTACGACCTCCGCTGGTCCGGAGCCGGGATCTGGGCGCCCTTGTACTCGACGGCGATGCCGCCGAGGGGGTAGTCCTTGCGCTGCGGGAAGCCCTGCCAGTCGTCCGGCATCATGATCCGGGTGAGGGCGGGGTGGCCGTCGAAGACGATGCCGAAGAAGTCGTACGTCTCGCGCTCGTGCCAGTCGTTGGTGGGGTAGACCGCGACGAGCGACGGGATGTGCGGGTCGGCGTCCGGGGCCGAGACCTCCAGCCGGATCAGCCGGCCGTGGGTGAGCGAGCGCAGGTGGTAGACGGCGTGCAGCTCGCGGCCCTTGTCGCCGAGGTAGTGGACGCCGGAGACGCCCGTACAGAGCTCGAAGCGCAGGGCGGGGTCGTCGCGCAGGGTGCGGGCGACGCGGACGAGGTGCTCGCGCTCGATGTGGAAGGTGAGCTCGCCGCGGTCGACGACCGTCTTCTCGATCGCGTTCTCGGGGACGAGGCCCTGTTCCTCCAGGGCGCCTTCCAGTTCGTCGGCGACCTCGTCGAACCAGCCGCCGTACGGGCGGGAGGCCGGCCCCGGCAGGCGCACGGAGCGGACCAGGCCGCCGTAGCCGGAGGTGTCGCCGCCGTTGTTGGCGCCGAACATGCCGCGCTGGACGCGGACCTCCTCGCCGTGCTCGCCGCGCTGGCCCGGCAGGTTCTGCGCGCTGAGGTCCTTCTCGGGGTTGGGGGTCTCGTCGCTCACCGGAGAAGGCCCTTCAGCTCGATGGTCGGCAGGGCCTTGAGCGCCGCCTCCTCCGCCTCACGGGCGGCCTCCTCGGCGTTCACGCCGAGCTTCGAGGTCTGGATCTTCTGGTGGAGCTTGAGGATCGCGTCCATCAGCATCTCCGGGCGCGGCGGGCAGCCCGGCAAATAGATGTCAACCGGCACAATGTGATCAACACCCTGCACAATCGCGTAATTGTTGAACATTCCGCCCGAGGATGCGCAAACCCCCATGGAGATCACCCACTTGGGGTTGGGCATCTGGTCGTAGACCTGCCGCAGGACGGGCGCCATCTTCTGGCTGACGCGTCCGGCGACGATCATCAGGTCGGCCTGGCGCGGCGAGCCGCGGAAGACCTCCATGCCGAAGCGCGCCAGGTCGTAGCGGCCGGCGCCGGTCGTCATCATCTCGATGGCGCAGCAGGCGAGGCCGAAGGTCGCGGGGAAGACGGACGCCTTGCGCACCCAGCCCGCAGCCTGTTCGACCGTCGTCAGCAGAAAGCCGCTCGGCAGTTTCTCTTCGAGTCCCATGGGTGCTCCTCAGCCCCTCAGTCCCATTCCAGGCCGCCGCGCCGCCACACATAGGCGTAGGCGACGAAGACGGTGAGCACGAAGAGCAGCATCTCCACGAGCCCGAAAAGCCCCAGGGCGTCGAAGGTGACGGCCCAGGGGTAGAGGAAGACGATCTCGATGTCGAAGACGATGAAGAGCATCGCCGTCAGGTAGTACTTGATGGGAAAGCGGCCGCCTCCGGCCGGCGTGGGCGTCGGCTCGATGCCGCACTCATACGCCTCAAGTTTGGCCCGGTTGTACCTTTTTGGGCCGATTAGCGTGGCCATGACCACGGAGAAGATCGCAAACCCTGCGCCGAGGGCACCGAGCACGAGGATGGGCGCGTACGCATTCATGCTCCTCGCTCCTTCCAGTCGTCCTTGACCGTTGGACCGCACCGGGCATCCCGTCATCGCCGCCTCGGAAGATCGCGCACATGTGAGGCAGTTCACAAGCCCGACTGCCCCGCATCTTATGCCCGCCCCTCTGTGATCTGCGACACGGGGTGCGCCAACGACTTTGTGATCTCCACCACCTGACGAAGGATCATGAAGTCGGATGAGCGGTGATCTTGATACGCGAAGCGCGCAGGTGATCACCAGATGTGACATCTGGACCGGAAACCGCTGGTGGGAGGGGTGGCGCACTATCAAGCGATGGGCAGTACAGGCAAATTGGCGATGGACGAGCGGCCGGTGATATAGCGGCCCGCCGTCGCCCGGTCGGGGGGTCGGCGGTACGGAAGTGGACGCGTGCGTGCGTTCACGAGCGCTCGGCCACCCAGAGGACCCCTTAGGTGTGACCTGTGCCACACCGTGGGAGCCGGGAAAAAGCAGGGCTTGGCCATCGGCGTGAAGGAGTGGTAAGCGCGGGTCAATTCGGACGTTTCGCGGATAACCCTTGTTCAAGGGCCTGTTTGCCGCTGCCCGGATTGTCCGTTGTGCCGTCAATAAGGCTGTGACAGAAGCGGATTATGTGGTTCCGAACGTAACTGTGGCGCAACACACGTTTCTTGAAGGGAACCCGTGGGGGCTGATAGCGGTTGTCCTCATGTCCCACACCGCTCACATACCCAGCCACCGGAAGCCCCGCCGCAGCGCTTCGAAGATCGCGCTCCGTGCCGGAGTTGCCGGTGGCGTCCTCAGCACCATCGCGGTGGCCGGTGCTGCCGGGCCGGCGAATGCCGAGCCGGTGACCGAGACCATCGAAATGCCGACGATCGGCTCGCTCGACACCGAGCTGTCGACCGCCGTCGCCGCCGCCGCCGACGCCTCGCAGCAGGAGGCGCTCGACCTGGACCTCGCCGTCCAGGAGAACGCCGCCAACGTGCAGGCCGTCAAGGCGGCCAAGAAGGCCAAGGCCGAGGCCGAGCGCAAGGCCGACGCCGCGCGCGCCGAGAAGGCCCGTGAGGAGGCCAAGGAGCGCGCCTCCCGCACGGCGGAGCGCACCTCGCTCTCCGCGTCCTCCGGCAGCTCCTACGGCACGCAGCAGGCGACCGGCTCCGCTGCCGCGATCGTCGCCTTCGCCCGCGCCCAGGTCGGCGACTCGTACGTCATGGGCAGCACCGGCCCCAACTCCTGGGACTGCTCCGGCCTCGTCCAGGCCGCCTACCGCGAGGCCGGCGTCGACCTGCCGCGCATCTCGAGCGACCAGTCGAGCATGGGCACCTCCGTCTCGCTGGACAACCTGCAGCCCGGCGACATCCTCTACTGGGGCAGCCGCAGCGGCTCGTACCACGTGGCGATCTACGTGGGCGGCGGCAACTTCGTCGGCGCGCAGAACCCGTCCACCGGTGTCGTCGAGCGCTCCCTGGACTACGACCGCCCGTCCGGCGCCGTCCGCATCCTCTGATCCCACCGCTTTCCACGGCGAAGGGCCTCACTCCTCGGGGGAGTGAGGCCCTTCGTCCGTTTTCGCGTCATTCCGTCCGCAGCGCCGTGGCCGTACGGGCCTTGGCGGCCCAGCCCGCCGGGAGCAGCGCGCCCAGGACGGCGATGACGATCCCGGCGAGGCCCAGCAGGACGAGCTCGGGAGCCTCGTACACCTGGAGGACCGACTGCGGCAGTTCGGTGCCCGAGGCGTGCCCCATCACGGGCAGCACGAAGCCGTGCAACGCGACGCCGGCCGGCACGCCGAGCAGTCCGCCGAGCACGCCGATCCCCGCCACCGAGGCGAGCACGAGGCTCACGGTCTGCCGCGGCGTCATCCCGATCGCCTTGCAGACGCCGAGGTCGTGAACGCGTTCACGGGTGTCGAGGACGACGGAGTTGAGCACCCCGAGGCCCGCCACGGAGACCAGCATGAGGGTGAGCAGCACCGCCATAGCCTCCAGGAGCAGGATCATGTTCTCCCCCTCCGAGGAGGAGTTGGCCATGACGTCGCCGCCCAGCGGCCGCACAGCGACGGCGAGCTTCTCGGCGTACTCGGCGGGCACGACGCCCGGCTTCACATCGATGAGGAAGATGCCGGGCCGGAGCGCCGGGAAGTCGGCGAGGTCCGCATGGATCTCCAGCCGGTCGTCAGAGGTGTCGAAGGCCTCGCCGACGATCCGCAGGGACGCCGTGTGCTGCCCGACGGTCACCCGCACCGTGTCGCCGACCTCGGTGCCGGTCTTGTCCAGGAACCGCGAGGGCACCACGACCTGGCCGGTGCCGGTGAGCCAGCGCCCGGAGATCATCGCGTAGGCGCCGGAGCCCGAGTCGCCCTGGTAGAGGGCGGCCCTGATCGGCACGGAGGCCCCGGCGACCGTGGCGTCCGCAAGGGTCTTGCCGTAGTACGAAGCGGTACCCGGCTGCGCCTCGATGGCGGCGCGCAGTTTCGCCGGGTCGGCCGTGGCGCCCGTCTGCCCGCCCGCCGGCTGCGGGCCCTGCCCCGGCGGCGGAGGCCCGCCGTGGGGGGTCGGTGCGCCGCCGATGGCGGTGACGGGGGCGCGCTCCTCGGGGTCCTGCGCTTCGCCGACCGCGTTCAGGGACCCGGTCAGCCCCAGCGCGAAGGTCGCCGCGACCGTGCCGAACGCCACCGCAAGCAGCATCGCGAGCGTACGGACCGGGTGCGCGAAGGGACTCGCGAGGCCGTACGTCACCGCCCGCGGCAGCGGCAGCCGCCCCGCCGCCCGGT
>NZ_DATCVQ010000406.1:0-6481 GCF_036566765.1 Streptomyces sp.
ACCCGGGCGCCGATCAGGACGGTCGTGCCCCGCTCGGCGAGTCGTCCGGCGGCGGCACGGCCGATCCCCCTGCTCTGTTCGCCCGGGTGACCAAGAAGGGCCGACACCCCTCCGCCGCCACGTCATGTGCATGCTCCTTCGCCACCCGCCCGGCCCACCGTCCGCACCTGCTGACTCTGCCCGCGTCCTCGATGAAGGCGGCGATGAGGGACTGCCAGGCGGCCCGCAACCAGCCACGGACCGTGCCCTCAGCCAAGCCCGGACGGGCGGCGACCTGGGGCGGTGGCCCATGCCCAGAGCGGCTATGACCCCACGGCGCCAGGGCCGAGGAACACAGCGGACATGCCAGTTGGCCGACCCGCAGCTGTCGCTCGACCAGCAGCGCGTCCGAGTCCACGATCAGCACCGACAGCCTCCGTGGTCAAACTGGGCTCGGCTCCGAGCACGGACGAAGTATCGCCAGCCTGCCCCAACATCAAAGGATCATGTGGCTCACGACGAAGTCGCGTGCAGGTGCCATATATCCGGTCCAGGGCACTCAGATCGCCTGTCGGTCCTGATCGGTAGAGTCCCGATGATCGCCGGCACTCTCGGAGGCACTTCGCCTTGCTGACCTATGACGACCTGGTCGAATGGGCGGGTGCAGAGCACGTCACGCGGGCGGACCCCGACGCCGTCGCGGGATGGAAGATCCCGGAGGATCAGAAGCAGCACCTTGTCCACGTGGGTGTCCCGATGGCGTACGCCCTCATCGAAGCCGCAGCCTTGCAGCGCGAGTCAAACCCCCAACTGCTGACCCAGGTCGGGAAGCCGCTCTATCGGCTCACCGAGAACCGCAACGCAGACCTGGAGCCTGGTCTGATCTGGTCATTCGGCGTCGAGCCCGAGACGGGCACGGTCTACTTCGTGCAGCCCGATGGCGAGGCCTGCTTCGCGAACTCATCCATCGACCTGTGGCTCCAGTGCCTGCACCACTACGGCCGGCACCTGAGCCAGTCGGAAGTCCTCGACGACCCCAAGGATCGCGACGACGAAGCAGTGGCCGAACTCGACCAGATCGCCAACCGGCTCAAGGAAATCGACCCACCCGCCTTCGGCGGGTACAACGGCGTCCTCTGGGCGGAGTTCCTCGACAGGTGGCTTTGGTAGGCAGGATCACCTCGACCACCCGGTCGTGTTCACGGTGTCGTCGCACACGAAGAGGCAGCCCGGCCTCAGGCGAAGTCATGCTCCGTGTGCAACGAGGGTGTCGCCGTCACCCCGCTGGCTCTGTACACGAGAACCGGTTCTGGCTCGCTTTCCGTGACGCATGCACGTTGAGTGATCTTCGCCGGGAGACCAGTGGGACCGAAGGGGGCCTCAGGTGCAGACGATGGGGCAGCCGCGTCGGATTGAGTGCTGTGCAGCGCGCAGGAACAGTGCGACGTAGAAGGCTGTGTCCAGGTCCTTGGTCCACGGTCCTGTTCGAGTAGCGGCCAGTTCCTTTGCTTGGTGCCTGAACCACGTGCTGAGGTCGAGGTTGTCGCATGTTGCCGGGGTTTCGGCTGGCAGATCGATGGCTGCCGCCAGCTTCTCGGCGAGCGGTAGTACCTGAGGAGCGCCGGCGACCATGGAGTCGTGGTCGTCGGACTCGATGGGCAACCAGATCTCCTCATCGAGCGAGAAGGGCACGAGCACGGTCCAGCCGCAGAGGATCTCCGATTCCTCTCGTGACAGGTGCGTCTGACACAAGGTGAGGAACCCGGTCATGTCGGGGGTCAGCTTCTCCTCGAAAGCTTGTCCTGAGCCAGGCGCGAAGGCCGTCTCTGCGGGGACGTCCTCGTAGGGCGGCAGGCCCCGCCGCCTGAGTTCAGCATCGAGTGCCGAAGCAACTTCACCCCATCCGTCCTCCTCGTCACCGAACCATTCCTCCGCGCCGACGCTCACCGGGTAAACACCCATGTGGGGGAAGCTATCGCGCGCATCTGACATCGATCACTGAGCCAACAGGACTCGCTTGCGGAGCAGTGCGAAGCCAGCCCGGCCGAACATCTGGCGCTTGAGCATCTTGATCCGGTTGACGTGTCCCTCAACGACGCCGGAGCTCCAGGGCAGGGTGAGTCCGGCGATGACCGCGTCGCGGTCTCGGTCGATGCCGGCCGCGAGAGTGTGGAGGCTAGGCAGGGCGTCCTGACGGATGGCGTCGAGCCACTGCGGCAGCCGTTCGCCCTGGCGCTCGGTGAGCATCTGGGCGAAAGACCGGACGTGACCGGTCAGGGCATCGAGTTCGGGGCAGTTGGCCAGGATGGCCTTGAGCCGGAGCTGTTCGATCTGAGTCAGCGTCTCGGGCCGGGTGAGGATCCATCTCGTCACCACGCGGGGTGCCGGCGGTTCCCGGTGACCGGCCGTGGCGAGGTGTGCTTCTCTCGCAGGTAGGCGCTGACCCGGCCGTACCTGCCGCGATAGCCCAAGGGAACGATCTCCTCCCAGAGCTTCCAGGTGTTGGTGCAGCCCTCGTCCCAGCGTTCGTCCAGGTAGGGCTTGTACTCGTCGAGGACGGAGGTCCTGTTGTGCTGCCACTGGCCTCGTAAGAGGTCTTCTGGCTTGGCAGCGTCGGCGAGGCTTTGACAGTGCGGTGGGTTATCTGGAGCTGACGCGCGATGGAACGGCGGCTGTGGCCGGCTTCCAGCAGCGCGTGGACCGTGGCGTGCCTGGCTCGGACGCGGTTGGCGAACCGCTCGCTCCGCCATGGAGGGTCCGCCCTCTCCTCGGCGGCGCCGGTTCATCGGCCTTCCCCTCGGGATCGGGGACCAGGACGCGAAGGCACTGGCGGTGTTGGGCGACAGCCCGCTCAGCGGCCTCCCCGAGGTTGTGCCACAGATGCCAGCGGTCGGCGACCTGCGTCGCCTGGGGTGCCCCGGCTGTGGCTCCTTCCGCGCAGAACGGTGCGCGGTCCCGGCAGACGATCTCGATGCCGGGCCGCTTCGCGAGCCATGCGGCCAGGCTGGACGCCTCCCGGTCAGGCAGCAGATCCACCGGCCGGCGGGTCTCGACGTCGATGAGCACCGTGCCGTAGACCCTCCTTTACGTGTGGCGTACTCATTGACACCAACGACCCGCGGGGTCGGGACATCCGGTTCGGGCAAAGCTTCCAGCAGCCGCAACACCGTGCTGCGGCTGATGGGCACCCCGAAGGCCCGCGCCATCCGGGCGCCGGCCCGGCCGGCGAGGGCGAGACCCACCGCGGCGAGATCGGTGTCCCGGAAGTGCGCCGCACTGTCTTGCGGTCCATGCCCAAGCGGCGGGCGATCGCGCTGATCGTCCATCCTTTGTCCACCAGATCGAGGATGTCGGCGTGCCGGTGGAGGGTCCGCTCGACGATGGCGGTCTTCGGCAGTGCGGCCGGCTGATCCGGCACCCAGGTGTCAGGGACCGGCGCGTCAGGTTGAGCCCGCTCTTGGGCCTGTTTCCGCAGGCAGATGACCTCCGCTCCGGGATGGGCTTCCAGCCAGGCAAGGAAGGTTTCCGAGCTCCGGTCAGGCAGAACATCGAACGGCTTGCCCTGTTCCACGTCCACGAGCACCGTTCCGTAGGTGTGCCCCCGACGGAAGGCGAAGTCATCCACCCCCAGGACCCGCGGAGCCGGGGTCGGGACCACCGGTGCCGACAGCAGGCGGATGAGTAACGTCCGTCGGCCGGACAACGCCAGTCGTCGGCAGAGGCGTTCCCCCGGCCGGCCTCCGAGTTCCACGGCCACGAATCGCACCAGTTGACGCATGGCCACTGACGACTGGCCGTGTGGCCTCGTGAAACCGTCAACTTGCTCAACGAAGGTCTTCCGGAGACACGGCGATTCGTCACAGAGGAACCGCCTCACCCTCAGCCGCACAAGCACAGCCCGACCGCCGACAGGCCGATCAGCCAGCTGCCGCCAGTACCGGCTGTGAACCCGCCGCGCACCGTTGCCACAGTCCGGACAACGGCCAGGAGGGCCGGTGCCAACAGCGTCCACAAACAGAGTGCGGCCCGCAACATGCAGCCGCTGGATCCTCAGCTCGATCCCCGGAAACAGGACGTCTGACAGCTCACGGAACCCCATATAGAGAAGGTGTGCCGCGACGAAACGATCCGGCATGCCGCCCTAGAATCACGGTCCGAGGAACTGCTCGAGATGACCACTACCCCCTTCGCCCGTGGCCGAACTGGCCCAGCTATCTTCTTCATCGCTGGTCAACGCGATGTTCGAGCGAGGTGGGGTACGTGTCAGAACTTGACGAGTTGAAGTGCCTGTTGGGAGAGCCTGCGCCAAGGCCGCACTCGCCGAGCGACTGGGCTCAGGTTGAAAGCCACCTCGGCTCGTCGCTGCCGAGCGACTACAAGGCCTTCATGGACGCCTATGGCAGCGGCATCATCTCCGAAGAGCTCATGGTCTTCCACCCCCAAGGCTCGACCCCGCTCCTGCCGCGCATGCGCGAGATACACGAGCGCATCAGCCGGTCCCGCGAGCGGCGCCCGGACGACTTTCCTCATCCGTTCCACCCTGAGGAAAATGGTCTCATCTATTGGGGGTACGACTTCGGCGGGGATGAGCATTTCTTCATGCCGTGCAGCCCTGATCCGAACAGATGGAAGGTCGTCACAGCGGTGCATGGATCCAGCTGCGTGACCTTCGACGGCCCGTTCACCGCCTTCGTCCTCAACTTCGTCACGAATCTTCAGTTCATGGACGAAGCGGGCAACATCGGACCCGCGACACCCAGCTTCGAGTCCGCCTGACCCGGCGTCCACACCAACGAGCCGCAAGGGGCGTAGTCATCACGGAAGCGCGGGCACAGTCGTTTTCAAGGCTCTGACCGCGCTTCCGTGAAGAGCGTTGGTAGCAGCTCAGTGAGAGCGCCGGCGACGGTGATATGCGAACGTCAGGGCCAGCAGCAGGGGGCCCCACAAGGTGAACAGACCGCTGACCGTCATCGCCAGCACGTCCCAGCCCTCGGTGTACGGGAAGCCGTCAGCACCGCCCAGGCGGAAGGCCCCGAACACCCAGTGGACCATCAGGGCGCAGAGGAAGAGGCCGCCGATCGTCGCAGGGAGGATGACCGCGAAGGGCGGGATGCGTCTGCCGCCCAGTTTGGGGACCCAGGTGGGCACGACCTCTCCCCACCGGCGGACCAGGCCGAGGCTGAGCAGGGCGAATATCTCGGACAGAACGCTGAGTCCGACGACGTAGGGAATGTTCCACGGTGACGGGGGCAGGACCTCCCCGCCCATGCCGTAGCCGAAGGCGATGGGCAGACGCCACAGGCACACAGGCAGTGCGACCAAGGGCATCGCATGGGCTGCGGCAGCAGCCCACCGCGGAACGGGCCGTTCTGTCGCTATCGTGTTGTGCCGTGTGGGTTGTCATGCCTCGACCGTGTCTGGGCAACCCACGAGCCCGGATCAACTCCACGGACGATCCGCCTCCGCCCGAAGGGCGATGAGTGCGGTCCAGAAGTCCGACCCCGTCGCTGCCATCACCGACGTCATGGCCAGGTTTCACGGAACTGCGGTCAGAGCTGTTTCAGGAATCGCCATCACACCGGCCGGTGCACCGAAACCCTCCCGGCCAGGACCGGGACGTCCGCCCGGATCGAAGAATCGCGACCCCGCAGCCCTGCCACGACGTGGAACGTGTTCTCGCCACAGGCGCGGCATACAGCCGGCCTGCCCACCACAAGACGGGCTCAAAACCTCGCCGCGGCAGTTGAGCCACCACCCGAACTCATCGCTACGAACCCGACGATGTTGGATAGCGGCATGGTGAGACGCAAGAAGGAGAGGAAGAAGCGGCCTCCCTTCGGCATTCCGAAGGGGATCGTCCTGTTGGCGACGCCGGACGGCTGGCGCCACAGCGTCCTCACCGTGGAAGGCGGAATGCTCTGCGGGCGCCTGGACGTGCCGATCCACACTGATCCACAAGACGCGCGGGCCGCGGCGGCGGCAATGGTGGCGGGACTCGCGCGCGACTTCCACGGCACCGACGTCGAGGTGAACTGGGATCCACCCCAGGAGCCCTGGTCGTGGACCGCCCACGTCACCATCACCGTCGGAAACGAACCGGCCTCGCCGGACGCCGGAGTTTAAACGGCAAGGTCAGTGCCTGTTTGCGGGCCGCACATGACAGAAGCGAGTCCAGCTGCGGGGCGATCTCGGGTGCGGGATGCGGGCCGCACTCGTACCAGATCGCGGCGGCCGTGACCAAGTCTTGCAGCCTGGGCCCTGACGAGATACGTACCGCTGCCGCGACATCCAGGCCTGGGACTTGGGCGGGCCGAACGCCAGGTCGGATTCCCGCCAACGCCGACGATCACCGTCTCGTTTCATTGGATCAGCAACCAATGACGAGGAGAGCGCATGAAGGGCAAGGCGGTTCTGGTGACAGGTGGCAGCCGGGGCATCGGCGCGGCGATCGCACCGGCCATGGCCGATGCGGGAGCTGATGTGGCCATCACCTACACCGCCA
>NZ_DATCVQ010000407.1:0-7998 GCF_036566765.1 Streptomyces sp.
GCCGCGCGCGGCGGATGCCCCCGGGGGGGGCCGCCCCCACGCCCCCGGCAGGGTTCCGGGAAGGGGCGGGGTGGGGGATCGAATCCGCCCCTCACCCCGCCCCCGCCCGCGTCAGCCGTTCGTGCGGGACCTCGCCTTGAAGGCCGCCTTGCGGGCCTCCTTCGCGATGCGCTTGTCGCGGTGGAGGCGGCCCATCGCCTCCAGGACGTCCGCCGTCGAGGGGTGGTCCACGCGCCAGACCGCGTCGAAGAAGCCACTGTGACGGCCCGTCAGGCCCTCGATGAGGTCCTGGAGTTCCTCCAGGTCGCCGTCCATCTCCAGCTGCGCCGCGATCGTGTCCACCGCCAGCCAGAAGATCATCGACTCCGGCGGCGCCGGCACGTCCGCCGCGCCCCGCTCCGCCAGCCACACCCGCGCCAGACCGCCCAGCTCCGCGTCGTCGAGCACCTCCCGCACCGCGGGCTCCGCCTCCGCGCCCACCAGCGACAGCGCCTGCTGGCAGTGCAGCCGCCGCAGCGGCGAGCCCGCGTCCGCGCCGCGCGCCGCGCCCAGCAGCTCGCGCGCCGCCGCCACCGGCTCGCGCCCCGCCAGCCACAGCTCCGTCTCGCTCCGGGCCGCCTCGGACGGGTAGTGCCCGATCCCGCCGAGCAGCGCCTCCGCGCCCTTCCCGGCCAGGTCGCCGATCGCCGGCGCGTCCACCCCGGCCTCCAGCATCCGCGTCCGGATCCCGTACAGGCCGAGCGGCGTCAGCCGGACCATCCCGTACCGGGACACGTCCTCGTCGTCCATCGGCGGCTCGGGCTCCTCGCCCTCCTCCGCCATCAGCGCCTCGTCCACGGGCTGGTACTCGACGAGCCCGATCGGCTCCAGGATCCGGAACTGGTCGTCCAGCCGCATCATCGCCTCGGACACCTGCTCCAGGACGTCGTCCGTCGGCTCGCCCATGTCGTCCGGCACGATCATCGACGCGGCCAGCGCCGGCAGCGGCACCGAAGCGTCGCCCGCCCCGCCGTCCGTGACGGTCAGCAGGTACAGGTTGCCGAGCACGCCCTCCAGGAACTCGGCCTCCGCCTCGGGGTCCCAGTCCAGCTTCGAGACGTCGATCTCGCCGTCCTCGCCGATCAGGTCGGCGAAGTCGTCGAACGCCGGCGCGGTGGCGTCGGCGAACACCGCGTCGAAGCCGTCCAGCCACACCCCGAGGACGTCGCCCGGCGAGCCCTGCGTGAGCAGCGCCAGCTGCTCACCGGCCTCGACGCCGGTCGCCTCGTCCTCGTCGCCCTCCGGCTCCGGCGTCGACACGAGCCCGGTGTCCACGGCCACCCGCCACGCCTCGCTCGCGTGCGCCGCGCCGACTTCGTCCGGCTCCAGCCCCAACGCCTCCGCCGCCGCGGGCAGTTGCTCCTCGACGAGCTCCCCGCCCGCGCCGACCCGGGTCTCCGGCCCGGCCCAGCGGGCCAGCCGCACCGCGCCGGCGAGCAGCGGCGACGCCAGCGCGGCCCGCGCCAGCTCCGCGTCCGAGTGCAGCCGAACGGGGGGCAGGGTGGGGCGGTCCGATGCCATCTCGGGGTTCTCCTCGGGGGGTGCGGGTCCAGGCGGCCTTCAGCGTAGACGCATTTGCCGCCCGGCCCTGCGGTTCACGGATCGGTCAGCCCCCGTACACCCGGCGACCCTTGACAAGTGGGGTGCTCTGCAAAGAGATTGACGCGCGTAGATCTATCGACCGAACCTCCCACCGCTTCCGGAGCTCCTTGATGCCTTCCTCCATACCGAGACACGTCCCCGCGCTGCGCTGGGGAGGCCCCGTCGCGGTCTCCTCCGTCGTCGCGGCCGCGCTCGCCGCGGGCCTGCTCGCCGGCGCCGGCTCCGCCTCCGCCGCCGACGTGCGCATCCACGACATCCAGGGCACCACCCGGGTCTCGCCGCTGGTCGGCACGCAGGTCACCGGCGTCACCGGAATCGTCACCGGCGTGCGCACCTACGGCTCGCGCGGCTTCTGGATCCAGGACCCGCAGGGCGACGAGAACCCCTCCACCAGCGAGGGCCTGTTCGTGTTCACCAGCTCCGTCCCGACGGTCGCCGTCGGCGACGCGGTCAGCGTCAGCGGAACGGTCGGCGAGTACGTCCCCGGCGGCCTGAACTCCGGCAACCAGTCGCTCACCCAGCTCTCCCGCCCGACCGTCACCGTGGTCTCCAAGGGCAACCCGGTGCCGGAGGCCGTCACGATCGACGGCGACTCCGTGCCCGACGCGTACGCCCCCGAGGGCGACGCCGCGGCCGGCGGCTCGATCAACGGTCTGACCCTCGACCCGGAGTCGTACGCCCTGGACTACTACGAGTCCCTGGAGGGCACGAACGTCCGGATCGACTCCTCGCGCGTGGTCGGCGCGACCGACCCGTACTCCGAGCTTTGGGTCACCGTGAAGCCGTGGGAGCACCGCTCCGAGCGGGGCGGCGCGCTCTACGGCTCGTACACCTCGCAGAACACCGGCCGGCTGCAGATCCAGTCGCTCACCCCGATCGCCCAGCAGCCCTTCCCGAAGGCGAACGTCGGCGACATCCTCTCCGGCGGCGCCGAGGGCCCGCTGGACTTCAACCAGTTCGGCGGTTACACGCTGACCGCCCGCACCCTCGGCACGGTCGTCGACCGCGGCCTGGAGCGCGAGGTCACCGAGCGCCAGCACAAGAACGAGCTGGCGGTGGCGACGTACAACGTCGAGAACCTCGACCCGTCCGACCCGCAGGACAAGTTCGACGCGCTCGCCTCGGCGGTCGTCGAGAACCTCGCCTCGCCCGACATCATCGCCCTGGAGGAGATCCAGGACGACAACGGCGCGAAGAACGACGGCACGGTCGGCGCCCAGCAGACGCTGAAGAAGTTCACCGACGCGATCGTCGCCGCCGGCGGCCCGGCCTACGAGTGGCGCTCGATCGACCCGGTGAACAACAAGGACGGCGGCGAGCCCGGCGGCAACATCCGTCAGGTCTTCCTGTTCAACCCGGAGCGGGTCTCCTTCACCGACCGGACCGGCGGCGACGCGACCACCGCGACCGGCGTGGTGCGCGGCGCCTCGGGCCGCGCGGAGCTGACCCTCTCCCCCGGCCGGATCGACCCGGCGAACACCGCCTGGGAGAACAGCCGCAAGCCGCTGGCCGGCGAGTTCACCTTCCGCGGCCGCACGGTCTTCGTGGTCGCCAACCACTTCGGCTCCAAGGGCGGCGACGAGTCGCTGGTCTCGCACCACCAGCCGCCGAACCGCTCCTCCGAGGCGAAGCGGCTGCTCCAGGCGCAGGCCGTGAACGCCTTCGTCAAGGACGTCCTCGCGGTGCAGAAGCAGGCCGACGTCGTGGTCCTCGGCGACATCAACGACTTCGAGTTCTCCGCCACGACCGGTGCGCTGACGGACGGCGGGGTGCTCTACCCGGCCGTGAAGTCGCTGCCCCGCGACGAGCGCTACTCGTACGTCTTCCAGGGCAACAGCCAGGTCCTCGACCAGATCCTGACCAGCCCCGGCGTGCACCACTTCGAGTACGACAGCGTGCACATCAACGCCGAGTTCGCCGAGCAGAACAGCGACCACGATCCGCAGGTGCTGCGCTTCCGCCCGTAAGGGCTCGAGGCCGGCGGCTACGCGCCCGCGCTGAGACTCAGCGCGGGCGCGTACCGCTGCACCCGGCTCCCGGGCGGTGCAGGTCGGGACGGGCGTGCGGGTGGGGGACGGTCTTCATGAGGAGCCTCCTTGTGCGTCGAGAGCTCCAGCCTCCGGCCTCGACCGCACGTGCGGTCAACCCCCGCTTTCCGACCCCGCGTTCACTCCCCGATCCAGTGCGCCGCCCACTGCGCGAAGCCGGGCTCGCCCTCCCCTTCGTACCCGAAGTCCGCGCCGAACGGGCCGGCGCCGACGTCGGCGACGCACCACACCCGGCCGCGCTGCGGTCCGCTGACGACGAGGTGCCAGTACAGCCCGCAGCCGTCCGTGGCGAGCACGACCGAGCCGAGGTTGTAGACCCGGTCGGTCAGCTCCTCCAGCTCGTCCTCGTCGTACTCCTCGTCGTCCTCCCAGTTCCAGGCCTCAGTGAGCGGGAAGGGCGTGGCGAGGTCGCGGCCCTCGGGCGGCGTCGGCCAGTCGCCGGGCAGGTCCGCGAGGGGTATGACCCCGCCCGCCCAGCCGTCGCCGATCTCGGCGACGTACGTGCGGTACGGCTCGGGCAGCACGACGCCGTGCTCCGTCTCGAAGGCGCGGACGCCGTCCCACCCCAGGGGCTCCCGGTCGAGCGCCGCGCAGAGTCGGGTGCGCAGCAGTTCCAGGTCGACCGGCCGGGCCGACGAAGGCGTGTCGTTGCTCATGGATCCATTGCAGCACCAGCCGCCGACAACGCGGTCACGTGTCCGTGCGAGACTCCCGATCGTGATCCTTCGCCCCGCCGTACGCGCCGAACTGCCCGCCGTCCTCGCCCTGCTGGCCGACGAGGACCGGGTCGTCGACCCGGCCTCCGTGACCGTGACGGAGGCGTACGAGCGCGCCTTCGCCGCCGTCGCGGAGGATTCGCGCAACGAGGTGCTGGTGCTGGTCGACGAGGCGGACCCGGCCGGGACCGTCCTGGGCTGTCTCCAGGCCACCTACATCCCGGGCCTCGGCAAGGGCGGCGCGGAGCGTGCGCTGATCGAGGCGGTACGGGTCCGGGCCGACCGACGCGGTGGCGGGCTCGGCCGGGAGCTGATGCGGCTGGCGGTCGAGCGGGCCCGCGGGCGGGGCTGCGCGCTCGTCCAGCTGACGAGCGACAAGCGGCGGACCGAGGCCCACCGCTTCTACGCCTCCCTCGGCTTCGCGCGCAGCCACGACGGCTTCAAGCTGGCGCTGTGAGAATGCCCTAGCCCAGCAGGTGACCGCCGCCGTCGACGAGCAGCACCTCGCCGGTGATGTACGAGGCGTGCGCCAGGTCGCAGACGGCCTGGGCGATGTCCTCGGGGCGGCCGACCCGGCGCAGCGGAACCGCCCCGGCCACATGGGCCTTGGCCGCGTCGGCGCCCTCGACCCCGTCGAACCACGGGGTGTCGACGAAGCCGGGCGCGACCGCGTTGACCCGGACGTCGGGGCCGAGGGTCTTGGCGAGCAGCTTGGTCATGTGGTTCACGGCGGCCTTCGACACCGCGTACGGGATCGAGCTGCCGCCCGGCCGCACGCCGGCCTGCGAGGAGATGTTCACGACGCAGCCGCCGGTCTCCTTCAGATGCGGGACGGCCGCGGTGATGGTCTGCCAGACGCCGATGACGTTGACGTCGTACAGCAGCCGCCAGATGTCGGGGGTGGCGGCGGCCAGATCGTCGTGCGGGATGAACCGGGTGGTGCCGGCGCAGTTGACGAGGACGTCGAGCCGTCCGTACGCCTCGACGGCGGCGGCGACGAGTCCGGCGGCCTGCCGCTCGTCGGAGACGTCGGCCTGCCGGTAGACGGCGTCCGGCAGTTCGGCGGCGAGGGCCTCGCCCGCCTCGACGGACCGCGCGGAGTTGACGACGACCCGGAAGCCCGCCTCGGCGAGCCGGCGGGCGACGGCGGCCCCGATGCCGGAGGACGAGCCGGTGACGAGTGCGACGCGCTGTTCGCTCATGCTTTCTTCTTCTCCATGTCCCCCTGTCGCGCCCGCCCGATCATGCCAGACGCGCACGACACTTCACCGCTCCTAACCCCTCCCCCTAAGAAGAACTAAGTGGACCTTCACGGTCGTGGGCGCGGAGACTTCCCGGATGAGCACTGAACGCACCGCACGCCCCTTCGGCCGCGCCCTGTGCGCCATGGTCACCCCGTTCGACGCCGCCGGCGGACTCGACCTGGACGCGGCGCGCAAGCTCGCGGCGCACCTGGTCGCGGAGGGCTGCGACGGCCTGGTCCTCAACGGCACCACCGGCGAGTCCCCCACCACGACGGACGCCGAGAAGGCCGCGCTGATCCGCGCGGTGCGGGAGGCGGTCGGGCCCGGTCCGAAGGTCCTCGCGGGCGTCGGCACCCCGGACACCCTGCACTCCGTCGAGCTCGCCCGCCAGGCCGAGGAGGCGGGCGCGGACGGCCTGCTCCTGGTCGCCCCGTACTACAGCCGGCCGCCCCAGGCGGCGGTGGAGGCGCACTTCCTGCGCGTCGCGGACGCGACCGGCCTGCCGGTGATGCTGTACGACATCCCCGGCCGCACCGGGACGCGGATCGAGCCGGAGACGCTGATCCGGCTGGCCGCGCACCCGCGGATCGTGGCGGTGAAGGACTGCGCCTACGACATGCTCGGCTCGACGAAGGTGATGGCGCGGACCTCGCTCGCGTACTACTCCGGCTGCGAGGAGCTGAACCTCCCGCTGTACGCGGTGGGCGGCAGCGGTTACGTCAGCACGGTGGCGAACGTGGCCCCGCGCGCGATGCGCGCCATCCTCGACGGCTTCGACGCGGGCGACACGGCGGAGGCTGCCCGGCTCAACGCCCTGACGGCGCCGCTGGTCGAGCTGGCGATGGCGTCGGGCCTGCCGGGCACGGTGACGATGAAGGCGCTCCTCGGTCTCCCGGTCCGCGAACCGCTGCAGCCCGCCGACCGGGACGCGGTCGACGGGCTGCGGGCGGCGTACGAGGAGCTGGTGCAGGCGTACAGGTAGGCGGGGGCTTCAGTCGTAGACGTAGGTCGTCCCGAGCACCGCCGCGTGCTCCAGGACGTCCTCGGCCGGGTCGTCGATCTGCCCCGTGTGGATCAGGGCGACGACGGGCCCGTTGTGCGAGTCGCGATGCGTCTCGTCCGCGGAAGCGGCGCCGGCCGGCAGCAGTATCGCCGCGACCGTGAGAGCACCGACAACGGTGGGCCTCGTCCTCATGTCGACTCCTCGCCTCATCTGCTCGGGTGACTGCGCGTCTACGTGCTAACGCAGCGTCACCCGTGCAGGTCACGCCCGGGCCACGCTCAGTTGTGGCTGTGGAGGATCTCGTTCAGGCCGCCCCAGACCGCGTTGTTCGGGCGGGCCTCGACGGCGCCGGTGACCGAGTTGCGGCGGAAGAGGATGTTGGACCCGCCGGAGAGGTCACGGGCCTTGACGACCTGGCCGTCGGGCATGGTGACGCGGGTGCCGGCGGTGACGTACAGACCGGCCTCGACGACGCACTCGTCGCCGAGCGCGATGCCGACGCCCGCCTCGGCGCCGATCAGGCAGCGCTCGCCGATGGAGATGACGACGTTGCCGCCGCCGGAGAGGGTGCCCATGGTGGACGCGCCACCGCCGATGTCCGAGCCGTCGCCGACGACGACGCCCGCGGAGATGCGGCCCTCGACCATGGAGGTGCCCAGGGTGCCGGCGTTGAAGTTGACGAAGCCCTCGTGCATGACGGTGGTCCCGGCGGCCAGGTGCGCGCCGAGCCTGACGCGGTCGGCGTCGGCGATGCGGACACCGGCGGGGGCGACGTAGTCCGTCATCCGCGGGAACTTGTCGATCGAGGTGACCTGGAGGTGCAGGCCCTCGGCGCGGGCGTTGAGCCGCACCTTCTCGACGTCGTCCACGGCGACCGGGCCGAGCGAGGTCCAGGCGACGTTGGCGAGCAGGCCGAAGACGCCGTCGAGGCTCTGGCCGTGCGGCTTGACCAGGCGGTGCGAGAGCAGGTGCAGTCGCAGGTAGGCGTCGTGGGCGTCCAGCGGCTTGTCGTCCAGCGAGGAGATGACCGTCCGCACGGCGACGACCTCGACGCCGCGTCGCGCGTCCACGCCCAGCGCCTTGGCGGCGCCCTCGCCGAGCGCGTTCACGGCGGCCTCGGGGCTGAGCCGCTCGGTGCCGGCCGGGCCGGGGGCGTCGGTGAGCTCGGGAGCGGGGAACCAGGTGTCGAGAACGGTGCCGTCGCCGGCGATGGTGGCGAGACCGGCGGCGACGGCGCCGGTGGTGCGAGGAGCAGTGGTGTCGGTCATGAGGGAAACCTAACCGGCCCGCCCGCCCGCGAGCGAACCGGTCTCAGGTCGCGGTCGGGAGCCTTGGCGGTTCCGCCG
>NZ_DATCVQ010000408.1:0-7998 GCF_036566765.1 Streptomyces sp.
GGCGGCCGAGGAGGCCCCGGCACTCGTCGACGAGCCGGACACGGCCCCGGTGGCCGCGGCCGCCGCGCCCGCGCCGGTCGCGCCCACGACGCCGCCGACGACCACGCCGCCGGCCTTGAACGCGTAGCCGGCGGCGAACCAGCCGATGACGGCGATCGGCAGCAGCGCGGGGATCCCGGAGTTGACGTGCGCGAGCTCGCCCGCCGCCACCCGGCACTTGGCGCACTCCTCCAGGTGCTTGCGCAGGCCCCGCTCGGCCCGCATCCGCAGCCCGCCCCGGGCGTACGCGCCGAGCCGGTCCGCGTACCGCGCGCAGTCCCCGCCGGCGGTGAGCGACTGGCTGACGTGCGCCTGGAGGTAGGCCTGCTTGAGGCCCTCGCGGGCCCGGCTGGCCAGCACGGCCGTGGCGTTCGGCGTCAGCCCGAACAGCGGCGCGACCTCGCTGGGCGACTCCTCCTCGACGGTGGTGTGCCACAGCACGGCCTGCCAGCGCTCCGGCAGCGACTGGAACGCCTGCATGGCCAGCGACTGTTCGGCCTCGTGCATGGCGCGGACGTCCGCGCCCAGGTCCATGGTGTCCTCGTCGGAGACCTCGGCGGAGCGGGCGGCCTGTGCCGCGAACACCGCGAAGTCGTCGACCAGGTGCTCCCGGCGCTGCGTCTTCGTCCAGTTCGCGGCCACCCGGCGGACCGTGGTCATCAGGTAGGCGCGGACGGCCTGCTCGGGCCCGGCCCCGCCGCGTACCGCCTGCAGGGTGCGGGCGAACACCTCGGCGGTCAGGTCGTCGGCGGTGTGCGCGTCCCGGCAGCAGGTGCGCGCGTAGCGGCGGACGGCCGCGGAGTGCCGGCGGAACAGCTCCTCGTACGCGCTGTCGTCGCCGCCGCGCATCCGCTGGATCAGCTCGGCGTCGGCGGGCGGCAGATCGAGCGGCGGAGGCAGTACGGAACCGGAACCTCCGGCCTCGCGCTGTGCGGGCACGCTCGGCCCCGTCTCCGTGGCACCGCGCTCGCCCTGCTGCTCGTCCCGACCCTCACCGCTCATCGCGGAAGCCCCCGTTTGCACGCTCAGACCCGAACACCGGGCAAGCGTGCCACAGGGGGCGCGTACGCCGAAGTCCCGCGTCAGTCAACCACTCGTCCGGGGCGACTTCGCGGGTTTGGACGTAACCGATCACTCGTTCGTGAAATGCTCAACGATCCAAGTGACGCACGAGGTTGACGGGACCGGCGCCGGGTCGTCCGGGCCGAATCCGGTGCCCGGGCAGGAACCGGAAGCGGCCGCAGCCGCTCCGGTCCCGCCCCGGGTCACGTACCCGTCAGGTCGACGGCCGCGAGCGCAGCCCCTCCAGCAGGATGTCCAACAGCCGGGCGGACGCCGCCGCCTGCTGCGCCGCGTCCGGAAGGGACGGCGCCGCCGTGGCGATGACCAGCAGCACGTCCGCCACCGTCACGTCGACGCGCAGCTCGCCCGCCGCCCGCGCCCGGTCCACCAGCCGGCCGACGACCTCCAGGAGCTCCGAGGCCCCCGCGTCGTCCTGCTCCGCCGGCGGGGCCGTGCGCGGCGCGACCACCCGCAGCTCCGGCTGGCCGCCCACCGCGCCCCGCTGGGCCGGCACCCGCGCCTCGTCCTCCGACTCGACGGCCGGACCGCCCATCGGCTCGTCCCCGTCCACGCCCACCCGCAGCACGTGCGGGGGCAGCAGCCGCCCCGCGCCCGACGCCACCGAGGTGCGCAGGAACCGGGACAGCGCCGACCACGGCTCGTCCTCCTGCCCCAGCGCGGCCCGCGCCTGCTCCGTCAGCCGGGAGGTCTCCTCCTCGGCTATCCGTCGCACCAGCACGTCCTTGCTGGGGAAGCGCCGGTAGACCGTGCCGACGCCGACGCGGGCCCGCCGCGCCACGTCCTCCATCGGAGCGCCGTAGCCGAGCTCGCCGAACACCTCGCGCGCGGCCCGCAGCACATGCTCCAGATTCCGCTGCGCGTCCACGCGCAACGGAGCGGAACGGCTCACCGCCGGACCCGTGGTCCCGCGTCCGTTCGTCAGCCCGTCCGTCGGCGACGCGACGACGGCCTGCCAATGAGAATCCTGAATCTGCATAAGCGTTCCCCCGCTCATGATGTCTCCCCCCGGAGACTTCCCCGCCCTGACCGCCGGGGAGCGGTCACTCGCTCAGGTCTCGTCCAGCGACCCGACACCCCGACGAGGTATGAACATAGTTGAGTTGCGGTCAATTCAGAAGGGGCCGTTCCGTACGGTGCGCCCCCCGATCGGAGCAAGGGCCGGAACACTCCCGATTCTGGCCCCTGGACCCACCCCCCACCCCTATCGTGACCTGCGCACTTCCCCCAGTACCGACCTCGTGCGCCACCCCGCGCTCCCGTACCCCTCCGGTCACATGATTTGTCGGGCCTGTGGACAAACCCCGGACGGCGTTGCGTCATGGGACAGTGACCGAACCTGCGCGCATTCTCGTTGTCGGCGGTGGCTACGTCGGGATGTACACCGCGCTGCGTCTGCAGCGGCAGTTCAAGGCCGAGCTGAGAGACGGGGCCGTCGAGATCGTGGTGGTCACGCCCGAGCCGTACATGACCTACCAGCCCTTCCTGCCCGAAGCGGCCGCAGGCTCGATCTCGCCACGCCACGTCGTGGTCCCGCTGCGCCGTGTCCTCGACAAGTGCCGGGTCCTCATCGGCGAGGTCCGCACGGTCGAGCACGCCAAGAAGACCGCCACGGTCTCCACCCTCGCCACCGAGGAGGAGGGCACAGGCAACATCAAGATCGAGTACGACGAGCTGGTCATCGCCCCCGGCTCGATCTCCCGCGCCCTCCCGATCCCCGGCCTCGCCGACTACGCCATCGGCTTCAAGGCCGTCGAGGAGGCCATCGGGCTGCGCAACCACGTCATCGAGCAGATGGACATCGCCTCCTCCACCCGCGACCCCGCCCTGCGCGACGCCGCCCTCACCTTCGTCTTCGTCGGCGGCGGCTACGCCGGCGTCGAGGCGCTCGGCGAGCTGGAGGACATGGCCCGCTACACCGCGCGGTACTACCACAACATCAAGCCCGAGGACCTGAAGTGGGTCCTCGTCGAGGCGTCGAACCGGATCCTGCCCGAGGTCGGCGAGGAGATGGGCAAGTACGCCATCCGCGAGCTGCGCGCCCGCAACATCGACGTACGCCTGGAGACCCGCCTCGAGTCCTGCGAGGACCGCGTCGCCGTCCTCAGCGACGGCTCCCGCTTCCCGACCCGCACCGTCGTGTGGACCGCCGGCGTCAAACCCGCGCCCGTCCTCGCCGACACCGACCTGCCGCTCAACGAGCGCGGCCGGCTCAAGTGCACCGCCCGGCTCACCGTCGAGGGCGTCGAGCACGCCTGGGCGGCCGGCGACGCCGCCGCCGTCCCCGACGTCACCTCCGACGAGCCCGGCAGGGAATGCGCGCCCAACGCCCAGCACGCCGTGCGCCAGACCAAGGTGCTCGCCGAGAACATCGCCGCCTCCCTGCGCGGACAGCCGCTCAAGGAGTACGCGCA
This sequence comes from Streptomyces sp., assembly GCF_036566765.1. GTDB lineage: Bacteria > Actinomycetota > Actinomycetes > Streptomycetales > Streptomycetaceae > Streptomyces. The sequence continues at coordinate 3,534 of NZ_DATCVQ010000408.1, forward strand.
CAAGTACGTGGGCTCGGTCGCCTCCCTCGGCCTGCACAAGGGCGTCGCCCATGTGTACGGGCGCAAGCTCAAGGGCTACCCTGCCTGGCTCATGCACCGCGCCTACCACCTGAGCCGCATGCCCACGTTCAACCGCAAGGCCCGCGTGCTCGCCGAATGGACCCTCTCCGGCCTGTTCAAACGCGAGATCGTCTCGCTCGGCTCGCTCGAACACCCGCGCGCCGAGTTCGAACTCGCCGCCGCACCCCCGCCGAACAAGAACGGCCCCCCGAAGCCCCCCGGGGACGCGCCGAAGGACACACCGAAGGACGGCCCGCCCGACGGCCCCAAGAAGGGCCCGGCGTCCGGCTGAACCCTTGTCAGTGCGCTCGGTCACACTGGACGTGTGACCATAGGTGGGCTCACACCTGCACAGAGTGACTCAGCACGGCAACGACACCACGAGGCATACAGATCCGTGAACTTCACCCGCTGGAGCCCCAGGCTCCCCGGTACGCAGCGCCGCGCCGCGGCGCGGACCGATCGCGGCTCCGTGCCCGCGGCCCGCGGTGAGTACGAGCAGCAGCTGGAGTCCCTCCCCGACGACGTCCCCGGTCTGGAGGACTTCTCCGTCCGCGAGGTCGTCGGCCGCCTCCCCGGCCTCGTCGCGCTGGTGTACGGACCCGAGCACCGCATCGCGTACGTCAACGACGCGTACGCCGCCGCCTTCGGCCCCCGCCCAGCCGGCGCGACCGTCGCCGACACCTGCCCCGAGGCCGACGAACTGGGCCTGATCCCGCTCATGGACCAGGTGCTGCGCAGCGGCAAGCCGCGCACCGTCAAGTCCCGCCGCACCAGCGACGGAGGCTCGTACACGGTCACCTGCCTGCCCGTCGACACCCCGCACCACGAGGCCGGTGGCGTCCTCGTGCACGCCGCCGACGTCACCGACCACGCCGAGGCCGCCGAGCGGCTGCGCGCCAGCGAGCGCAGGCACCGCGAGACCGCCGTCACCCTCCAGCGCTCCCTGCTGCCGCAGGAGCTGGAGCAGCCCGACGACCTGCGGGTCGCCGCCACCTACCAGCCCGGCGGCACCGACGCGGCCGTCGGCGGCGACTGGTACGACGTCATCACCCTCGGAGCCGGCCGCACCGCCCTCGTCATCGGCGACGTGATGGGCCGCGGCGTGCGCGCCGCCGCCGTCATGGGCCAGCTCCGCACCGCCGTGCGCGCCTACGCCCGGCTCGACCTGCCGCCGCACGAGGTCCTTCAGCTTCTCGACGGCCTCGCCGCCGAGATCGACGCCAGCCAGATCGCCACCTGCGTCTACGCCGTCCACGACCCGAACGAGGGCAAGCTCGTCTACGCCTCCGCCGGCCACCTCCCGATCCTCGTCCGCGACGAGGACGGCACCGTACGGCGCGCCGAGGACCCCACCGGACCCCCGCTCGGCACCGGCGGCTGGCTGCACACCTCCGGATCCATCGCCCTGCCCCCGGGCTCCACCGCAGTCCTCTACACCGACGGCCTGGTCGAGCGCCGACGCGAGGACATCGACGAGGGCGTCGCCGCCCTGGAGCGCGCCCTGTCCGGCGCGACCGGCACCCCGCAGGTCGTCTGCGACCGCATCCTTCGCTCCCTCGGCGTCACCGCCGAGCACGACGACGACGTCGCCGTCCTGGTCATGCAGCACCCCTCCCGCACGGGACCGGACGCCGAGCTCTTCCACAACGCGGGGCTGGAACTCCTCGGCGGCGTCGAGGCCGCGCCGCGCGCCCGCGCCTTCGCGTCGGGGGTCCTGTCGAGCTGGCGCTTCCCGGTCGAACTGCGCGACCTCGGCGTCCTCGCGACCAGCGAGCTGGTCGCGAACTCCCTCCAGCACGGCACCCCGCCGATGCGGCTGCGCCTGCGCCGCACCGACCGCCGCCTGATCATCGAGGTCACCGACGGCGACGACCACCTGCCGCGCCGCCGCCGCGCCGAGTCGGAGGACGAGTCGGGCCGCGGCATCTCGATCATCGCCACGATCGCCTCGTCCTGGGGCAGCCGCCGCACCCCGGGCGGCGGCAAGGCGGTCTGGTGCGAGTTCGCCCTGCCGGACTAGGCCCGGCAGGGCGAGGGGACGAGACGGGGCGGCCGGATCAGACGGCGGCCGTCTCCTTGACCGGCTCGTGCCGCGCCACGACCCGCGACGGCTTCGGCGCCAGCGACGGCTGGTCCTGCACCGGCGTCAGCCGCTTGCCCAGCCGCAGCGCCAGAACGGTGATGCCGAGCGAGAACAGCACGAAGGTCACGATGTACGGCCCGTGCAGCGCGGCCCCCATGGGCCCGCCCACGGCCGGGCCGACCGCCAGCGCGAGCTGCTTGACCAGCGCGAACGCCGAGTTGTACTGCCCGACCATCTCCTCGGGCGCGAGATCGGCGACGAGCGGCGCGACGGTCGGCGACAGCATCGCCTCGCCGAGCCCGAACAGGGCGTACGTGGAGACGAACGCCGCGGTCGCCATCGCCTGGCTGCCGTGCCCGAGGCCGGCGTACCCGGCGACGAGCCACGCCACCGCCCAGATCAGACCGACGGCCGCGATGACCCGGGAGCGCCGCCGGCGCTCGACGAACTTCAGCACCACGAACTGCGCCACGACGATGACCGCGGTGTTGGCGGCCAGCGCCATGCCCAGCGTCGACGGCTGGATGCCGGCGGCCTCGGTGCCGTACGCCGCGAGACCCGACTCGAACTGCCCGTAGCAGGCGAAGAAGAGGACGAAGCCGAGGACGCACAGCTGCACCATGGCCTTGTGGCCGAGCAGCGCACGCACCCCGCCGGCCCGCGAGGCGCCCGGTCGGGCGTCCTTCAGCGCGGGGGAGCCCGGCATCCGCACGGTCAGCACGATCCCCGCGAGGACGAGGAACATCACGGCCTCGATCGAGAACAGCAGGACGAAGCTGCCCGGCCGGCTCTCGTCGACCAGCTGCCCGCCGATCAGACCGCCGACGCCGAGGCCCAGGTTCTGCAGAAAGAACTGCATGGCGAAGGACCGGGTACGGGTCGCCGGCGTCGAGCACCAGACGATCATCGTGGCCAGCGCGGGCTGCATCACGGCCGTACCCGCGCCGAGGACGGCGGCGGAGGCGACGACGGCCGCCACGCTGCCGGACAGTCCCATCCCCAGGGCGCCCACGGAGGCGAGCAGTGCAGCGACAAGAAGGACGGGGACGGGCCCCCGCCGGTCGATCGCCCGGCCGCTGAACGGCAGCACGACCAGGGCGGCCATGGCGAAGACGGCGAGCACGGCCCCTGCCGTCGTCGCCCCCAGCTCCCGCACCCCTGCGACGTACACATAGAGGTACGGCACGGTGAAGCCGAGCCCGAACGCGCTCAGCGCGCTCCCTGCCTGGATCCGGCGCATCGCTGCACCCTTCGCCTTGGTCACAACCACCCACTCCGTCACGTGTGAGTTCAGGCTCGTAGCCCTGAACCCTGAAGACTTCAACACTAAAGTTAGATCCTTAACAATACACATCCAAGGACTTCGACGCCAATGCGTTGCGTGGGATACTCGTCCCATGTCCGACACCCCCCAGGCGCAGTCGTCGCAGGAGCCGACCCTCGACGAGCTGATCGCCGCCTACCAGCGCGAGTACCGCGACCTCGACCCCCAGGTCGAGAAGGTCGTCTCCGCCCTCGGCCGGCTGAACCGGCGGATGAACGTGGCGTACGGCCGCCAGCTCGCCGACCTCGGCATCAGCAACGCCGAGTGGGAGGTCCTCAAGCACCTCGTCCTGGCCGGCGACCCGTACCGCCTCGGCCCCGGTGAGCTCGCGAAGCGCCTCGGCCTCACCCCGGCCGCGATGACCCACCGCATCGACCGCATGGCGGGCGAGGGCCTGGTGACCCGAGACCGTGACGAGAACAACCGCGTCCGGGTGATCGTCGAGCTGACGGACGAGGGCCGCTCGAAGTGGCAGGAGGCCATGCGCATGGCGACGGGCTTCGAGGCGGACCTCCTCCAGGACCTGTCGTCCGACGAACGCGGCGTCCTGGGCGAACTCCTGACCCGCCTCCTACGCCGCGTGGAGCACGCCCAGCCGGACGCCGGCGGCCGGCTGACGGACCTGGACTGAGAGGTCGGGGGAGGTCCGCGAGGGTGGGGTTGACACGCCCCCCACGGATACGTAGTGTTCTCCGAGTTGTCGCGGGGCCGTAACGGTTCTGCGGCGGCCATCCCGCCGCTGATGCGGCAACTCAACTCGCACGATCTCCCGGACCGGGAAGAATTTCGGCATGCCGTAATTCATTTCGAATGGCTCGATTATGAGTCGCCGGGGAAATCCGCTAGAGTTTGAGCGTCGGAACGGCCCAACGGGTCGGAAAGACAAACCCGCTGACTGGGAATCAGACGCCGAAAGGATCTGATAGAGTCGGAACCGCCGGAAGGGCCCGGAGCGAAAGCGAAAGGCGCGGAAAGCAAGCCGAAAGGCACCGAGG
>NZ_DATCVQ010000409.1:0-1725 GCF_036566765.1 Streptomyces sp.
CCGCAGCGCGAACCGCGCCTCAGCCGCGCCGCGCACGTCGTCCGGCTGATCGAGCCGCTGTCTCGTGATCTCCAGAACGGCCGAGGCGTAGTCGACGGTCTGCAGGATGCCGGGCAGCACGCGGGGCTCGTACGCCTGCCAGCGGCGCGTGGCCTCGAACAGCTCCGTGATGCCCTCCTCCTGGAGGCGCCGGAGCCCGCCCGCGCGCTGCGTGCTGCGGTACGCGCGGTAGGCCACATCGACGTTCTCGGCCTGCGCGGCGAGGTCGTCAGCCTGGTCATCGGCGTTCGTGGCGTGGCACCACGCGCGCACCATCCGCGGCGAGGGGATCGTGAGGCCGGTCTCGATGCGGGACACCTTGGAGACGTGGCAGTCGAGCAGTTCGCCGAGGCGGATTCCGGTGAGGCCGGCGCGCTTGCGCAGGAGGCGAAGCTCCTTGCCGAGGTCGTCGCGCATTTCCAGGGCGGACGGGGGCGCCGGTCGTGGCGCGGCTGTCTGGAGAGTCATGACGTCAGTACGCCACGTGCTGCAAATTATTGCAAATTTGTTGACCCTGCGTGTCGGGGCGGAGCTGAATGTGTCTCAGGACACAGACGGCCCGGCCGGCGGTGAAGCGCCGGGACCCGGGACCCGGGACCTAACCCGAACGGAGTCGGGCTGATGGGCAAGGTACCCAACCCAGCGCCACCGCAAGACTTCAAATCGCGTCTCGCCGCCCTGCGCGCCGAGTTCCCCGCCTACGACATCGGGCCGAGCGACCTCCCGTCGACGCCCTACCGCGCGGTCAAGCAGGGCGGCGGCGACAAGGCGCTCGTCCTGCTCGCCGGGTCGTACGACGGGCTGCGGAGCCTGCTCATCCAGCAGGCCGCCGCCGACGGCGAGCGCGTCCTGCTGGAGCTGCGGACCCGGCAGCTCGCCACGCTCGCCCGGCGCATGGGCGTCCGCAAGTACAGCGTCGACATCGGCGACAACGAGATCACCGTCTCGGTCACCGTGGGCGGCACCCCCCGCGCCGTCCGCATCACCTGCGAGCCGCGCCCCACCGCCGACGACGAGCTGTGGTTCTGGACGCACTGGGGCGACCCGCTCGCGCAGGCCAACGACGTGATGGGCGCGGAGGTCGCCCTCGTCGGACTGCTGGCCCGGCCATGAGCCAGCCGGAGCGTCCCGAGCATCCGGAGGACTTCGACCCGGAACGACGCCGCGGCCTGGCCATGGCGCTGGCCGCGTTCAACTTGGCGATGGACGAGGTCGTGACGGAGTCGCAGTACTTCCAGGGGAGGCGCGAGGACCCCGAGCGCGTCGCCTACCTCGGCGACATCATCGAGCGGGCGGCGGCCCGGCAGCGTGAGCGGGAGCGGGCCGCGCCCTCATGAGCCGGGGGCGGCGGGACGCCCGGTGACCCCCGTTATCCCACCGCCGCCCCCACCCTGCGTCGCGGCCCCGGAGCCTGCGCGGAAGCCTCCGGGGCCGCGACCACCAACACAAGACGACACGAGGAGGCTACTCTCGGCAACGTGTGGAGATTCAGCGAGGAGGGACGGCGCCTCCAGTCGTCCCCGTGCCTCATGGGCGGCAAGCACGAGCCGGACAAGACCTGGGCACGTGAGGACACCTTCTACTGCCAGAAGTGCGGCGCCATCCCCAGAGACAGCGAAGCGTACCGCGAGATCATGGAGGCCCCCGATGCGTACGATCCTCGACCCGACCGTCTATAAGACGGTC
>NZ_DATCVQ010000410.1:0-6106 GCF_036566765.1 Streptomyces sp.
TCACTGAGTAGAGCTACGCTCCCTTGTCCTTCTCACTCATCGGCTGCGAGATCAGCCGTTTGACCCACCGTTCGTTGAATCCCGCCAGAATCCCGATCCCGACCCAGAAGAAGAATGACTGCGCCACGGCGGCATCGTTGAACGGATCAGCGCTCTCCAGCAGATTCTCTGTCGGATCCGGGAAGACCGCCACGATATGGCCTTTGACCATGCACAAGATCCCGGCTGCGAATAGCCAGCCCAAGATGATGCGGTAGAACGCCGTCCTCTTCGATGTTGTGCGGTGCGGAACCCGGTGGTCGGCTCCAAGACGCAGCAACACGCTGATTGAGGCCCCCAACGATCCGCCCCCAAGGCACGCGAGCGAATCCCTATAGGCAAAGAATTCCTTTGGATTAAGCTGCTTTCCCCCGTCCAGGGGGCTGCGAAGCGTGACGACGATATCTTTCATGACCAGCCCAACCAGCACCAACACCACGATACTGGTTCCCACCCCCACGTAGAATCCTCGCGCGTAGCGCCTCCGTGCCCGTACCCCGGAGAGCTCATCGATGAAGGCGGCAATTTTCTCCCTCCGAGCCTCCAGGACCTTGGCGACCTCCTCCGAACGGATTCTTTTTCGCTGCTCGTCGTTATCAACGAACTCAGAGGCCACGTCACCGCGAGATTTCGCTGCACTGAAGGCGCCAATCGTCATACGACGCACTGTCAGCCAATCTCGCTCTTCTAAGGAATCCTCCGCCTCCGAATCCATGAACTCGAAATCGCATACGATCAGCGGTACAATCCCTCGAAATTCCGGAAGCCCTTCCACAAGTTCTTCGAAGGGCTTCCGCAGCAGCCTCGTACGATCCGCCTGCCGCTCTTCCTTCTGCTGCTCTCGCCTCGACTGCACTCCAGGACGCCACAGCACTACCATCCCCCCCCCGATTCCCCCAGCACGTATGCCGGTATGTACCGCCGTCCGTCCCTCCTGGCAAGTCACCCGCCTCGGTACACCTCGTGAGATCAAGACCACTCGGGTCTTCTTCCCACGGCCCTGGCGGGCTTGGCGGAAAGCCTGTTCGCCCGCAGCAACGCGCTGTGGGGTTCGGCAACGCTGATCGTGGTGGTGACGGCGCTGGTGCCTCAGCCGACCGTGAACGCGCCGCCCGGCGGTACCGGCGACGGGACCGCGTCTCCGTCCCCCACGGGGTGCGCGTCCCCGATGAAGCGGGTCAGGGATGCGCCCTCCTCGACCCGGGCCGGGAAGGGGTCGGCGGCCGCACGGCGGCTCAGGTAGGCGGTGTCGAGCGGCCTGTCGGAGGCGACGAGGACCGCGTTGCCGAAGCGGCGGCCGCGCAGGACGGCGGGCTCGGCGACGAGCGCCAGCTCGGGGAACGCCTCGGCGAAGGTGGCGAGTTGGGAGCGGAGGAAGGCGAACGGGGCTCCGTCGGCCAGGTTGGCGATGTAGATCCCGCCCGGCCGCAGCGCTCGCCGGACCGCCCTCGCGTACGCGGTGGAGGTCAGGTGCGCGGGCACCCGGGAGCCGCCGAAGACGTCGCCGACGATGACGTCGAAGGACGCGGCGGGCGCGCTCTCCAACCACGCGCGGGCGTCCGCGCCGTGCACCGCGACGCCCGAGCCCTCGGGCAGCGGAAGGTGCTCGGCGACCAGCGCGAGCAGCCCCCGGTCGGCCTCCACGACGTCCTGCCGCGAGCCGGGCCGGGTGACCGCCACGTACCGCGGCAGGGTCAGCGCCCCACCGCCCAGGTGCAGGACGTCGAGGGGCGCGCCCTCCTCAGCCGCCCGGTCGAGGACATGGGCGATCCGGCGCGCGTACTCGAACTCCAGATGCGTCGGCTCGTCCAGGTCGACGTACGACTGCGGCGCGTCGTCCACGGTGAGCAACCAGGCCCGCTCCCGGTCGACATCCGGCATGAGACGGGCGGTACCCCCGTCGACGTCCCGGATCACGGGAATCTGCTCGTTCACGTCCCTATTCTGCCCAGACCGCGCCGACGGCCGACGCACGGGCCACGGCCTGGGCCCGCCCGGCAGGATCCGTCACGGCCTGGGCCTGCCCGGCGGGGGCGGCGGGCCGGATCGAAAGTGTCGCGCCCGACCCCACTAGCCCCAGAGCGCGACCACGGCCGACGCATGCGCCGCGGCCTGGGCCCGCCCGGCGCGAGCGGCGGGCGCGCGACGCGCAGGGTCGAGGGTGTTGCGCCCGAAGGCCTGCTTCGACGCCTTGTCGGGGGTGATGACCTCGACCCGCGCGCCGGCGGCCGCCAGGTCCGCGCCCTGACGGGCCGGGGACAGGATGACCTTGTTCCCGGAGGCGCTGGGGGCGATGATCACGACCCGCTCGTACCCGGCGGCCAGGTGCGCATTGGCGGTGGAGTGCAGGCCGCCGTCGATCCAGCGGCGGCCGCCGAGGGTGGCGGCCGGCCACAGGCCGGGGATCGCGCAGCTCGCGGTGACGGCGTCGACGAGCGCGGCCCCGCCGTTCTTGTCGTGGGCGGTGAGCTCGCCGGTGAGCGCGTCGACGGCGGTGATCAACAGGCGGCGCTCGGGCCACTCGGTCACCGGGGCGAGCCGGCGCCCGACGGTGGCGCGGCGGGCGGCCTCGTCGACCGTGGCCGCGCCGAGCGCCAGCCGGCCGAGCTTGCGCCCGTACTCCTCGGGAGTACGGGAGGTCAGCACGGCGAGCGCGTACCGCGACACCTTCCCGACCCCGAGCCGTGCGGCCGGCTCGTCCGGCGCGCTGCCGCCGACCTCCCGCTCGTACAACTCGGCGACGCCGCCCTGCCCGGACGCGACCCGCGCCCCGACGACCGCCCCCACCGAGCTCCCGACGATCAGATCCGCCGAGCCCAGATCCGCACCCGCCTCAGCAAGCCCGTGGAGAACCCCCAACTCCCAGGCCCCGCCCACGAGTCCACCCGCGCCCAGTACCAGTGCCGTCCGCCGCGTCTCCGTCATGCCCCGAGTCTGACGCGGCCCCCGAGACCCGCGCCCGGCGGGGTGCGGAACGCGAGTCTCCGGCCGGCCGGGCTCCTGGCAGGCTCGTCCTCGACGTCGTCGGTCGCCTGGCGGCCCCAAGGCAAGTCGGGCAGGCGTGGCCGCCGCACGGCGGGGTCGACCCGCCCGCCGCACGGCGGCCCCGGCCCAACTCGGGCCCGGCCCGCCGGCCCCACCGCCCGGCCCGCCCCACCGCGGCCTCAGACCACCGCCGTCACCGTCCCCGCCCCCACCGTGCGCCCGCCCTCGCGGATGGCGAAGCCGAGGCCGGGCTCCAGGGGGACGTCGCGGCCCAGTTCGACGGTCATGGTGACCGTCTCGCCGGGGCGGGCCACGCCCGCCATGCCCAGGTCGACGTCGCCGACGACGTCCGCCGTGCGGATGTAGAACTGCGGGCGGTAGCCGGACGACAGGGGCGTGCTGCGGCCGCCCTCGCGGCCGGAGAGCACGTACACCTGCGCCGTGAAACGGCGGCTCGGCTCGACGCTCCCCGGCTCGGCCACCACGTGGCCGCGGCGGACCGCGTCGCGTGGGACGCCGCGCAGCAGCAGGGCCACGTTGTCGCCGGCCTGCGCGGACTCCATCGGCTTGCCGAAGGTCTCCACGCCGGTGACGACCGTGTCGACGTCCGCGCCGAGGACGGCGACGCGGTCGCCGACCCGGACCGTGCCGCGCTCGACCGCACCGGTCACGACGGTGCCGCGCCCGGTGATGGTGAGCACGTTCTCGACCGGCATGAGGAAGGGCGCGTCCACGTACCGCACCGGCATCGGTACGTACGTGTCCACCGCGTCGAGCAACGCCTCGACCGCCGCGGTCCACCGCGGGTCGCCCTCCAGCGCCTTGAGCCCGGAGACCCGGACGACGGGCACCGCGTCGCCGCCGTAGCCGTGCGCGGTCAGCAGCTCGCGGACCTCCAGCTCGACGAGGTCCGTCAGCTCGTCGTCGCCCGCGTCGGCCTTGTTGAGCGCGACGACGATGTGGTCGACGCCGACCTGCCGGGCGAGCAGCACGTGCTCGGCGGTCTGCGGCATGATCCCGTCGAGCGCGGAGACCACGAGGATCGCCCCGTCGAGCTGCGCGGCCCCGGTGACCATGTTCTTGACGTAGTCCGCGTGGCCGGGCATGTCGACATGCGCGTAGTGGCGGGTGTCGGTCTCGTACTCGACGTGCGCGATGTTGATCGTGATGCCGCGCTGCGCCTCCTCCGGCGCCCGGTCGATCCGGTCGAACGGCACGAACACGCCGGTCCCGCGCTCGCTGAGGACCTTGGTGATGGCGGCGGTCAGGGTGGTCTTGCCGTGGTCGACATGGCCCATGGTGCCGATGTTGAGGTGCGGCTTGGTGCGCACGTATGCCGTCTTGGGCATGGCTGACGTCGTTCCTTCCCGGAACTGAATGAAGCGTCTCCTCACGGAGGGGGACCCCTGGGTCGATCCGACCCTCCCCCTGTGGGGTCCGCCGGACATTCCGGGGAGAGTCAGCTTCGCGCGCCGCCGAGGGGCGCTGCGGGCGCCGCTGCCGCGGCGGCGAGAACGGGAACGGCAGCCTTCGGCGCGTCCGCGACTGCGGACGGCGCTGCGGGGAAGGCGTACCTGGACATGTCGACGATCCTCGCGGACCAGGGCCCCCGCGTCGACCGAATTTCCGCGCGGTCAGAGGTTCTTGAGCGCCTCGCGGACCGACAGCGGCGCGAACCGGTCCCGGTGCCCCTCGACGAACGCGCGCACCTCGTGCGGCGCGGTCTTGGCGTACTCGCGCAGCGCCCAGCCGATCGCCTTGCGGACGAAGAAATCGGGATGGTCCGCCCGGCGCAGGCAGTAGGAGAAGAGGCGCTCGGCGTCGGTGGCGTCCTTGAAGCGGAGCTGGTGCAGCAGCGCGGTGCGGGCGACCCACAGGTCGTCGTCCTCGATCCACTCGTCCATCTGCTCCGCGAGTGCCGGGTCGGCGGCGACGAGCCCGCCGACGACGTGGGCCGCGAGGTGGTCGACGGTGTCCCACCAGGAGTCGGTGGTGACCAGTCGCCGGGCGACGGGCAGGAAGCCGGAGGAGCAGCGGGAGACGTGCCGGCGCAGGTAGTCGACGGCGAAGTAGTGGTACTCGCGCTCCGGCAGGGCGAAGCAGCGCAGCGCCACGGCCGTGCAGTCGGCCTCGTCGGGCCGGGGCAGGCCGTCCAGGACGGTACGGGTCCGTGCGCGCCGCTCGGGGGTGCGGATGCCGAGGAAGGGGGCGATCCCCTTCATGTACGCGACCATCTCCTGCGCCCGGAACGGGTCGCCGGCCGCCGGGTAGACCTCCGTGAGCCGGACCAGCACGGTGTCGGCGAGGGCGCTGTCGGGGACGGCGGGCGTCATGCGGTTCACCCTACGGGGGATGACGGACATTACGGCGATCACATGTCCCCGTCGGTTAGTCTCCCCGGATGCTCGACCCCGTCACCCGGCCGCCGGGCTCCCTGGCTCTCCGCTGCTCCCGGGCGCTGCTCTCGCCCTGGTCGCGGCTGTCCCTGCTCGCCGTGCTGCTGCTCGGCGCGGCGACGGCGGTGCTGCTCTACGAGCCGCAACGGCTGCTCGCCGAGGGCTGGCCGCCACAGGTGGCCGGCGCGGGCGCGGTGGTGATGTTCGGGGTCGCGTACGGGCTCTGCACGGCGGCCTTCGTGCCGCGACCGATCCTGAACCTGGCGGCGGGCGCGCTGTTCGGCGCGCAGGCGGGTGTGGCCGCGGCGGTGGCGGGCACGGTCCTGGGCTCGTGCATCTCCTTCACGCTGGGCCGGGTCCTGGGCCAGGGCGCCCTGCGGCCGCTGCTGCGCGGGCGCTGGCTGAAGGCCGCGGACGGCCAGCTGAGCCGGCACGGCTTCCGTTCGATGCTGGCGATCCGGCTCTTGCCGGGGGTGCCGTTCGCCGCCGCCAACTACTGCGCGGCGGTGTCCCGGATGGGATACGCCCCGTTTCTGCTGGCGACCGCGGTCGGCTCGATCCCGAACACGGCCGCGTACGTGATCGCGGGCAGCGAGGCGTCCTCGCCGTCGTCGCCCGCGTTCCTGGTCTCGACCGGCTTCATCGTGGTGACCGGCGTGGCGGGCGCGGCGGTGGCCTGGCGCAAG
>NZ_DATCVQ010000411.1:0-2565 GCF_036566765.1 Streptomyces sp.
CCCGGCGTACACCTTGGCGAAGTACGGAATGAGTCTGCTGACGCTCAGCTGGGCGGCGGAGTACGCCGAGCACGGCATCGCCGCCAACTGCCTGTGGCCCGAGACCCTCATCGCCACGGCCGCTGTGCAGAACCTCCTCGGTGGAGACGCAGCGGTGGAGAGGTCGCGTACGCCCGAGATCGTCGCCGACGCCGCGGTGGAGATCCTGGGGCGCCCCTCGCGCGAGTGCACCGGCAACTCGTTCCTGGACGTGGACGTGCTTCGGGATGCCGGAGTCACGGACTTCTCGAAGTACGGCGGGACCGGCGATCTGGAGTACGACATCTTCGTGGACCGGCCATGACCAGCCTCGTGCGGGAGCGGCGCGGAGACGTCGAGATCCTCCTGCTCAACCGTCCCGAGAAGCGGAACGCCCTCGACACCCCGACGCTCCGCCTGCTCAACGACGCGTTGAGAGAACTGTCCGATGACGGCGAGATTCGCGCGGTGGTGCTCTCGACGACATCTCCCGACGCCTTCTGCGCGGGCGCGGACGTCACCGAACCCCTGGACGCAGCGGGCGGAGTCGCCCGGATGGAAGCATTCGCGGAGCTCTACCAGCTCGTCGAGCAGGTGCCCGTGCCGACGATCGCTGTCTGTGTCGGCAACTGCGTGGGCGCCGGTGCCGAGATCATCGCCGGCTGCGATCTGCGCGTGGCCGGGGACAATCTGAAGCTCGCCTGGGCAGGCGCCCGGCTGGGCGTTCCGGTCGGCCCGGCCCGGCTGACCCAGCTCGTCGGCCTCTCGCGCGCCAAGGAGCTGATCTACACCGGGCGCCCCGTCGGGGCGAACGAGGCTGTCGCGATGGGCCTGGCTCAGCGTACGTCTCCTGCCGACGAGGCCGAGGCGGTCGCCCTCGAGCTGGCAGAGCTCATCGAGCGTCAGTCGTCCGACGGGATTCGCAACCTGAAGGAGATGTTTCGCGAGCTCGAGGGCAGTGACCGCCGGATCACCTACGAGAACGAACGACTGCTCGACTTCCAGAGGAACAGCGTCGGCTTGCCGCAGGGCTAGCTGCGGCAAGCGGCTAGCTCGGGCTCGGGGTGCTCAGCGTGGATGCGTACGTCTTGGGGCAGGTGCTGCCCGAGCAGGCGCGGTACTTCGCATCGAGTGCCTTCAGCTGGGCGACGACCTTGGCGTACCTCCGGTCCCCAGCCAGGTTGCGCGTCTCGTACGGGTCGACGGCGCGGTCGTAGAGGACGGGCACACCGGTCGCGGTGAGGGTGATGTAGGTGTAGCGCCCGTAGCGGATGCCGCGATACTTGCTGTTCGTCCCGCCCTGAGTCGGCCAGGCGGCCACCGGGATCGGCCGGTAGAGCGTCTTGCCCGCCTTCACGCTTGCCGCGAGCACGCGCGTGATGTCGACACCGTCCTGAGCCCGCCCCGGCGTCGCCCGCCCGAGCGCGGCAACCGTGGTGGCGATGTCCGGGTTGCCGACCGCGGAGCCGACCTTGATGTTCTTCGGGATCCCGGGCCCGACCATGATCAGCGGGATCCGCATGGACTGCGACGACTCCCACAGCTTGCCCAGGCGGTTGTGGTGCCCGGTGGTGTAGCCGTTGTCGCCGGAGAAGATGATGACGGTACGCCGGTACTGCCCGCTGTTCTTCAGGTGGGCGATCGTGCGGGCGACCGCCCGGTCGACCGACTGCGCCGCTTCGATGCGCTGCTGGTAGACGTAGCGCATGACCCGCTTCTGGGCTGTCGTGTAGGGCTTCCCGGCAGTCACCTGGCCCGGTCCGGCGTAGAACATGTCCGGAGTCGTGGGCAGCCCGAGGCCGCTGAAGCGCCCCTTGTCCGCACCCATCGGCCGGGTGTTCTCCAGCCACAGTGACGGCTGGTTCGGGTAGCGCTTCTTCGGGTCGCTGGCCTCGACCGGGCCGCCCGCGTGCGGCGCCACGTAGTTGACCCACAGGAACCATGGCTTCTTGCCGCCGACGTTGGTCCCGGCGTTCTTGATCATCTTGATCGACCGGTTCTGCAACGCGACCGAGCTGTAGAGACCAGGGCTCTGGATCGTGCCGTTGTTGTTGAACTTCGGACTCAGCAGGTTATAGGTCGACGGATCGATCGTCGCCTGCCAGTTGTCCCACCCGGGCTCGCCGTTGGAGTAGCGCTCGGATCCCTTGCCGTAGCCGTTGAGGTACTTCCCGAGGAACATCGTCCGATAGCCGGCTTTGTCCATCCACACCGGAAGCGTGTTCCGACGCCCCGTGAAGCCTGTGTAACCGCCGTTGGTCCCGGAGATCGACCAGTTCTTGTGGTTGTGCGCATATTTCCCGGTCAGCAGGCTCGCCCGCGCCGGCACGCACAACGGCGTCGGCGCCACCCCATCGGTGAACGTCGTCCCCTGCTGCACCAGCAGCTTCTGCACGTGCGGCATGTACTTGATGTCCGTCGCCGCCAGGTCATCGACGTTGATCATCAACACGCTCGGCCGCCCCGACTCCAACCGCCCCGGCAGCGCCGCCGCCTCCGCCGACGACGTGGGCCCGCACAGGACCGCAACGGTGCTCGCCACCGCCA
>NZ_DATCVQ010000412.1:0-2161 GCF_036566765.1 Streptomyces sp.
AGGGCGATGCCGTCCGGGTCCTTGAAATTCAGGTGCAGGCCGCCGGGGTCCTCGACGATTCCGGAGTGGGAGATCTCCTCTTCGTCCAGGCGCGATTCCCAGGTCTCCAGCTCGCCCCGGTCGCCGACGTGGAAGGCGACGTGGTCCAGGCCGACCCGCGCGGGGTCGAAGGAATCCGCCGTGCTCGTGGCCGCGTGGGTCCGGAAGCCGACGACGAAGGAGGGCCCGGCACAGGCCACGAAGGGCCCGAACTCGTCCTCGATGGCCATCATGGTCTGTGTATCGAACAGCCGGTTGTAGAACTCCGCACTCCGTTTGACGTCGCCGACGGTCAGCGTGAGGTGTCCGATCCCCGGTGCCTCGGGCATGGCTGCCGCCTCCTCCAAAGGTGGGGGCTCCTGTCTCCACGCTACGCCGCCCAAGATCGGCGGGCGACGCCGCCGCAGGCAGCGGTGAGGTTCCGCGCCTCAGCGAGATCACGCTCATCGCCTCCAATCGGGAAACCCGCAGGTCAGGTACCAGGACAGTGCGCGTCAATCGCTCAATACCTGGCTGGTACGCAGATCGACCGCGGCGAACCACCTGGTCGCCGAAGTGAGCAATGTGCAGCTCACGCGCACCGTCCCTGCTCAACCTCCGCGAGCCACGACAATCGCCACGCGGCCGCATCGCTCGGTGCCCGACGGGCCGTTGGTCGCGGTGCGGATGTCGGCGAACAGGCGGAACGACGTCGTCCCGTCACCGAGCGGATCCATCAGCGCCCAGGTCCGGCGCTCGCGCAGCAGGGCCTCGACGTCCTTCGGGTCCGCGGCGTGGAGTGCTCCCGTGTACTGGACCGGCGTCTCGACCGCCGCCCGGCGGTATTCGTACACGGGTGTAGCGCCGCTTTCACGCGGGGACCGGGGACCGCGGGCGAGGGCGGTGACCTCGTGGGCCGGGAGTACGCCGAGCCTGCGACGGCTGCGGGTGACACAGCGCCGCAGGTCGGTACGCCGATCCCGAGGTGGCGCAGGTCGCTCTTGAGGTAGGCGCGCTGTTGCTCGGCGCGAACGGGCCCACCAGTGCGGTCAGCGCGGCCCGGAGTTCCTGTACCGGGACGCTCGCCGCTGCGCAGTCGCTGCTCAGTGCTCATCCTTCGGAGCGCGGCCGGTCGTGGCGCGGGAACGGGCGCCGCGGTTCGCGCCCTCGGCTCCGGCCTGGGTGTCGGTCTCGGCCCACTGATCCGTCTGTCTCGTCAACCGTCGAAGCAGCGCCCGTACGGCCGCGAGGTCGGCCTGGGTGATCCCCTCCCCCATCGCCCGGTGCGCGGCCTCGGCGCGGACGGTGATCGCCTCCAGCGCCCGCCGGCCGGTGGGGGTCAGAGCAAGCAAGGGTGAGGTGCGGTGGTCAGGGTTGTCCTGGAACTCCGCGAGGCCGTCGCGGACGAGTTCGTTGGCGATGCGCTGCACGCCCTGCCGGGCGACCCCGAGCCGGCGCGCGGCCCGCGCCACGGGCAGGGAGTCCTCGCTCACCACGCTCATCAGCTGCCAGCGGGCCTGCGTCTGCCCTTCCGCCGCCGCCAGCGCCTCGCCCGCGCGGCGCAGTGCGCCTGCGGCCTCGAACACGTCGGCCACGAGAAGGGCCAGTTCCTCCGCCATTGCTCCGGTTCCCTTCCCCACATTCGACAACGTGTTGTCATTATGTCACCATCATGTCATATCCGGCGTGCGCTCCGATCGAGCCACGCACCCCCACCGGATCACCAGGGAGACACCATGACCACCACCGATGCGATCAGCCGCCTGCAGTCCGCCATGGAGCGCGGCGCCGCCGTCCGCCCCAAGGCCGGAGGCTTCCCCTACCTGGCCGAGAGCCTGCGACAGGCCGGCGTGACCCGTTGCCGCATGGCCGTCCCGGCCAACGCGTTCCTCTACCTGACCGAACACGGCGACGTCGTGGTCCAGGGCGAACCCCTGATCACCGGCTTCGCGCCGGCCCCCGCCTTCGACCGGGCAGCTCTGGTCGCGGCCCTGCGTGCGGACCAGGCCGGGGAGACGTCGTTCCCCGAGTTCGTCCGCAGCTGCTGGGACGCGGGCATCGTCTGGTACGACGTCGACACCACGGCCCGCACCTGCACCTACTACGGAACCGCCGGCGACTCCTACACCGAGGACTACCCGGC
>NZ_DATCVQ010000413.1:0-2992 GCF_036566765.1 Streptomyces sp.
GCGTTGAGGCGGAAGGGGCCGCCGGAGCCGAAGTCCCGGGTGAGGGACCAGCGGACGGAGAAGTTGTCGTTGGGCAGCGTGACGCCGGCCGGGTCGCCGTTGCCGTAGTTCTCGGCGATGGCCGAGTCGCAGGCGGTCAGCTTGGGCGTGCCGCTGAACGAGGTGTTGGCGAAGTACTGCGCCGTCCAGACCGGGGAGGTGCAGGTGACGGCGGCGGAAGCCGGGGTGGCGGTCAGCAGACCGCCGGCCGTGGCGAGCGCGGCGGTCAGGGCCGCGGCTCCCAGGCGGGTACGAGTCATCACAGAGAGTGGGGTCCTTTCCGGACCGACGTGTAACACCTGAAATGTACTGATGCCTGTGTGACCCGCGAGGCGGGGGCAGGGTTGCCCCAGCCCCCGCACTTTTTCGCCCGGACGTTCGGACGCTCGAATGCTCGAGCGTGGGCCCAACTCAGCTGTACCGGCGGGGCGTCCAGGTGATCGTCCTGCCGTCGCCCCGCTCGACCGCGCGCGTCTGCGAGGAGCCGATCAGCAGCAGGGTGCGCATGTCGACCTCGGACGGCTCCAGGGTCTTCAGGGTCACCACCCGCACCGACTCCTCCGGACCGCCGACGTCCCGCGCCACGACCACCGGCGTCTGGGGCGAGCGGAGCTCCAGGAGCAGCTCGCGGGCCGCGGCCACCTGGTGCGTACGGGACTTGGAGCCCGGGTTGTACAGCGCGAGCACCAGGTCCGCCTCGGCCGCCGCGCGCAGCCGCTTCGCGATCACGTCCCAGGGCTTGAGCCGGTCGGACAGCGAGATCGTCGCGTAGTCGTGGCCGAGCGGCGCGCCCGCTGCCGCGGCCGCCGCGTTCGCGGCCGTCACGCCCGGCAGCACCCGTACCGGCACGTCCGCGTACTCCGGCTCCGACGCGACCTCCAGGACCGCCGTCGCCATGGCGAACACGCCCGGGTCGCCGCCGGACACGACCGCCACCTTGCGGCCCCGCCGGGCGAGTTCGAGCGCGAACTCGGCGCGCTCGGACTCGACCTTGTTGTCCGAGCCGTGCCGCCGCTGCCCGGGCCGCAGCACCGGCACCCGGTCCAGGTAGGTGGTGTAGCCGACCAGATCGTCCGCGTTGACCAGCGCGCCGCGCGACTCGGGGGTGAGCCACGGTGCGCCCGCCGGGCCGGTGCCCACGACCACGACCTCGCCGCGCTCGCGGGCCGGAGGCTCCTGGTCGATCCGGGACGGCAGCACGGCCACCGAGAAGTACGGCACCGACTCCGGGTCCACGTCCACGAGCCGGCCGGTCCGCTCGCCCGCCATCGTGGCGCGCTCCACGTACCGCGCGTCCTCCAGCCGGCCGGCCCGCTCCAGGGCCCGCTTCACCGCAGGGAAGGTCCGGCCGAGCTTCATCACGACCGCCGAGTCCGTGCCGGCCAGCCGGGCCGTCAGCTCCTCCTCCGGCAGTGTGCCGGGGACGATCGTCAGCACCTCCTCGGCCTCGCACAGCGGCTCCCCGAGCCGGGCGGCGGCCGCGCTGACCGAGGTGACGCCGGGGATGACCTCGGTGTCGAAGCGGTGCGCGAGCCGCTTGTGCATGTGCTGGTACGAGCCGTAGAACAGCGGGTCGCCCTCGGCGAGCACGGCGACCGTGCGGCCCGCGTCGAGGTGCGCGGCGAGCCGCTCCGACGCCTCCTCGTAGAAGTCGTTCAGCGCGCCCCGGTAGCCGCCGGGGTGGTCGGTGGTCTCCACCGTGAGCGGGTACATCAGCCGCTCCTCGATGTGGTCCTCGCGGATGTGCTCCGCGGCGATCGAGCGCGCGATGGAGCGGCCGTGCCGGGCGGAGTGGTACGCGATCACGTCGGCGGACGCGATGGCCTTCACCGCCGCCACGGTCATCAGATTCGGGTCGCCGGGCCCGAGGCCCACCCCGTACAGCTTGCCGGTCACTTCTGGATCTCCGCTTCGTGCGCGATCGCGTTGATGGCGGCCGCGGTCATGGCGCTGCCGCCGCGCCGGCCGCGTACGACGAGGTATTCGAGCCCCAGCTCCTGGGCGGCCAGCGCGTCCTTCGACTCGGCCGCGCCGATGAAGCCGACCGGGATGCCGAGCACGGCGGCGGGCTTGCCCGCCCCCTTCGCGATCATCTCCAGGAGGTGGAACAGCGCGGTGGGCGCGTTGCCGATGGCGACGACCGAGCCTTCGAGACGGTCCCGCAGGACTTCGAGGGCGGCGGCGCTGCGGGTGGTGCCCAGCTTCGCGGCCAGCTCCGGCACCGACGGGTCGGACAGCGCGCAGAGCACCTCGTTGTCGGCGGGCAGCCGCTTGCGGGTGACGCCGCTGGCGACCATCTGCGCGTCGCACAGGATCGGCGCGCCGGCCCGCAGGGCGGCCCGGGCGTCGCTGACGACCCGCGGGGACCAGGCGAGATCGCGGACGAGATCGGTCATGCCGCAGGCGTGGATCATCCGTACCGCGACCTGGCTCACGTCGGCGGGCAGACCCGCGAGATCCGCCTCGGCGCGGATCGTGGCAAAGGACCGGCGGTAGATCTCCGCCCCGTCCTTCTCGTAGTCGAACATCCTGTTGCTCTCGCTCATCTCGTCGTTCGGGCCGTGGCGACCGCTTCGGACAGGGAGGTACGGGGGACGGGGACGCCGTTCACCAGGTAGCCGCCGTCGGCGGTGGCGAGGACGTCGACCCAGGTTCCGTGCGGGTGGCCGCAGCGGCGCTCGCACCCGGAGTGGTGGACGGGGAGCCCGGGGGCGACGGGGGCCGCGTCGGCGCGCACGTCCGCGAGGGACTTTGCGCAGCCGGGCCGCCCGGTGCAGGCGCTGACGCCGGCCCAGGGGGAGTCGGGGCGGGTGATGAGCCCGGCCGCTTCGAGGTCCGGCAGGCGTGCGGGGTCGGCCCCCACGACCACCGCGCCGCGCCACGGCGTGAGCCGTACTTCGTCGGCGGGCAGCAGCGCGCGCAACTGCCCGGCGGTGAGCCGCCCGAGCGGCGC
>NZ_DATCVQ010000414.1:0-52193 GCF_036566765.1 Streptomyces sp.
CCTGACGGGAATCCTCGCCATCGCGCGGATGCCGTCGGGCATGGTGTTCGCCGTGAAGGAGTCAGCGCCAGGCTCCGGCATCTACACCCGGTCGACGCCGCGCACCGACATGGTCGGGCTGTTCCTCGGCGAGGAGGACCCTGGGCCGGAGGCGCTGGCCGACGACGTGTTCCTGCGCAGGCAGACTCCATGACGACCGTCCTGCACCGGCAGGGCAACCCGCTGGCGTGGACACAGTACGGGCGCAGTGTCATCGCGCCGATCCCGCCGAGCCCGACGCCGTGGCTACCGTTCGACATGCCCAACCGCTCGGTCCTGGCGGCCAGCGGCAAGTACGTGCTCGCGCACTACTTCCCGACGTTCCCGGTGGCCATCGGCTCCGGCGACTACTGGACGAAGTGGATGCCGCCCGGCGAGGTCGAGGGCTCGACCGACCACCGGGTCTACGGCGGGTACGTGCGCGACCGGAAGCCGAACGACACCGACCGCACGGGCAACTTTGACCGGCGCATGAAGCTGGCCGAGTGCATCGCCGCCCGTGACGCAGGCCTGGACGGCTTCACCCTGGAGATGGTGTCGATCACGTCGGGCAACTCGTTCCGGACCCGCTGCGAGAACCTGCTCGGCGCGGTCGAGGACATGGGCGATCCAACGTTCAGGGTCATCCCGATGCCCGACGGCAACACGGCGGCGACCAGCTCCGCGGTCAGCCTCGGCGATTACCTGGCGACGATTGCCTCCCGGTCGTCGATCTTCCGGAACGCCAGCGGACGGATGCTGCTGACCGCGTTCGGGCCGGAGAAGGCACCGAACAAGGTGGGCACCGGTGGCTCGGCGGCGGCCACGTTCTGGCAGCAGGTGCTGGCCAGGCTGTCCACGCTCGGGCACCCGACCGACTTCATGCCCTGCTACGTGAACAGCTGGACAGCCACCGCGCAGGCACCGAGCTTCGACTCCATCTCGTGGGGCCACTCCCGGTGGGGCGATCGCGACCCGGCGAACAACGCCAACGAGACGAACAACAACCGCAACGCGCCGGCCTACTGCCGCGCGACGTTCGGCAAGAAGTGGATGCACTGGGCGTCCCCGCAGGACGTCCGGCCGTACTCGGGCTCGTGGTGGGAGGCGCACGGTAGCCGTGCCCTGCATGAGGCGTTCCGGGCGGCCATCGACGGCGGGGCCGATTTCATTCAGATCCCGACCTGGGACGACTTCTCCGAGTCGGCGTTCATCTGCCCGACCGTCGACAGCGGCAACACCTGGCTGGACCTGGTCAGCTACTACACCACCTGGTTCAAGATGGGCGCCGCGCCGACGATCATGCGTGACGCGATCTACCTGTTCCACCGCAAGCATCTGACCACCGGCGCGACGTTCACCTCGGCGTTCCAGACCGAGTTCCACGACCCGGTGTCCGGTGGCACCTCGGCGAAGAACGACATCGAGGCCCGGGTGTTCCTCACTGAGGACGCCGACGTCGAGATCCTCATCGACGGGGTCGTCCAGGGTGGCGCGCAGGCGTGCACCGCGGGCATGACGTCGGTCACCCGGCCACTCGCGGAGGGCGTCGTGTCTGCCCGCATCGTCCGCGACGCGGTCACGGTCGCTTCCGTCACCAGCCCGCACGAGGTCAACCAGACGCAGCTCGTGCAGGACTTCGTGTACCGCGGCGTGTCGAGCTTGAGGAGCTGAGATGGCCCAGCCCACCGTCTTCGCCTTCGACGCGATCGCCTTCGACTCGTCTGCGGCCACCTACTCGTTCAACCTGCCGCCCAGCATCCCGGACGGCTCGCGGCTGTACATGATCTTCGGCACGGCCTCGTCCACCCGCACCCTGACAGTCACGGCCGGGCCCACCATGGCGGCGCTCGGGTCGGGTGCCGTGGAGACGAGCGGACACGAGGCGTTCCGGTTCGTCGGCGACGTCGGCTCGTCGGACTCCGGCGACCTGGTTACCCTCACGCAGGGCGGCGGCAACCTCAAGATTTGCGGGGCCTGGATCATCCTCGCCGACGTGCACGCCACCGACCCGGACCACCTGATCATGTATACGGTGCAGGGTGCGGCGACGACCAACCACGCCATGCCGACGGGCGTCATCGGCGAGGACGACTGCATCGAGATTCAGATCGCGCTCGACTCCCGCGGTGCGTCGACACCCAACACGTCGAACTGGACCGTGCCGGCCACGATGACCGTCTCCGACGAGGCGTTCTGCGGTGGCACCACGACATTCTCCTCGGTGGCCATCGGGTACAACCCGGTGGGGCTGTCCTCGGGTGACTTCGTCGGCGGCGATGTCTGGACTGCGAACCAGTCTGCAGTCGGCTCCACTCACGTCCTCATCATCCGGGGCAACTCCACCGCCGTCGGCGCGGCACCCGTCGCGAACGCTGGCGAGGACCTGGAGAACATCGACCCGCTCATCACCCCGTACGTCGACCTCGACGCCTCGGCCACTACCGACGCCGACGACACGTACGCCTCGCTGACGAAGGTCTGGGTCGGCGCTGCTCCGGGCTGGCCGAACACGCTGCCGATCATCGACAACGGCGACGGCACCGCCCGCGTGGAGATCCCGTTCCTGCACTCGCCGACCGAGTTCCGCCCGTACCTGACGGTCACCGACGGTGACGGCAACACCTCCTCGGCCTACCGGCGGCTGCTGGTGCTGCCGCACAACGAGTGGCAGAAGTACCTGGGCGCGCTCGCCGCATTGGCAACCCAGACACGGCGCCGGGTGGCGGCCTGGTCCGAGGACGCGCTGATGCTGCGCGACATGTTCACCCGCGCCGACACGGCCACCGGCTTCGGCGGCGACCTCGACACGGGCAGCTCCTGGCTGGGCTCCAACCTGTCCAGCTTCCAAATCGTGTCCAACGCCGTGCAAGTGGTGGCGGCAGCATCGTCCCGCGTCTACGCGATCGCCGAGTGCTACACCAACGACGTCGGCATCCGGATGAACTTCACCACCTCGGCCACCACGAACACGACTGACGTCGGCGTGGTGCTCCGCTCGGTGAAGACCACGACCGCCACCGAGAAACGGCTCTACGTTCGTATCCGCAAGATCGCCGCCGGGTCCGCGAACAGCATCACCCTGCTGTCCCAGGGCACGGCCGGTTCCGACACGACCCTGATCGCCAACACCGCGGCCGGCCTGGCGGACGGCACCACCTACACGCTCGAGGTGGAGTCCATCGGCCTGAACATCGTCGTCAAGCTCGACGGCGTGGTGAAGCTGACCTACAGCCTGACCGGCAGCGAGGATCTGCCCGGCTCTGCGGTGGGCATCACGTTCAACGGCACCAACGACGAGGCGTCCCGGATCAACTCGTTCGAGGTCTACCACCCGATCGACAAGCCCCGGAACCGGGCCGCCGTCATCGCCCACCGCGGGTCCCTGCTCCGGTACGGCGACGAGGCCGAGGAGAAGATCCCGACGCTGGCGCTGCTGGCTGCCGACGCCCCGCTGCTGAACGGCGTGGAGGTCGACGCCAGGAAGACAAGCAACGGGGGCTACGTCCTCTGCCACGACGACACCGTGGACCGCACCACCACCGGCACCGGGCTCGTGTCTTCGCTCACCACAGCGGCGTGCCAGGCGCTGGGGATGCCCACCCTGGCCGAGTACCTCGCGGCCTGCGAGGAGTACGACTTCCCGGCCATCCTGGTGCAGGGCTACGTCGCGGCCTCCGACCTCGACGATGTGGCGGCCATCATCGCCGCCTCGCCCGTCGCGAAGAAGGTCATCTTCATGCCGTCCGGGTCCGGCGACCTCGACGACATGCGCGCCGTCTGGCCGGTGCCGAAGCGGATGGGCGTGTTCGGCGTGGACAACTCCACGTACACCACGGTGATCCCGCTGGCCACCGCGCAGCAGACGATGCTGGCGTTCATCTCCCCGGGTGACGCGGCCTACCTGACGCACCGTGCCCGCGTGACCAACATCAAGAACGCGGGCATGAAAGCCGGGGCGTCCACGGTCAACGACAGCACCACGGTCCGTGCCGCGCTCGCCGACGGCATCGACTACATCCTGACCGACAGCGCCGATCAGATCCTGCGGGCCTTCGACCCGTACGGCGGGGTGTGGTCCTGATGCCGATCCACGCCTCGTACGAACCACAGGAGGTCGCGATGACGCCGGAGCAGGAACAGATGCTGGCCGACCAGGGCGCGGCGATCGCCAAGCTGACGGAGACGGTGGAGCTGCTGGCAGAGGGTGTCCGCGTCCTCATCGGGACCTCGGTGCCCTACATCTCCAAGCAGTCCAAGTCTCTGGCTGGCGGCATGGCCGCACAGTCGACCGCGCTCGAAGACGGCGTGATCACAGATGCCGAGCGGAAAGTCATCTTCGACAAGCTCTCGGGAAAGTAGGGACCGCCATGGCGGAGACAACCACCAACCGCGGGAAGTACGAGATGGTCAGCAAGTGGCTGGCCGCCGCAGACCTCCGGTGCTGCTACTTCACCGGCACCCAGACCGGCACCGCTGACCCCGACCTGGACACCGTCGCCGACCTCGAGGCCGTCACTAGCGTCGCCGTCGCGGCCGAGCGGATCGCGCTCGCCAACGAGACCGCAACGCAGGACGACACGAACAACCGGGTCAACATCGACTGCGACACCATCGCATTCTCCGCCGCACCCGGCGTCACCGCCCAGGGCGTGGCGATCTACCAGGAGGGTGCCAGCGACGCGGCGCGCAACCTCATCGGCATCTACACGACCGGGTTCCCGCAGCCTGTCGACGGCGGCCTGAACGTGAACGTCAGCGACTTCTTCCGCCAGGGCTGACCGCACCATGGGCCTCACTGCGGTCCACGTCGCCATCACGACGGCCTCGGGTGCGACCTCCGCGCAGACCCCGGCGTACACCAGCTTCACCCCGAACGTCGGCGACTACGTCGTGGTGGTCGCCTACTCCAAGCACCGGACGGAGAGCACCAGCCCGACGGCCCCGGGTCCGTGGCCGCTCGTCGCCTCGAATGCTGGCGGCGTGACCGGCTCTGCGGTGGACCAGGGCAAGGTCCGGATCAGCGCGTTCGCCCGCACGCTGGACGGGTCCGCCGATGATGCGCTGCCACTGATCAGCATGGCCGCTGGGACCGGCGTCCTGGTCTCACTGAGCTCGCCGTACGTCTACCGCAAGGACTCCGCCGGGGTCTACACGTTCCACGCCCAGTTCGTCGAGCAGACCACCAGCGCCACCGTGTGGTCAGGCACCACTGCCTCCACCCCGGACTGGACGAGCGGCGACCACCTGCTGGTCGCCTCCGGTGCCACCACGGACGCCGTCACCGGGATGGGCACGCGCGTCCTGACCGCGACAGGCTGCACGTTCGGCGGTGCGACCGAGCAGTTCGACGCCGCGTCCACCCAGGGCGACGACGTCCGTTTCGTGTGCGCCACCAACACCGTAACCGCAGGACCGGCGTCCTCTACGGCGACAGTCGGCATCACGCTGTTGACGGTGGCCTCGACGGGCCAGCAGGCGGTCTTCCGCGTGCGCCACGTGGCGTCCTCGTCGGTCACGCTAACCCCGGCGACGGCGACACTCACTGCGGTCGCTCTCGACCCAGACCCGCAGCCCGTGACGGTCAACCTCACGCCCGCGGTCGCGACACTGTCCGCCGCCGCACTGGACCCCGACCCGGGCGTGGTCTCCGTGACGCTGACACCCGCCACCGCAACGCTCACAGCAGTCCCGCTCAACCCCGTGCCCGGCCCTGTTGCGGTGGCCCTGACGCCCGCCGTGGCCACGCTGACGGCCGTGCCTCTCGACCCGGTATCGGCCGGCTCGTCGGTCACGCTGACACCAGCGGTGGCCACCCTGTCAGCGGTGGCGCTCGACCCTCAGCCCGGCCCGGTGTCCGTCACGCTGACGCCTGCCACCGCAACACTCACAGCCATGGCGCTCGACCCCGAACCGGGTGCAGTCACCGTTGTCCTCACGCCAGCAGTTGCCACGCTCACCGCTGTCGAGCTGGCCGCCGTCCCTGGCTCCGTGACGGTCACGCTGGTGCCCGCGACGGCCACACTCACTGCGGTGGCGCTGGACCCGCAGGCGATCGGTGCCGACGACGGCAGCCCCGAGCTCGACGCATCCGCTGGTTTCGCCCCGCCGACGTGGCGCAGCGAGTTCCCATCTGACCCGCAAGCCGCGTTCGTCGCCGACCAGTGGAGAGGGGCTTTCGAATGACCACCGAGGCGCAGCGTCCGGCGATCACCCTGGAGTACTTCGGCGTCGAGATCACCACGTCGTCGGTCCTCGACGCGCAGCCGGTGCATCTGGCGTTCGTGGACATGGACACGGCGTCGTCTCCGGTGTCCGGTGACTGGAAGGTCGCCGCCTGGGTGGGTACCGCTGGTACGACCCGCACCGCGCGTGTCCTGCTCGGCCCCGCTGGTGCTGTGACGCTGGCCCCGGGGAAGTACATGGTCTGGTACAAGGTGACAGACAGCCCGGAAATCCCCGCGCGCCCCGTGGGGGTACTGAGCATCACGTGACAGACTGACACCCTCGCGCATCGCCAACTCCCCCGACCCTTCCTCATTCCAGAGGAAGGGTCGGGGGAGTTTCTGCGTTGAGGTAGTTCACGACCGCCAGACCGATGAGCGCGGCGGTCATCCTTCGCTGGCTGTGCGTTCGTCGATGATCGTCCGCAGCCGCGTGCTCGACGTGTGCTCGGTGTACGGCAGGTACACGACCTCAACCCCGACCTCGGCGAACTGGGCCTCCCACCTGAGCGCCCTGGGCGTCCCCTTCCAGTCGTTGCCCTTGAACATGGTGGTGAACCCGAGTTGCGCCCACATCTGCATCTTGTCGGTGGTGAACTCGCCCACCGCGGCGTCAACTGGTGCCAGCGCACGGACGATCTCGAGCCGCTCTTCGAACGGCACCACGGGCCGACGCCCCTTGACCTCGAAGGCGACCTCGTCCGACAGCACCGAGGCTATGAGGTAGTCACATGCGAGCTTGGCCCGCCGAAGGATGTTCAGGTGCCCGATGTGGAACAGGTCGAATACGCCCGATGAGTAGCCGATGTTGATCACGTTTCGCATGGTGGTGCTCCCCCCGGATCTGTGGATCAGATCTCGGCGGCCACGATATCCGTCGAGGTGACCATGGTGCAGTGTGTTCCGACGATCTGTGCGGCCAGCAGACTCGCGGCTGCGGCGGTTTCGCCCTCGATCCGGACCCAGGAGTGGCGCTCGTCGGGGATCAGCGGGCGCTGCACGGTGTAGCCGACGCACACCGTGTAGGTGGTCACCCCGACTCAGACGCCCTCGGTGTTGAACCGAGCTCGGTTCGGAGGTACGACGATGTACTCGCCGGTAATCTCGTCGGCGTCACGCGCCACGGCGTCCTCGTCGTTGGGGTCGATCCAGTAGTCGGTCTCGAGGCGTTTCAGGTAGCCCCGGCTGACCGACTGCACGAGGGTGCCCACGGGCAGAGCGCGGAGGTCGTCGGGTGCCTGGAGCCACGGGCTGGGGCCGTCGGTCGTCACGGTGGGCATCCTACTCACCGCGTCGAACCACAGCCATCCGCTCACACCCGCCACCCCTCGTCGAAGTCCTCATGCCACGCGTAGCCCTCAGCCAGCAGGCGGGCGATCTGCTCGTCCTCCTCGAACGCGAAGCGCCACACCCCGGGCGGCCCCGCGCTCACGTCGTGCTCGACGCATCGGACGGCGTTGAGGCAGAACCCGCACGGGAGGGCGACCCGCTCCAGAAGCTTCCGCTTGGCCGCCACCTCAGCCAGCACGCGCTCCGGCTTCCAGTTCGCGAAGTGGTCGAGCGTGGCGTCCGACGCGCGGATGTCGTAGTCGCCAGCCTCGTCGTAGGACCGGCGGGCGGGGGCTTCGTCGTCGTCGAGTCTGGCGTTGAGGAAGGCGATGAGGGGGTTGGTCACTGGGTACCTCCTGCGGCGGCGCGTGCCCTCTTGCGCTCGCGGTAACGGCGGTCGGCCTCGCGGTGCTGCTGGGCCACAATCTCAGGGTGGTCGAGTTTCCGCTGTGCATTGCGTGCCAGCTGGCACTTCCGGCAGTAGCGATGCCCCTTTGGGTTGATGTACAGATTATCGCCGGTGTAGGGGTGTCCCGCTGGGCAATGCGTGGCGGCGGCGGACCGAGCGGTGATGGTGTCGCCTCTTCGAAGATTCTCGCGCTGGGTCACCGGCTCGACGTGGCTGGGATTAACGCAGTGCCGGACGCGGCACAGATGGTCCAACTGGAGCCCCTCTGGGATCGACCCAATCAGCGCCTCGTACGCGATCCGATGCCCGACGCGGTTGACCTGCCGAGAGTCCATGAACCGGGCATAGCCGTTGCGATTCTGGCCAGCGGTCCAAAGCCAGCAGCCTGACTGATCAAGCGACACCTTCGACCAAAAGCGTGCCGGTAGCCGAGCGTCTCCGAACTCAGCCATACCCCTCATCCTCCCATCAGCACGGCGGCCACGAACCCCACCAGCGCGGCGAACACTGCGATCACGGTGAGCACGAACCGCCGTAGATTCGGCGGGCGTCCTCCTGGCAACATGTCACCCACGGTCGATCTCCTCCAGTCAGGGATCGGTCGAGGCCCCGGCTCGGTGTTCGCCGCACCGGAGCGGGCCGCTTTTGTCAGGTCTGCTCGGGCCGCCCGCCAAGCCAGTCAGGGATTTCGCCGGCTTCGGCCTTCACCGTGGCCCCACCGAAGGGTTCCGTGATGGTGCGCATGATCGGGGGCGGCTTGGCTGCGAGAACCTTCGACCGCTCCTGCCACCTGCGCTCATACTCGACGCGAGCGACGGCCAACGCGGGCCAATCGTCGGCCTTGATGATCCGGCCGTCAGCGAACTGGACACCTACCACGGCGGCTTCGCCGGAGTCCTCCATGTAGAGAGCATCCTGAGCGGCGTCCTCCTCGGTGTCGTACAGCGAGAAGCCAGCATTGCCGCGATGCCACCACCACAGTGCGCACGTCGCCGTGTCCTTCTCAGCCATCTCTCTACCTTCCTCCGTTGTCGTCACTCACGAGCCCGGAGCCCGAATCGAACGGGCCGGACGGCGGCATCTCTGCGGCGTCCGTTTGTCCATCGGCGAACCTGCACGGGCGAGGGTGGATCATGGGATCGGCGGCACCTCGAAGTCGGGGTCCTCAAAGGAGTGGCCGCACCGGGGGCACGTCCATTCCTTCACGCTCGTCGAGATGCGCTGGCCGTCATGGTCGAGGAACTCGTACACCGTCGGGTGAAAGTCGTGGCCGTTGATCAGGCACCGGAGCTTCATGCCTGCACCTCCGCAGCTCGGTGGCGGGCCGCGTCGGGCCACCCGTCCTGCTCGTCGCCGACGTGGACGGGGAAGGTCTGGTCACCGATGAGCACGTAGACCGACATGTCAGCGCCGACGGCCCGGAGATAGCGCTGGATGGTGCCGATCAGCAGCCGGTCGATCGGCGTCGACTCGATCACCGACACGCGAGACTGGGACGTACCCAGCAAGCGCGCGACCTGGTGCTGAGTCATGCCGCGCGAGGTGCGGAGTTCGGCGAGCTTGGCCATCAGGTGGCCTTCGAAACGAAGTGCTCACGGCCAGGACGCCCCGGCCGGTTGCCCGCCTGATACCACGCGTGCCAGTCGGCACCCGACTCGGGCTCGGGCGGACACGCTCGCGAGCCCGCTGGGTGCCAGCAGTCGTCGGCGGTGCGGATCATGTACTGGCCGCAGAGGTCGCACGTGCCCTCTTCCGCCGACTGCGCGGGGCCCGCGGCCGGGGTCGGCTGCGGGTCCCCGTTGTCGAGCCACCACTTGCGGTCCTTGCCGAAGATGTAGGTGGGGCCGAACTTCCGCGTCCGCCACCGGTCACCGGGCTGGACATCCTCGGCGTCCGGGTCCGGGGCGGTCCGCTGCACGAACTCGCGCACGGGACGGGCGGTCTGGCGGCGGTCGGTCTGCTCGGCGTCGTCCATGGTGGTCTCCTTCGTAGGTCAGACGGCGGCGACGGCCTGGCTCAGCGCGCCGTCCGGGGTCTGGGTGTAGCGACGGGTGGTCTCCGGCGAAGCATGCCCGAGCAGGTCCTGCACGGCCAGCAGATCGTGCCCACCGAGGGCGTAGGCGCGGGTGGCGAAGCGGTGCCGCAGGGTGTGCAGCGTCCAGCCCTTCGCGGCCAGCGCCCGTGATCCGATCTTGCCGATGACGTCCGGGTCCATCGGCCCGCCGTGCTGGCCCGGGAATACGTACTCGTCCAGGCCGAGGGTGTAGCGGTAGCCGGTGCCGGTAGTGGCGGCGTCGCGGCGGGCCAGCTCGCCATCGAGCTCGCGGCGCAGCGTCGGGTGCAGCGGCACCTGCCGAACCCGCCCACCCTTGCCGACGATGCGCACCACGCCGGCCTCGATCCAGTCCCAGCGAAACCCGGCGATCTCGGCGCGCCGCATCCCGGCGTAGGCCGCGCACAACAGCACCAGCCGGTCCCGGTCGGTGCACCGGAACAGCGCGGAGTCCAGAATGCGGTCCGGGGTGGGCCGGGCCGCTGCCTTCGGCGGGCGCACCGAGGGCAGCACCTCGGCCGGGTTGGCCCGGACGTGCCTGAGGGTACGGGCCCACTTGTAGAAGCTGCGCAGCGCGGCCCGGTAGGAGCGACGGGTCTCCGGCTTCCACTCGTACTGACTCAGCCAGGTCACCAGCTCACCGGTGGTGATCTTCCACGGCGAGGTGCCCAGGTGTGCCTCGGCGAAGCGCATCACCTGGTAGCGGCGCTTGGCCACGGTGGCCGGCCGGGCGCTCTCGGCGCGCATCCATTCGGTCCAGTCGTCGATGGCGGTGGTCC
Organism: Streptomyces sp.; assembly: GCF_036566765.1. Lineage (GTDB taxonomy): Bacteria > Actinomycetota > Actinomycetes > Streptomycetales > Streptomycetaceae > Streptomyces. Next base: position 10,813 of record NZ_DATCVQ010000414.1, read on the forward strand.
AGCGGTCGGACGTCCTTGTCCATACCGTCACGTCTCCCCCAAGATCGGTGATCTTCGGGATAGTGCCGGACATGTCGGGAGTCGTCATGATCTCGCGACCTTCGATGACCGAACGGATGACCGAATTTCACCCATGTGACCGATACGCTTGCGGAACGCCAGCACCTCGGACGGGCTCGGTTCCCGCTCAGATAGGGCCTCGTGACTGGAACCAGAGGGTTCCAGGTTCGAGTCCTGGTGCGGGAGCCCCGTAACACCGTATGCGAGCCACTCGTACGGCACTCCGGTGCGCCACGCCCACAGCCTGACCGCAGCTGTGGGCGGCTTTGTCCTGCCATGAGTCCAGTTCGAGACCGTATTGCGGTGCACCTCGAGGTAGCCCGCCATGTCCGCCGGCTCGATGCCCGCGTGACGCAGGCTCTTCGATAGCCGGTCGGCCATGTCCCACTCAGGGATTGTGACCGGGGCAGTGGCTGTCATCTCGCTCATGCCCTCAGTATGCGCACTAACTTGTGCGCTCGTCAATCCCCTCAGAACTGTCATGCGGAAAAGCTTGACACAGACTTGTGTTTTGCACAAGACTGCGTCACATGAACACACCTGACCTCATCACAAGCGCCGAGGCGGCAGAGATCCTCGGGGTCGACCGCTCCACGCTGACGCGCTGGTCAGACGAGCGCCTGCGCCCCGAGGAGCGCAAGCTCACGCCCGTTCGGCAACTGCCCGGGCGCACCGGCACGAAGCTCTTCGACCGCTCCGATGTCGAGGTACTCGCCGGGGAGCTGTCCGAATCGAGGACGGCATGAGCCCCCTCAACGGCAAGAAGCACCCGAAGGGCGAGGGCTGGGGTCACAAGATCCGCAAGCCCAAGCCGCCGAAGAAGCCGAAGCCACCCAAGGGCAGCAAGGGGGGCAAGTGATGACCGACGTCCTCGTAAACCAGGCGGAGCTGGAGCACCTCGTCCTGATGGCCGAGTTCGGCCAGAGGGTCGCGAACCTCGTGGCTGCGTCGGACCAGCTCGGACACTCGACGCTCCGGGGAACTCTCGTCTACACCCACGGCGACCACCCGATCTCGCTCGCCGCGAAGGCGGTAGTCATCGGCAAGACGGAGGGAGCAGTTGAAGCCCTCGCCCGCATCGGGATCACGACCAGGCAGGCGATGAGTCGCGTCGAGCAGGCACTCACCGCGCCAGACACCACCACCACATAACCACCCAGGGGGGCACGCCATGCTCGGACGCAAGCAAGCACCGCCGAAGCACTCCAAGCCAGCCGCGACGCAGGCCGAGATCAAGGCGCTGAACAAGCTGATCGGCAAGCCGTCGTCGTCTCGCCGCAACACGGGGGCGAGGCAGCGATGACCATCACCACCGCCATCCCCTCCACCCGCGAGTCCTACATCCCCGCCGACGTCCTGGCGGCCCGCGACTTCTACGAGTACCGGGCTCTGCGCCTTGAGGCTGAGGTGGCGCGGCTCCGGCTGGAGAACGACGCCCTACGAGCTGGGCGAGGTGCGTCATGACCATCGAGTTCCTTGTCGCCCTCGTCGCCGCCCTTGTCGGCTACGCCGTGGGGGCCTTCGTTGCCCGAGCGGGGGAGCGCCGTCAGCGCCGCGCTGAGGTGTCGCTCCGCATCCACCAGGTGCCCCCGACCGCCGCTGAGATCGCGCGCCTACGTGCCCTCGGTATCGGCTATGGCGGCCGTGCGGACAGCCCGGGGAGGCACGAGTCATGACCATCGAGTTCGCCACTGCCCTCGTCGCCGTCGCCCTCACCACCCTCCTGGTCGCGGCCGGTATCGCCGTCGATGCATGGCGTATCCGTCGCCGCGCCGAGGCTGAGTTGGCCTCCGCGCAGCAGATCGGCACCCAGGTGTCCCTCGTGTATCAGGACCGGTGCCGCGAGCTGGCCGCGCTGAAAGAGGCGCGCGAGCAGGCGGAGCGGCTGTGGCGTGACGCGGAGCAGTTCGTGACGGGAGGTGCGGGATGACCTACACCGGCGCACTCACAGACGCCCAGCTCGCCGCACTCCACGCCGAACGTGACAAGTGGATGACCACCGGCCTGTCCACCGAGCGATGCGACCGGGCGAAATCCGAGGCTGCCGTTCGGCGCGCGTACCGGACGGCCGGCCTAGACGAGCCACAGATCGTGGTGTGGATGGACTCCCCACTGGGAGGCGCGTTCGCGGCTGCGGCCATCAAGGCGCTGACGAGGGGCCAGCTCCGGGGCCAGCTCGGGGACCAGCTCGGGGGCCAGCTCTGGGACCAGCTCTGGGACCAGCTCGGGGGCCAGCTCGGGGGCCAGCTCGGGGGCCAGCTCTGGGGCCAGCTCGGGGGCCAGCTCGATCCGTGGTACGAGGCGTACTGGCTCGCGCTGTACTCCCACGCGCTCGTCATCGCAGACTTGCCGATCCCTGATCGGCTCGGTGCGATCTATGAGGCCATTGCGGAGACCGGGTGGTGGTGGCCGATGCGTGGGGCCGTGGTCCTCACCGACCGCCCCACGCAGATCCACCGTGACCCGCAGGCCCGTCTGCACAACGACGACGGCCCTGCGCTGGCGTACGCGGACGGCCACACGCTGCACTCGTGGCACGGCGTCACAGTCCCGGCTGACCTGATTGAGGGCGGCTGGTCGACGGAGCGGGTGCTGAAGGAACCGAACTCCGAGATCCGCCGGTGCGCCGTGGAGGTTGCCGCCGAGCGCGATGGCTGGCAGCAGATGATCGCCACCGCCGGGTGGAAACAGGTCGGATCAAGTGTGGCTGACCCCGGTAACCCCGGCCAGGTGCTGTCGCTGTGGGACATCGGCGACCTGTACGGACAGGGCGAGCGTCTGCATCTGCTGCACATGGTCAACGGCACCGTCGAACGCGACGGAAGCCGTCACGAGTTCGGCGAGACGGTGCCGGACTCCATCACAGACCCGGTCGCCGCCGCCGCGTGGCAGATCGGGATCAGCCCAAGCGACTACGCCACTACGGCGCGGCGCACCTAAGAGAGGGAACTCACCATGCAGGACACCATCCTTTCCGAGCACATCGGTACCGAGTCCGCGTTCACCGAGCTGGCATCCCAGTGGGATGTCCCCACCGTGGCGGGTCTGCAGCACCAGGGCGACGTGAGCGTTGTGCCCGCGTCGATGGTCGCCGACTTCCGCCTCCCGACGAGGGCTGTGCCGCGTGTCGGTGTGGCTGTGGTGCGGGGCGAGTCGGGCGGGAACACGCATCTGCTGCTTGCTGAGGGTGAGGTTCGGTTCGACTCCCGTGAGGCGTCGGCGACGGACCTGACCCTGGGGTCGCTGAGCGTCGCCGAGGGTGCGACAGCGTTTCTGGATCACCCGGAGCACGGGAACACCGGGATCGCGCCGGGGGAGTACGTGCTGCGGCGGAAGCGTGAGCAGGCGGACGAACTCCGGATGGTCCAGGACTGATCATGAGCGCCGCCATGCATCGCGACCTGGCCGAGGTCTACCGCAGGCACGACAAGCCCGACATGGCCCGCTCCCACGAGCGGGTGGCGGCAGCGATCGAGGGCATGTACCGACGGGCCACCGTAGACCCACCCCCGCCGTGCGCCTGCTCCGTGTGCACCGAGTGGAACGCCGGGCTCATCGCAGCGGGCAATCCCCTCAGGATCCTCCACCCCACGACGGCCGCCTCAGGTGACTCGCCACCCTGACCCGGCCTTGCCGGTCGGTCGCGGCGATCGTCCCCCGACCCCGCGGCCGACCGGTTCCAAAGCTCCCCGGGGCGGGTTCACCCTCCTCCCGCTCCGGGGCCCAGACGTCCACATGTCCTCGACGACAGGAGACCTCATGAGTGTTCACCGCAGGCACCGGCACTCCGCCAAGCACCACAAGCAGAAGGCACGGCAGGCCGGGCTGAGGGGTCGCGCACGCACCTACCCGACGCCCGCCTGGAAGTTCGAGCGGACCCCCGAGGACCAGGGTCGCGAGGCCGCCGCTTGGTCTGACGAACTCACGTACCGACTCACCGGAAAGGGGGTGACCAGCAATGGCAGGCAGGAACAACGGCAGCACGCAGCCGAAGGGCCACGGCACCGCGCACAAGGGCCAGGGCGTCCGGACGCAGGCCGCGAAGCCGCCGAAGTCCGCAGCGACGTCGGCAGGCAGCAAGGGCCGGAAGTAGCACCACGCGCCGACAGCGTGGACGTCATCACAGCTGTCGCAAGTCGGCTCCTCGACGGAGTCCGTCAGCAGGTCAACCCGAAGTGATCTGAGACGACTGGCCTCGGGCATCCCGAAGTTGCCCGAGGCCAGCAGGAACGAGGTTACCGCCATGATCCACTACCGACCACTCGATCCCATGGGCCGGCCGACCGTCGGCGAGAACCTCGTCCACGGCACCGTCACCCTCACCCTGCCCGGCGCGGGCGGCGGCCTGGAGGAACACCAGCTCGCCGTCGTCGAGGCCGAGCGGACCGCGACTGCACTCACCGAGCGGCACGAGTTCACCTTCACCGACGCCATGTCCGGCGAGGTCTACGAGGTGGCCATGTCCCACAGCTTCGACGCGGCGGTGGGTCAGCGCCTGCGTGATGCGTCGTCGGCGGTCCACACGTACGTGACCACGCACCGGCCGGGAGCCGCGGCGCGGATGCGAGAGGGGTTCGCCACGAGATCGTCACGCCGAACATCGGAGGTGCCTGATGACGACGGCCGCCGCTCCCGTTGAGATCACTGTCACTGACGCCGAGCTGGCTCTGTGGCTCAAGGGCGAGATCGAGAAGCCGTGCGAGCTGAACCACTGGCTGATCCCGTGCGCGCATCCTGCGGCATGGGCCGGCTACTTCCGGTTCCCCTGTGGCCATCTCGACCCGCAGGCCCGGCTGGTCTGCGACCTGTGCCACACGAACCTCGTTGAGGGCAGGGCGTTCTGCTCGCCGCCCTGCCGGGTGCCCGCCACCGTCACGTGGGCTGAGCGCCTCCATGAGGGAGGCAGCCGATGACCACCGACCTCCGCGTGGACCTCCTCGTCGAGGAGCTGACGCACCGCCTCACCGTCGTCCGCGCCCGTCACACCCCCACCGACGCCAACACCGGTGACGGTGACGCCCAGTGGTGCATGGAAGACGGCCACGAATGGCCCTGCGAGACGCGGCGGGCGCTGGACGGTGAGGGGCTGTGACCACCACCACGCTGCCGGTCACCGACGACGAGCTGCGGACCATCGTCGGCGACCAGCCCGAACGCACCTGCCAAGTCGCGGCAGCTCCCGGCCGCGCATGCGGCAAACCCGCCGACTGGTGGGTCGAGGTCGTGGCCATCTGCGACTGCCCCGGCAACCTCAACGGGTTCGTCTGCGCCTACCACAAGGCCACCTGGGACAAGGCCGGGATCAACTGCGCCTACTGCCGGACGCCGAATCAGATCGTGAAGTGGGTGCCGCTGCGATGACCGCCCTCCTGATCGACGACCCCGAGCTCGACACGTGCCCCGACTGCGAAGGTGACGGCCACTTCAACGTCGTCTCGCGCGGTGTGGCCATGCAGATCACGTGCGGGACCTGTCACGGCGATGGGGTGATCACGGCATGAGCCGACGCATCACCGCCGCCGACGTCGAGATCGTCCGCGACTTCATCGAGAAGGCCACCGGTAACCGGGTCATCGAGGCCCACGTCCAGGGTCAGCGGCAGATGTTCGTCGTCGACCTCAACGCGCTGTGGTCACCCGGCTGGCTGTGCACCTGCCCCGCGCTGGATGAGGACTGCCCCCACATCCGAGCCACAAAGGAGGCCATCGCATGAGCCTCCACACGTACGCCGACCTCGAGCAGCGCTCCGACGAATGGCTCGACGTGCGACGCGGGATCGTCACCGCATCCGTCATCGGCCAGCTCATCACGCCGAAGAAGCTTGAGACGGCCAGCAACGACTACTCCCGCGCGCTCACCTTGCAGCTTGTCGCCGAGCGCATCACCGGATGGACCGAGGAACCGTACGTCAGCCACGACATGATGCGCGGCAAGCTCGACGAGCCCGTAGCGCGCGGCATCTACGCCGAGCACTACGCACCCGTCACCGAGGTCGGCTTCATGGTCAACGACGACCACGGCTTCCGGATCGGCTTCTCACCCGACGGCCTCGTGGGTGACGACGGGCTCATCGAGATCAAGTCGCGCCGGCCCAAGGCACACGTCGCCACGGTCGTCGCAGGCGAGGTGCCGGCTGAGTGCATGCCGCAGATCCAGTGCGGGCTGCTCGTGTCCGGCCGCCAGTGGTGTGACTACGTGAGCTTTTGCGGCGGCATGCCGTTGTGGCGCAAGCGCGTGGAGCCGACCCCGGCGTGGTTCGACGCGATCCTCGCCGCCGTCGAGAGCTTCGAGCAGAGCGCGGCCGAGATGGTCGCCACCTACCAGGCCGCCGTCGCTGGGCTTCCCGCGACCGAGCGCATCGACCACTTCGCAGAACCGGAGCTAAAGCTATGAAGATCACCGCAGAGCCACGGTCCGACCAATGGAACGCAGATGACTTCGTCGGCGGCCCCAGGGTCTTCACCATCGCTGGAGTCAAGGTCGGGTCGGCGGAACAGAAGTACGACATCGACCTGGCCGAGGGCGAGGGGCGGGCATGGCGTCCACCACTGACGGTCCTTCGTCTGCTCATCGCCGCATGGGGTGACGAGGCGTCTGCGTGGGTCGGTCGTCGCGTGAAGCTGTACCGGGACGAGTCGGTCCGCTTCGGGTCTGACGCCGTCGGAGGCATTCGAGTCGCCGAGCTGAGCGACCTGCCCGGCGGCAAGCCGCTCCAGGTCAGCGTCACCGTGTCGCGGGGCAAGCGGGCACCGATGGTCGTAAAGCCGCTGACCGAACCTGCGGCACCGAGCGAGCCGACGGCCAAGCAGGTCAGTGCGTCCACGGACGTCGACGCACTCCGAGCCATGTGGGGCGTGTCCTCCCCGGCCCGACGCAAGCAGATCGAGGCGCGAGTGGCCGAGCTGACGACCGCCGGTACCGACGACGCCGAGCTGGTCGAGGACAACTTCGGCCGCACCACCACCCCACCCGAGGAGAGCTGACATGGCCGCCATCTACGGTTTCCGCCTGAGCAAGCAGCCGCCGTTCGAGGGCGTGCATCCGGCTCCCGGTTGGCGCGTCAGGTTCGACGGCAAGCGCACCACTTGGCTGGCGCGCGCCGCCACCAGGGACGGGCGCTACCTGATCCTCACTGCGTCGTTCTTCGGCGCGGTCCACTACACGATCCTCGACTTCGTCGAGAACGTCCGTGGCGCTATGGACATCGTCGGCTACGGACTCGGCATCGACACGACGAGTGGGCCTGACCCGGCCATCGACAAGGCCATCGACATGCTGCACGGCGGGCGCGGTGGCGGCTGGGAGGTCTCTGCGCGCAACCGCGTGGCCGTCAACATCACCGGGCTCCGGCCCCGTGACGCACAGGCGTGGGAGACCCCATGACCGCCACCAACGTCTACCGCCGTCAGCGTGACCTCGCCCGTCAGGCCCGCCTGGCTGTGGCCCAACGCCGGATCGACCTGGCGTTCGCGGCGGCCGGGTTCGAGCAGCACGCGGATGAGGCGCTGGCTGTGGTTGAGCCGGGGGAGGGGGAGCGATGAGCGCGACCTTGCTTGTTCAGCTCAACGACGGCGAGGCCCGCCCACTCAGCGAGTGCGCCTGGATCGTCACTGAGCCGTGTGGCTGCGTCAGCGGCATCATGACTGCCCAGTTCTCAGACGGCACTAACACCATCGCGACCGAGGAAGCAGCCTGGAGCCACTTCTATGAGTTCGAGGGCGCGGAGGCGCGGAAGCGCGACCAGGCGGCTGGCGTCACGTTCCGTCTCGTCGGCCACGACGAGGGCCACCAGCTGTTGCGGAGGACGTGCGAGCACGTCCCGCAGTGGGGCCGGAAGCCTAGGCCGGAAGCTGACGGATATCGGTGGGCCATGGCTGAGTCGTACCCACGCAACGCCGGGTCGCGTCTGCATCTGATCGGGAACGACGCGCTGAACGTTGACCGCTGGAATTCCCCATCTCCGGCCCCGCACTTCGAGGCCCTGTGCGGCAAGCGGGAGAAGTGGTGGTCGGCCGAGTCGCACGACACGGATGGTCGCGTCACATGCCTGCGCTGTGAGCGCAAGGCGGAGGCAGCGACATGACCGCCATCGCCGCCGCTGTCACCGCCGTTGCCCTCATCGCACCCACGGCACCCACCGACGTCGACCCCCTCGACGTGATCAGCCCCGGGCTGCTGATCGCGGCCGAACCGTTCGAGGACACCGGCACCACCGCCGACGACGAACACGCCATGCTCACGCAGCGCATCCACGTCGAACGCCTCGAATCGCTCGGGACATCGCGGACGATCCGGGAACGCCGTCTCGCCGAGAAGCACCCCCGTCACCGCGCGGTGGTCGAGGCGGGACGCCAGTCGGCAGCCGACCGGTACGCCGCCAGGGTCGCACGGGCTGAGGCTGCACGGGCACGGCGACTGGCCGCGGAGGAGGCGGCACGGGCGGCGGCACGGAAGGCGGCCGAGCAGGAGCACGCCGCGCCTGTGCCGTCGCGGGGGTCGGCCGCGCGATCCGCAACCACGGTGCTGCCGGTCAGCGGCTACCGGCTCACCGCACGGTTCGGGCAGTCCGGCAGCCGGTGGGCACGCGACCACACCGGGCTCGACTTCGCCGCCCCGACAGGCACGAAGGTCCGCGCCCCGCAAGCCTGCGAGGTCACCTTCGCCGGATCAGCCGGCGCATACGGAAACAAGGTCGAGTGCGACACGGGCTCCGTCGAGTTCTGGTTCGCGCACCTGTCCCGGTTCGACGTGTCCGTCGGTGACGACATGGACACGGGCGAACTCATCGGGCGGGTGGGCGCGACCGGCAACGTCACCGGGCCACACCTGCACTTCGAGGTCCATCCGAACGGCGGTGGGCCGGTTGACCCGGACCACTGGCTGACGAGCAAGGGAGTACGACCATGAGAAAAAGCATCGGTAGGCCCGTTGCGGCCATCGTCTACGAGAGCGACCTACCCGAGGTTCGGCTGTCCGGCAGCAGTCTCTCCACCGGCGACGGACCCGAGGCGTGCACAGCGCGCCCGTGGGACAACCCCAACTGGCTCTACAACCACGCGCTCGGCGCGCTGGCGCTCTACCACCGACTGAAGGCGGATCAAGCACGGGCCGAGGCTGAGGCGGAGCGCATCAAGGCTGAGGACGCCAGGCGAGCGCCGTGGCGGACATGGCTGGACGAGCGGACCGAGGCCAACGACGTTTCCTGGGTTGCGATCGACGACGTTGCCCGTGCCCTCGTCGACGCTGGCGTGCAGGTGCCCGAGGGCGGTGCGCGATGAGCGCGGTCAACCGCGCGGCGGACGTCCTCGCGAAGGCCGGAGTCCTGCACGCACAGCTCCGCTACCACTACGCCGAGGCCCTCGCTGAGGCTGGCCTGCTGGACACAGCCGCCGACGAAGCCGTCGTCGCACTCCGCGAGAAGGCCGCCTACGACAAGGGATGGGCCGAGGCGCTGGCCAGCCTGTCGACCACGACCACGAACGACATCACGCTCGGAGCCACCACCTCATGACCCGCTTGAGTGGCTCGCAGACCACGGAATGACCCAATGAAAGGACTGCCCGACATGAAGAAGCTCTATGCCGGACTAGCGCTCACGGGCGTGCTGCTCCTCGGTGCCTGCTCGTCCGACGCCGATGTGGCATCGCGCAACCTGTCCCAGGCCGCCGAACAGTTCGAGGTCGAACGCCGGGTCGTGTTCTTCAACGGCATCACCGACAAGTACCTCCTAACCATCGAGGGTCGCTGCTCGGTAGAGACCGCCGAATCAGCCCTCGGTGGCTCGCTGGAGGTCACCTGCAAGATCGGCCCAGACGAGTTCAAGAAGCACTACCTCGGCCTGTCGGACAACGTGTCCTACTTCGTCGAGCAGATGGAACCGATCGACGTCGATGAGTTCCACTACCGGGTCATCTTCAAGCCGGAGACCATCGTCCCCGACATCGACCTCAAGACCTCATGAGCGCCCGCGACGAGCTGGCCAGACTGGTGCGCGATGAGATCAAGAAGTACCCCGTCGACACCAGCCTCCCTGCGGGGTTGCAGCCCGGCCCAGCATGGGGCGCCACCGAATGGACGATCGCCGACGCCATCCTCGCCGCAGGCTGGCGACCGCCGGCCCGTGTCGTCACCACGGTCCAGGAGATTGAGGCGCTGCCTGAGGGCGCGATTCTCCTGGACCCCACCTACACCGTGTGGTTCCGCAGTGACCTTGGCCGCCGCGCTGAGGTCACCGCGGCTGGCCCGTTCACCGTGATCCACGAGCCGGTCGTGCCCTCATGACCGCCGCCCTGCATCGCGACCTGGCCGAGGTCTACCGCAGGCACGGCAACCCGGACATGGCGCTGTCTCGCGAGCAGGTGGCGGCAGCGATCGATGGCATGTACCGACTGACCACCGTCGAGCCACCGAGCGGCGGTGCCTCATGACCCGCCCCCGCGGTGCCTGGGTAGCCCGCCACCCCGAAGACCGGACCGCGTTCGTGTTCGCCAGCGAACTCGCCGCGCTCCGTCTCGCTGTCACCCGTGGCATGGAGGTCGCGTTCGTGCCGTACGGGGAGGACGTGTTCGGGGAGGAGTCCGATGAGTGAGGAGAGCAACCTGCCTAAGGGCCACCCGATCCCATGGGACCAGCTCGTGCCATATGAGCGGCAGCAAGGTGGCTACTGGCTGCACTTCCCTCGTGGGAACAAGGTGTTCGTCCGCGAGCTGGCGGGCCGCGACCTCGCGTGCTGGTGCCCGCTCGACCAGCCATGCCACGCCGACGTCCTCCTGGAGATCGCGAACTCCAAGATCACCGCCTGGGATCTGCTCGGGATCGGCGGCACCCCATGAACGCCGCCGCGTGGACCGGCCTCGCCATCGCCGCCGTGTGGATCGTCGCCGACCTCCGCAACCACGTCCACGACCGGGCCGCCGCTGCCGTCGAACGGCACCGGCACGTGTGGCACGGGATGCGGGTCAGGTACGGGCGACCGACGCTGGGGAGGCGGGGAAGGTGAGCTACGCCGAGTTCCTACAGACGAAGCTGGCCACCGCGCCTGCCATCGGTCGGCCAGTGGTGGCGGCTGACGTGCACACCATGCTTCACGGCTGGCAGAACGAGATCGTCAGGTGGGCCGTCGGTGTTGGCCGTGCCGCGATCTGGGCTGACACGGGACTCGGCAAGACCGTCATGCAGGTCGAATGGGCCCGACTCTCCGGCGCCACCGCGCTGATCGTGGCGCCGCTGGCGGTGTGCCAGCAGACCGTCCGCGAGGCGGCCAAGGTCAACGTCACCGCGACATACATCCGGTCGGGTGAGCAGATCACAGGACCCGGGATCTATGTCACCTCGTACGAGATGGTCGAGCGGATCGACGCGGCACTAATCGACGCGGTCGTGCTCGACGAGGCATCCATCCTCAAGCAGTCCGATGGCAAGACGCGGACCATGCTGATCGAGCACTTCGCCGACGTCGACAGGCGCTTAGCGTGCACCGCAACCCCCGCACCGAACGACACCGAGGAGCTCACGAATCAGGCCGAGTTCCTCGGCGTGTGCAGCCGCGTCAACATGCTGGCCGGGTACTTCGTCCACGACTCCGATGGCTGGCGGCTCAAAGGCCACGCGCGCGGGCCCATGTTTCGGTGGATGGCCTCGTGGGCGCTCGCCATCCGCAAGCCGCACGATCTCGGCTATCCCGACGACGGGTATGAGCTGCCCGGCCTGCGGATCCTCGACCACCTGATCCCGGTACCGATCGAAGCCGAAGGGCAGCTGTTCCCCACCGACCTCGGCGGCGTCGGCGGTCGTGCCAACGTGCGCCGGCAGACCATCGACGCGCGGTGCCAAGCTGCGGCCGAGCTGGTCGCCGCAGAGCCCGACGAACCGTGGCTGCTGTGGTGCGGGCTGAACGATGAGGCCTCCGCCCTCGCCCGGCTGATACCTGACTCGGTGAACGTCGACGGCTCATGGTCGCCGGAGGACAAGGCCGCGGCCCTGCTCGCCTTCGCCGACGGGAAGATCACCAGGCTGATCACCAAGCCGTCGATCGCCGCCTTCGGGCTGAATTGGCAGCACTGCGCACGCATGGCATTCGTCGGCCTGTCCGACAGCTACGAGGCCTACTACCAGGCCATCCGCCGCTGCTACCGCTACGGCCAACCCCGTGAAGTCGTCGCCCACCTCGTGCTCTCGGAGCTGGAAGGGCAGATCGCGGTCAACGTGCGCCGCAAGGAGGCCGGGGCCCGCTCCGTCATGCGCGAGCTGGTCGACGCGATGCGCACCGCAAGAGAGGAGATCGCCGCATGACACAGGACTACATCACCGACGACGCCGCAGGTCCCGCATGGCGGCTCATGCTCGGCGACTCCTGCGAACGTCTCGCCGAGCTGGGCGACGAGACGATCGACCTGTCCGTGTACTCCCCGCCGTTCGCCTCACTGTTCACCTACTCGCCAACCCCGCGCGACCTCGGAAACAGCGCCACCCGCGCCGAGTTCTTCCAGCACTACCGATTCATCATCGACCACGTGCTGCGGCTCACGAAGCCAGGCCGGGTCACCTGCGTGCACGTACAGCAGCTCACCACCACCAAGGCCACCCACGGAGTCACCGGCCTCACCGACTTCCGCGGCGAGGTCATCCGCGCCTACCAAGACGCTGGGTGGATCTTCCACGGCGAAGTCACCATCGACAAGGACCCGCAAGCCCAGGCCATCCGCACCAAGGCACAGGCGCTCATGTTCGCAACCCTCCGGCGCGACTCCGCGATGACCCGGCCAGCCCTGGCTGACTACCTCCTGCTGTTCCGCAAACCCGGCCAGAACGACACGCCGATCCGGGGGTTCGAGTCCGTCACCAACGACGAGTGGATCCAATGGGCCCGCCCCGTGTGGCTGGACATCAAGGAGACCAACACCCTCAACGCCCGCGTAGCCCGTGAGGCCGCCGACGAACGCCACATCGCCCCACTACAACTGGACTTCATTGACCGATGCATCCGGCTCTGGTCCAACCCCGGAGAGACCGTCCTCACCCCCTTCGCAGGCATCGGCAGCGAGGTCTACGCAGCGGTCAAGCTCGGCCGCCGCGGCATCGGTTGCGAACTCAAGCCGTCGTACTGGCGCACCGCCGTCGACAACCTGACCGAGCTGGACAAAGAGATGGCGCTCCCATCGCTGTTTGACGGGGAGGCATCGTGACTGCCCACATCCTCACCATCGACTACCCCACCACGTCGCTGCTGCTCAACAGCAACGACCGCGGGCACTGGCGGAAGACACGCGACCGCGAGCTGTACTGGAAGGAGCGCGGAGTCATCGCCGCCCGCGGACTCGACCAGCTGCCGCGCGCGCAGATCGACGCGTGGTTCCGATTCCCCACCAACCACCGCAGAGACGTAGTCAACCTCTACCCGACGATCAAGAGCTGGATCGATGGGGCCGTGCAGGCGGGCATCCTCCCCGACGACTCCGACCGGTACCTCGACGGACCGTTCCTGCGCCGCGAGTGGCCCAACGGACCGCTGCGGATCAAGGTCGCGATCAACGAGCTGGTGCCGCTGGAGGTGACCGGATGATGCGCCCTCGCCTGCTCGACCTGTTCTGCGGTGCCGGCGGGGCCGCCATGGGATACCACCGCGCCGGGTTCGACGTGGTGGGCGTGGACATCGAGCCGCAACTCAACTACCCGTTCGAGTTCATCCGGGCCGATGCGCTCGAGTACATCGAGGAACACGGCCACGAGTTCGACGCGGTCCATGCGAGCCCGCCGTGCCAGTTCTACAGCGCGATGACGAGCGCGTGGCCGGGGCTCGCAGCGCAGTACCCCGACCTGGTTGCGCCGGTGCGGGTAGCGCTCGAGCAGGCCGGCGTGCCGTACGTGATCGAGAATGTGCCGGGCTCACCGCTGCTCGACCCATACGTGCTGTGCGGGTTCATGTTCGAGCTCGAGCTGTACCGGCACCGGCTGTTCGAGACGTCATTCGAGCTCTGGATGCCGCTTCACCTGCCGCACCGGATCCCCGCCAGTCGCGCAGGCCACTACGTGCCGGGGACTGTGATGTCCGTCGCGGGCCACGTTGCGCCGGTGGCACACGCCCGCAAGATCATGGGCATCGACTGGACCACCCGCGACGAGCTGGCCGAGGCCATCCCGCCCGCGTACACGCAGTTCGTCGGAGCGCAGCTGCTGGACGCGTTGCGGAGGGCCGCCTGATGACCGCCTGGACGCGCAGCTCCTACGGCACCACCACCGAGTTCGCCCCCAACTGGCGTGAGCGTGCGGCCTGCCTGGCGTACGAACCCGAGCTTTGGTTCCCCATCAGCGAGGAAGGCGACACCCGCCGCTACGTCATGCAGCGCGCCGAGGCCAAGGCGATTTGTGCGGGGTGTCCCGTCAGGCGGCCCTGTTTGGCGGAGGCGCTCGCCTTCGAGGCCAAGGCCAGCAAGGCACACCGCCACGGGATCTTCGGCGGCTACACGGGCAGCGAGCGGGCAACGCTGGCCGGGAAGGCGAGGAAGAGATGAGCGACATGTCGTGGCTCGACGACGGGCTGTGCCAGCAGATCGGCGGCGAGCACTGGTTCCCGGAGAAAGGCTCGTCCACGAAGCAGGCCCGAGCCATCTGCAACGGCGACCCCGCCAGAGGAACCGAGCCCTGTCCGGTCAAGGCGCAATGCCTCGCGTGGGCACTGGAGAACAAGGAGATCTACGGCGTGTTCGGCGGCATGACCGCACGGGCGAGGCGCGCTCTCCTGCCGCCCACGTGCTACTGGTGCGGCGAGGTGTATGACCAGCCGACCATCGGGACCAGGTACTGCTCGCAGTCGTGCCGGGAGCTGGCCCGCAACCAGCAGCGCGAGGAGTCGCCGGCCCGGGCGAAGCGGAGGGCCGCATGAGCGACAGCATCGAAGCCCTGGAGAGGTGCGGAATCACGTACCGGCAGCTCGACTGCTGGACCCGGAAGGGCTACATCCACGCCCGTGATCGGCGCCAGAACACCTCGGGTGTGCCGCGGGATTTCAGCGACGAAGAGCTGGGTGTGGCCGCGCGAATGGGCCGCCTGATCGACCGCGGATAGCTCGGGTGACGCCCGGGAGGGTCCATCTCGGCCAGGGAATCGACCTCGTGATGACCGATCCGAAGGAGGCCAGCTAGTGCCCTTCGCGAACTTCGATGACGACTTCGCAGAGCACCCCAAGAACTATGCGCTCTCCGACGCCGCCTACCGGCTCCACTCGTCGGCGATCTTGCACTGCAACAAGCACCTGACCGACGGCCTCATCAGCGCCACAAAGGTGCGGACCCTGGTGCCGCGGTTCCGCCGCTCCGCCCTCGACGAGCTGGTTAACGCGGGTCACTGGTACTTCCACGAGTCGATCAACGCCTACGAGGTGCACGACTTCCTCGACTGGAATCGGAGCCGAGATCAGGTTCTCGCGGCACGCGAACGGAAATCCAAGGCGGGCAAGAAGGGAGCCGAGAAGCGATGGCACGAGGGATAGCACCTGCTATGGCACGTGCCATAGCAGAGGGCATTGGAGGGCGACATGGCCACTCCACTCCACTACTAGTTACCTCACCTTGGTCTGTTGTTGTGGCTGATATTCCATCCATCGTCACCCAAGTAACGCGCGGAGTCCGACCATGACGGCCGGCGTGTTTGACGCGACGGCACTCAACCACCTCGGTGCCGTCGTCCAAGCGATCCGTCCGCAGTGGGACGTGCCTGGCATCCGGTCGGCGCTGGAGAACGCGCTCGGCAAGCACTCGTACCCGGACGTCGCGCTCGTCGCTGTCAGTTCGGCGCGTGACCCGAAGGCGGCTACTCCAGGCGTCATCCCGACCCGCTGTGCGAATGGATGGACTGCAACCCGCAACGACGAAGTGAAGACAGGCACGCCGACCGCTCCGCCGATCGCGTCCCTGCGGTGCAAGAAGTGCGGGCACCTCGCTGTCGAGGGGCCGGAGCAGCACCGTCAGCACTGCGGCCGGGTGGTTGGGCCGGATGAGGACCGCCTGAGTGAGATCAAGGCCGCGATCAAGCCGCTCGTGACGTACGAGAAGCCCGAGGACGAGGAGCAGCCATGAAGTACTTCATCACCACAAGCGTCGACGACCGGACCGTGACGTGGCGGCAGGACATCGCCGACCCGTTCGTTCATCACACGATCATCATCGGCTGGCCGGTGCTCCTGCGCGGGTTGTTCCGGCGGCGACTGAAGGTGGTGGTGGACCTTGGCGGGGATGCCGAGACGATCTTCCAGGTCATGAACCTCGGCCAGCCAGAGACTGGGGACCCCACGGCGCACGACGGGACGACCTCATGAAAGTCCGCTACCAGACGTACGCCGGCACCACCGACTGGATCACGTGCGAGTCCGCGGCGGTCGAGGGCGAGGTGCTGCGAATCGTGCACGAGACGCGGCGGGCCAAGCCCAGCTATGCCGCGAGTTACCCGCCTCTCCGGGAGACGTACGTGCCGCTGGCCCTGATCGTGGGGGCGATCGAGGTTGAGGATGGGGAGGGGCTGTGAGCAGCAAGCCTGTGACCGTCTACGCCGCCGTGTGCGACCTGTGTGGCGCAGAGGTGATCACCAGCTACCAGAACCCCGTCGAGGCGGTCAGGGGGATGGCTGGCCTCCAGTGGGTTCGTCGAGGCGACGAACTCGCCTGCAAGCGGTGCGCCGAGGACCAGCGATGGGCAGATTGCGCGGCCACGTTCGGCGAGCACGCGTGGTATCGATGGCCCGCCACATGGGCCAGCAGCGCCGCGGACCAACCGCACACACCGTGGATGCGCGAGAAGGACGGCCAGCCGCGCTGGCGGATGCGCAAGTGCGGATCGTGTGGCTACGCCGAGCACCAGGACCAGGGCGAGCCGTGGGTCAGTTACCGACTACTGGAGGCGATGTGAGCGCACGGACATGCGTCACCAACTGCGGGCGGCCGACGCGCGACACCCGGCTGCTGTGCAACCACCACGTGTGGGAGGTGGAGCAGGCGTTGGCCGAGCTACCGGCTCTGGTCGACGAGCTGTCCACCACGCTGACGAAGCAGGCCAAGATGGGCGGCGGCAAGCGCGAGGACAAGCCGACGAAGGGCAAAGTCCACCCGCTGCCCTACGACGTCCGGGCGTCCGAGGTGCTCGAGCAGATCCGGATCGTGCTGATGGGCTGGGTGATGGACCTGCGCGACGGCAGCCCGGCTCCCATCGGCCCGGCGTGCGAGGACTGTGCCCACGGCTCGTGCACGTCGATCCGCTGGCACGCACTACCCGCGGACACCTTGCAGTCCATGTCCGCGTGGCTGCTGAAGCGCCTCGACGAGATCGCGCGGCACTCGGCAGCCGACGACATCTGGTCGGAGATCACCGACGCCACGGCGCAGGGCTGGATCGCGGTGGACCGTGCGGCGACCAAGACGCGCTTCGTGGTCGGCCCCTGCCCCGAGCTGAGCCCCACGGACGGGGCAGCGTGTCGAGGCGAGGTGTGGGCGTACATCCCGAGCGCCGAGGACCAGCGGGCCCGCATGGCGTGCGGCGAGTGCGGCACGACGTGGGAGACCCATCAGTGGCTGCGGGCTGGGCGCCGGATCCTCGACGCCAAGATCCGTGCACAGCGAGCGACCCGCATGGTGCGGGCGATCTTTGGAGGAGCGGCATGAATGATCGACTCGATGTTGGTGTGGACGTGAACATCCGCGAGTGCCACCTGATCGGCGGGGGGTTCCAGCTGACCATCCGCAACGATGCGCCAGCCACGTGGACGCAGGCCGACCCCGAGATCCACATCGCGACGCGCTTCCTGAACTCGTCTGTGGCGAAGGCGACCATCCTGGCCAAGTACGACGTCGTGGGGACGTGCCCACACAACTCGTGGCTGTATCACGCGAGGAGGCGCGACATCGACTGGGCTGCGCAGCCGTGACTCTCATCGACAGTCATGCGGCAGCCGTCGCGGTTGGCGTGACCGTCCGGACCATCCAGCGTTGGGTGCGCTCCGGGCGGCTCGTCAACTACGGCCGCGGGAACGCGATCCTGGTCGACCTCGACACGCTGCGGAGCGCGGTGGATGCCGAATGAGGCCGATGTCGTCTAGAGTGTGCTCAACTGGTCGTACTTTCGCCAGAGGAGCCCCGCCACCCGAGCGGGGCTTCGTCATGCCAGGGGGCAGTCATGGCGATTCTGAAACGTCCCGTCCGCAGCCTGTCCGCGATCAGCGACGAGATGCGTGACGCGAAGGCACGGCTGCAAGGGATCGAGAAGTCCGTCGTCGAGATCACGACACACCTGCTGGCGGCGATCCAGGCGCAGGACACGGTCACCGAGCAGATCCTCGACCTGGTCGTGGAGCGGCGCACGCTGATGTCCGAGCAGATGGGCGCAGCGAAGTGACCAAGGGCCGCGCGTTCTGGCTGACCTGGTTTGGCGTGGGCTTCGTCCGTGAGCTGCGAGCCATCCGGCGTAACGACCCCGACGCCACCCTGACGCACTTCACCCGATGGCTGTGGTTCATCGAGACGCCAGCCGGTCGAGCAGCATGGCTTGTGCTCTGGCCAGCAGGCACAGCGTGGACGCTCAAGCACATCCTCGAAGGGAAGCAGCGCCGTGGCTGATGTGGGCGTCGAGCACAACCCGCTGTGGCCATTCCCGGACCAGCAAGCAAGCCGGCTCGACCGTGCCAGGCAGATCGCCCGATGCCTAGTCGTCCCAGTCTCGGGAGACACCGCCGACATGATGCGCGAGCTGGCCACCGAATGTGGCGAGGCTTGGCTAGTCGAGGAGCCCGAGCCGTGAGCACCGAGCCCGGGCCCGCCGTCGACACCCACGGGAACCCGGTGCTCGACCCGACCAAGAACGTGCTGGACCTCGTCGACGCCGCCGTCAAGCGGCTCGACGACCTGCGATCCATGGAGGCGCAGCACTCCCGCGAGATGGCGCAGATGCGAGCCGAGTACGAGGACAAGCTGCGACTCGCCGAGACTGCCCGCATCGACGCGATCCGGTCAGTCGACCAGAGTGCGGTGCAGCGAGCGGCAGAGGTCCAGGCCACACAGGCCGGCGCACTCGCCACCCAGGTGGTGGCCACAGCTGACGCCTTCCGGGTATCCCTGGCTGGCGCACTGGAGCCCATCACCAAGGACATCGCCGACCTCCGCAAGACGCAGTACGAACAGGCAGGCCAGCGCACCCAGGTCGGTGAGAGCAGGCTCAACGTGGGCACCGTCCTCGGTGGGCTGAGCGTCCTGCTGGTGCTGGTCTTCGGCGTGATCGCCGTGGCGCTGCGGTGAGCACCGACCTGCCGCCCGCTGTCGAGGGTGACCCGCCTGAGGATTGGTTCTGGGAGTGGCCCGAGCAGGACGCGCGACACAGACTTCTCGACCGGCTGACCAGCTGGTTGGGCTGGCACTAACCATCTGCACACCATCCGAGGAGCACCGATGATCAAAGAGGGACGCAAGGTCAAGGCCGGCGAGATGCTCGGGCACGTTGGCTCGTCGGGCAACAGCACCGGCCCGCACGTTCAAGGCGAGGCGCGGCGCCTCGGAGCCATGACGCCCGAGGAGCACATCCACGAGGCCGAGCGCCTACTGGAGCTGGCAGCCCGTGACGGCTACTTCGACGGTGACCGGCAGATGGGTGTCAACAAGCTCTCGGCTGTGGCCGATACCGAGCAGGCAGCCATCGCGGCATGGCTCGCGGCCCAGACCGACCTGGCCCACCCCTGCCTGGTCGGTGCTCAGGTGCATGCGCAGATCGCTCAGGCCCAGCTCGAACTCAGGGCCCAGCAGCCCATCATCTCAACGCTCAGGAGATAGCCATGGCCGCCGTACCGCACCAGATCGCCAGCCTCGCCGGGGTCGTACTCACCCCCGTCGCCGCAACCGCAGGACCAGACACCATCGCACCGGGGGACAGCGTCATCCTCCTCGTGCAGAACGGCAGCGGTGGTGCAGTGACGGTGACCGTCACCATCCCGGGCAGCACCGAGTACGGGCAGGCGCAGCCGGATGTCACCTCGGTGTCCATCCCCGCCGCAGGACTGGCAGCCATCGGCCCATTCCCCCACGCCATCGCCGACCAAACCGACGACCTTGTCGACGTCGACGTGTCCAGTCCGACCAGCGTCAACCTGTACGCCATCAGGGTCTGACGCCAGGCCCATGCCCCTACGCCCATGCCTCGGCCTACCAGGCCAGCCATGCGGCAAGCTCGTCCGCTCAGGCAACCGGTGCGAGGACTGTGCGGCAGGCAAGCGAGCCCAGCGCCCAGCCAGCTACCGGGAGACCAAGCGGCGGCGTGAGGCGGTGGACGCCCACCGTGCCGAGCATGGCGACTGGTGTCCAGGTTGGCGACGTGAACCTCACGAGTCGAGTGACCTGACTGCTGACCATGTCTGGCCAGTCGGTGCTGGTGGTCCCGAGGATGGACCGCTCGAGGTGATCTGTCGGTCGTGCAACAGCGCCAAGCGTGACCAGCTCGACTGACGATTCGATCTGATGTTCGACGCATCGTCGCAGGTCAGAGGCACGACGGTAGGCACCCGGGGGCGGCCTCGACACGCAATCATGATCATTAGGACCGTGACCCGTCCAACCACGCTGCGATCGTGTACGAGTCTCCCATTTTCCACCAGGCAAGGTCTGAAGATCCCCCCAGGGAGGGTGCGCCATGGCTGGTCGTGGCCCCGCCCCGAAAGATCCCTCGACCCGCCGCCGTCGCAACGCGCCGCCGCCGCCTGCGGTCGTGCTGGCCGAGCCCGCCGATGAGCCGCAGGCTCACGGTCCCGACCTACCCGAAGGCATCGAGTGGCCGGCGCCGACGGTGGCCTGGTGGGAGACCTGGCGGACGTCACCGCAGGCCGCGTCGCTTACGGCGACCGATTGGGACTTCCTGACCGACACAGCCCTGCTGCATGCGCGGTTCTGGGCTGGTGACGCGAAGGTCGCTGCCGAGCTGCGGCTGCGGGTGGCGAAGTTCGGCGCGACTCCGGAGGACCGGATGCGTCTGCGGATGCAGGTCGGTGAGCCGCCGAAGCCCGCGGCTGTCGATGCCGGTGAGCCGAGGACGCCTGGCGGGAGCCGATACGCCCACCTGAGGGTGGCGAAGTAGTGCCGTGGCGTGGTGCCGACCCGGGTGAGCCGTTCCCGTACCCGTCGCTGGGGTGGAATCTCCTGGAGTGGTGGGCGGAGTTCCTGCCGTCCCCGAGGGACCATGCCGAGCCGCTGATCTTCACGGACGAGCAGGCTCGGATCCTGGTCGAGTGGTACGCGCTGGATCCGAACACGGGCCGGTACCTGTACCGCCGCGGAGTCTCCCGTCGGTCCAAGGGCTGGGGGAAGTCCCCGGTTGAGGCCGTGAAGGCCATCGCCGCCCTCGCCGGCGAGGTGGTGTTCGACGGATGGGACGCCAGTGGTGAGCCGGTCGGCCGGCCCCGCGGATTGCGCGGTGGTGACCCGAACCCGTGGGTTCAGATCGCGGCCGTCTCCGAGGATCAGACGAAGAACACCTACTCGGTGCTCCATGAGCTGCTGACCGCGAACGATGCGCGCGCAGCCGACGAGCTTCGGATCGACGTCGGCCTCACCCGCTGCTTCCTGCGCGACCGGCCGGGCAAGTTGGAGCCGGTCACGGCCGAGGCCGGCTCCCGCGAGGGCCAGCCGATCACAGACGCAGTCCTCGACGAGACGCACCTGTGGACCTCGCGCAACGGCGGCATCAAGCTGGCGCGGACACTGCGCCGCAACGTGGCGAAGATGAACGGCCGGACGTTCGAGACGACGAACTCGTTCGCGCCCGGCGAGATGTCGGTGGCCGAGGCGACCCACAAGGCGATCGAGCGAGGTGCCCCGGGCATCTACTGCGACGCGGTCGAGGCCCCCGAGGTCAAGCAGGACGATTCGGATGCGGCTCTGCATGCGGCACTCGCAGTGGCCTACGGCGACTCGTGGTGGGTCGACCTAGAGCGGCTGGTGGCGGACATCCGCGACCCGGATCAGCCGTGGGAGGACTCGCAGCGGTTCTTCTTCAACTGGAACGTCGACGACCGCAAGAAGGCGGTCCAGTCGAAGAGGTGGACCGCGCTGAAGCGGGATCCGGCACCGGAGTTGCCGGCCGGCACCAGGATCGGGCTCGGCTTCGATGGGTCGATCTCCCAGGACTGCACGGCGCTGATCGGCTGCGCGATGGTCGACGACGTCCCGTACGTGTTCGAGATCGAGGTCTGGTCACGACCAGAGGGCGCCGGGCGGGACTGGCGCATCCCTCGCAAGGAAGTGCAGGCGCGGGTCGCCGAGACGTTCGAGTTTTACGACGTGGGTCTCATGTTCTGCGACCCGCCGAAGTGGCAGACGGAGATCGAGGGCTGGGCGGAGGAGTTCGGTGAGGAGCGTGTCGTGTTCTTCGACACGAACCAGCCCCAGCGGATGGCCCCGGCGTGTGGCCGGATGCTGACGGCGCTCGAAGAAGAGGGCGCGTTCTCCCATGACGGAGCCGCGGACCTGACCGAGCAGGTGCTGGCGATGCACAAGCGCAAGGTCCGCATTCGCGACGACGACGACGACGGTCGCACCAAGTACGTGTTCGTCAAGGGGCCCGACGCCGAGAAGATCGACGCCGGTATCGGCGCCGTGCTTGCCCTGGAGGCATTCGCCGCCATGCCTGCTGTCGAGCAGGACCAGCCCTTCTTCGGAGCTTGGCGATAAGGAGCCGACATGACTGTCCTCGACCGTGTACCGGTCGACCGCATCACGGTCGAGGCGCAAGAGTTGGAGTTGGGCAGGAAGCTCCTGGCGCTCGTCCTCGGCGTCTTCTACGCCGTCGGGTGGCTGGCCGGACGTGTCGTGCTGGCGGTGGTGTGGCTGCTGCGGAAGGTGGCGTTCGCGCTGTCCAACGTGACGGCTGCAGTGAAGATCGGCTACCGGGACGCTCGCAAGCTGGACGCCGCCCGTGGCCAGCCTTCTTGACCGCATCGCCGCCGACCGTGCCTCTCGTGCCGGCGGCGATAGCCGGTTCAGCATCGACCAGTGGGTGAATGACTACCTGCTGCCCGCTGCCGGTCAGTTCGGGTTCAACGGGAACACCTACCCGTATGGCCTGAATCAGACCTACACCCAGCAGCGGGTGATGGAGGTCGCGGCGTCCCTGCCCGGTCACATGGCCGCGCTGCGGGCTTCGCCGCCGGCGTTCGCTGCGCAGCTGGTGCGGGCACTGATCATGTCGCAGGCCCGTTTCGTGTACCGGAACAAGCCGTGGCACCCGGCGAAGCCCCGCGGCACGTTCGGCTCGAAGCGGCTGAGCCCGCTGGAGACGCCGTGGCCGAACGGCACGACCGGCGAGCTGCTGTCGCGTATGGAGTGGCACGCCGGCCTGGCCGGGAACGCCTACGTGTGTCGGCAGCCGAACCGGCTGCGGGTGCTGCGCCCGGACTGGGTCGGGGTGCTGTACGGCTCCGAACTCGAGCCGGATGACCCAATGGGTGCCATCGACGGCGAGATCATCGGCTACGTCTACCAGAATGGTGGCATCCGCGGGGACAGCAAGTACGGCATGCGGACGCTGTTGCCCTCAGAGGTGGCGCACTGGTCGCCGCTGCCGGACCCGCTCTCGCCGGGGGTTGGCATGTCGTGGGTGACCGCGACGGTGCGTGACATCCAAGGCGACGTGGCGGCGACCGATCACAAGCTGCAGTTCTTCCGCAACGGCGCCACGCCGAACCTGGTGGTGAAGGGCATCCCGGCCGCCACCAAGGAACAGTTCAACGACATCGTCGAGATGATGGAAGAGGGCCACACCGGCATCGCGAACGCCTACCGAACGCTGTACCTGACGGCCGGCGCCGATGTCGAGGTCGTCGGCAAGGATCTGCAGCAGATCGACTTCAAGAAGACGCAGGGCACCGGCGAGACGCGCATCGCGATGGTCGGGCGCGTTCCGGCGCCACTGCTGGGCATCTCCGAGGGCCTGTCGGGTTCGTCGCTGAACGCCGGGAACTTCGGCATGGCGCGGCGGATCTTCGCCGACACCTGGGTGTACCCGATGCTGCAGGACGTCGCGGCGTCCCTCTCGGTGCTCGTGGACGTCCCGGATGACGCCGAGCTGTGGTTCGACACCACCGACATCCCGCTGCTGCGCGAGGACGGCAAGGACGCAGCGGAGATCGACAGCATCAAGGCCCAGGCGATCCGCACCCTGTGGGACGGCGGCGCCGACACGACGGCTGCGGTCAAGACGATCGCACCCGAGTGGGAGTCCGTGCTGAAGCACACAGGGAAGTTGAGCGTCCAGCTACAGGAGCCCGGAGCGCAGAACCAACTGCCGCCGGGTGCGTCAGACGACAAGGGAGACGCAGCATGAACAAGATCTGCCTGCGCGCGGTCGAGTTCCGCGCCGCCGGAGACGCTGGCGACGGCCGCACGCTCGAAGGCTACGGCGCGGTGTTCGACGCCCCGGCGCACATCGTCGGCTGGGAAGGCGAGTGGGATGAGGAGATCGCTCGCGGCGCGTTCAAGAAGACGCTTCGCCAGCGTCAGCCGGTCCTGCAGTTCGACCACGGCCGCGATCACCGCACCGGCTCGGTCCCGATCGGCGCGATCGAGACACTGACGGAGGACGACAAGGGCCTGTACGTGAAGGCGCGCCTGTTCGACAACGACGTCGTCGAGCCGATCCGGCAGGCCATCGAGGGGCAGGCCATCACCGGCATGTCGTTCCGCTTCGAGGTCGCCCGCGACGAGTGGCGTGACCGCGACGGCAAGAAGATCAAGGACGACGAGCTGTGGAAGCTCCTGTGGGAGCCCGGGGAGCGTGGCCCGCTGAAGCGGACCATCCTCGAGGTCGACCCGCTGTACGAGCTCGGGCCCGTCGTGTTCCCCGCCTACGACGCCACCAGCGTCGGTGTCCGCTCCCTGCTCGCGCAGGTCGATGTGGACGAACGGAAGCTCCTGGTCAAGGAGCTGGCCACCGAACTGCGGCGAGCCGGCGTCGACCTGGAAGCCGTCGCCGAGAACGGCGACAACCCCACTGATCTCACCGGGCAGTCCGACACGCGGAGTGCGGACGGCGGTGACTCTGACGCGCAGCCAACGGACGGCGAGGCGTCGACCCGTCCATCCAGAAGGCGAGCACATCACGACCTGGTGCTCAAGCAGGCAGGAGTCATCAAATGACCGACCCGAAGAGCAAGACCAGCGACGACGGCTCCCGGCTCATCCCGGGTAGCCTCGACGACCTCGAAGGGCTGACCCCCGACGAGCTGCGCAGCACACTCGAGGTTCTCGACGCTCACCTCAAGTCGCTGCACCAGACCGACACCGGCGAACTCCGCACCCTCACCGAAGACGAGGACGCGGCGCTGGAAATCGGCATCGAGATCCGGGCGGAGATCGTCTCGCGGCTGGACAAGCACACCCGCATCAGCGAGATCTTCCGGAACCGGCCGAAGGCCGTGGAGCAGGCACTGTCCAACATCCGCTACGGCCTCGACGACCAGTCGGGCGACGTGCGGCGGCTGAACACCTCCGAGGCTCGCGACCGGGCGCTGCGTGTGCTCGACAGCCGCGAGGCGTCGGCGCACATGTCGACCGTCCAGAAGGAGCAGGTCGAGCGGGCTCTTCGCCGCGACACCGACATCGCCCGCCGCATCCTCGTCACGGAGAACGACGCCTACCGTGAGGCGTGGATGAAGCTGCTCACGCGGCCGAACGCATTCCTCACCGACGAGGAGCGCCAGGCCATGCAGGCGTGGGAGGAATACCGCGTCATGTCCGAGGGCACCAGCTCCGCCGGTGGTTACGGCGTGCCGGTGTTCATCGACCCGTCGATCATCCTGACGGCTCAGGAGAGCGGGAACCCGTTCCTGCAGATCTGCCGCCAGGTGACGGTCACGACCAACGCCTGGAAGGGTGTCAGCTCGGCCGGGGTCTCCTGGTCGTTCGACGCCGAGGCCGCCGTCGTGTCCGACGACTCGCCGACCCTGGCGCAGCCGCAGATCGACGTCGAGACTGCCCGCGGGTTCATCCCGTACAGCCTCGAGGTCGGCGAGGACTACCCCGCCTTCGCCGATGAGATGTCCAGGCTGCTCGCCGCAGGTTACGACGAGCTGCTGGTGCAGAAGTTCTCCGTCGGCGCCGGCTCCGGCTCGAACGAGCCGACGGGCATCCTCACCGCGCTCGACGCGAACACCAACGTCGAGGTCGCAGTGACCACCGACGGTTCGTTCGGTGCGGAGGACATCTACAAGGTCTGGAAGTCGCTGCCGCAGAAGTACCGCCGCCGCGCCTCCTGGATGATGTCGGTCGACGTGAACAACAG
Source organism: Streptomyces sp. (assembly GCF_036566765.1). Lineage (GTDB taxonomy): Bacteria > Actinomycetota > Actinomycetes > Streptomycetales > Streptomycetaceae > Streptomyces. The sequence goes on from NZ_DATCVQ010000414.1 coordinate 37,167, forward strand.
GATTCGCCAGTTCGGCACGGCGAACCTATACCACGGCTCCACCGTGGACCTGACGGCCGAGGCCGCCGATGTCCTGATGAACAAGCAGGTCTACGAGTCGCCGTACTTCCCCGACTTCGTCGGAAGCACCACCTCGGCGACCAACCTGCTCGTCGTGGGCGACTGGGAGAACTACGCGATCGTGCGGCGCGGCGGCATGTCCGTCGAGCTGGTTCCCCACCTGTTCCAGCAGACGACCGCCGGTACCGGCTTCGGCCGCCCGACCGGTCAGCGTGGCTGGTTCGGTTACGCCCGCATCGGTGGTGGCGCCACGAACGACTCGGGCTTCCGCCTGCTGCAGGCGTAAGCCGCGGTCCACCTGCCAGCGAGGGCGGCATGTTGTCGCCCTCGCTGGCAACCCCCGAGAAGGAGAGACCATGCAGCTCGCGTTCGCGACCGCCAACACCACGGTGACGACTCCCGGTGGCGTGCACGTTCTCATCCGCGCGGGTGAGCACTGGCCGGCCACCGACCCGATCGTGAAGGCCCATCCGAAGCTGTTCAGCCGCGACCCGAAGATCGGCCTGCGGGTCAGTGCGCCGCTCGACGAGGGCGCCGACGCCGAGGTCAAGGTCGAGCCGGCTGTCGAGACCGCGACGGCCGCTCCCGGTGAGAAGCGGTCCACCAGGCGCACCCGGACCCAGTCCGACAGTGAGTAGCCGCAGCAAGGGCCAGCGCCGCCAGCCCCCTCCCGGCGCTGTCACCGTCGCCTACGTCCACTCCAACGAGGTCGCCCACTCGTGGCACCTCAGCCTGATGGAGATGGTCGGCTACGACATGGCCCACGCCGGACGGGTCATCCGCGGCGGCTGGCTGGCCATCCGCTGCGGCACCGACGGCCTGCCGTCCTCACGCAACGAGGCCGCCGCACGGTTCCTGCAACTGGACTCCGAGTGGCTGTTCTGGATCGACACCGACATGGGCTTCGCGCCCGACACCGTCGATCGGCTGGTCGCCGCCGCCGACCCGGTGGAGCGGCCCATCGTCGGCGCCCTGTGCTTCGCGCAGCGGGAGATGAAGGCCGACGGGATGTCCGGCTACCGAGTGCGCGCGGCACCCACCATCTACGACTGGGCATCCGTCGGCACCAAGCAGGGATTCCTAGCCCGCCAGACCTACCAGCCAGACACGGTCCTGCGCTGCTCCGGCACCGGCTCGGCAGCGATACTCATCCACCGCAGCGTGCTCGAGCGGGTCCGGGATGAGTACGGCCCTGTCTGGTACAACCGGGCACCCGAGGCCCAGCCCGACGACGACGGCATGCAGCGGATGATGGGCGAAGATCTGTCGTTCTGCATGCGCGCCGGCACGCTCGGCATCCCGGTCCACGTGCACACCGGCGTGCGCACGACCCACCTCAAACCCGTGTGGCTGGCCGAGGACGACTACCTCGAGCAGTACATGGTCAAGCAGATCCAGACGGCCGACACGTCCGAATCGACATCGGCGTGATCGCCCGCGAGTCGGAGTTCACAAGGCCGCGGTCAGACTGCCCATTCCCAGAGCGGTGGACCGCAGCTGACGCGCACTCCGCCGAGCTCGAAGTGAGCGAGCTGGTCGGGGCGTTCGTGCGGGCGCTGCAGCCGGACTACGTCGTGGAGACCGGCACGTGCTGGGGTCAGACGGCGGAAGCCATCGGCCGGGCGCTGAAGGCCAACGGCCAGGGCCGGCTGGTCACGCTCGAGGTCGAGCCGGAGAAGATCAGGAAGTCCGCCGAGCGGTGCGCGGATCTACCTGTGGACGTGCTGGCGCTGTCGTCGCTGACGTTCACCCCCGAGCAGCCGATCGACTTCGCGTGGTTCGACTCTCTGCTCGAGCTGCGAGTGCCCGAGTTCGAGCGGTACCGGCCATGGCTGCGGCCGGGCGCGATCGTCGGCTTCCACGACACCGGTCCACAGTTCGGCTCGTTCGCCGCGCTGATTGAACGCATCGAGGGCCTGCGGGTCATCAAGCTCCCGACGCCCCGCGGCGTCACCTTCGGGGAAGTCCTGTAGAGGAGGCCCACATGGTCGAGTCGCCGGCGGACCTCACCGAGTTCAAGCAGCACCTGAACAAGAACTCTGTGCCAGACGGGGATGACGCCGAACTGCAGACCATGCTCGAGGCGGCGACGGAAGCCGCCGAGGGCTGGGCGCCGAAGGGCATGGGCGCTGTGGGTCCGATCGTGGTGCGGACAGTCACCGACCGGCTGCGCGTCAGGAACGGCCGCGGATTCCTGATCTCCACTCCAATCCAGTCGGTCACGACGATCACCAGAGTGGACGACGGCCTGGCCTTCGCGACCGCCGACTTGGACGTGTCCCCGACGTCGGGGTTGGTCCGGGGGCTGAACACGTATCTGCCGGGCGGCACCTACACGGCGGTGTACGAGGCTGGCCGCAATCCGGTGCCGAATTCGCTGAAGCTGGCGGTCCTGATCCTCGGCGCGCACATGTGGAAGACGCAGCGTGGGCCGAAGCGTGGCGGCGGCCTCGGCGGCGCCCGAGACGGCGACCAGCCCGAGCACCGAGTCGGCGCCGGCTACCTGATCCCGAACCAGGCGGCCACCCTGATGACGCCTCACACGCAGGCGCTGATCCGATGAATGAGCACGGGATCATCACCGCTCTCGTCGAGCTGATCGATGCAGCGCTGCCGAACATCGACGTGCTCGACGGCGACACGCTGGCGGTCGACGCGGACCTGCCCAAGCGGCTCGTCTGTGTGGGCGCGTCGTCACCGAACGCCCCGGCTGTCACGGTTGCCGCGGCTCCCGAGGAGGGCGGACTCGGTGACCTGATGTACGACATGGAGGTCAACTGCTCCACCTACGCCCTCGACGGCGAGATGGAGTACGGCACGAAGCGGGTCAAGGTCCAGGCGGTCCTTGACGCGATCCATGAGGCGCTGGTGGCCGACCTGAAGCTCGGCGGGCTGGCGTACGAGACATGGCTGGCCCGAGAGCGCCAGTGGTTCCAGCTCAGCGATGAGACCGGCACCACGGTGTGGTGCGACTTTACGATCATCGCTCGGGTGTTCGCCCCGTGATCAAGGTCGACGCCTCTGAGGTCGGTCTGTTCGCAGATCAGCTCAAAGGCCTGCCGAAGGCGCTCCAGCGGACGCTGCGCCCGAAGATCAAGGCCGCGGCCTCCGAGGTCGCTCAGGAGATCCGGTCGCAGGCGTCGTGGTCCTCCCGCATCCCCGGCGCGGTCCGCCAGCGGACGTCCTTCGGTGGCGGCAAGCGCGGTGGTGTGCAGATCTCCGTCGATGCCCGCAAGGCCCCGCACGCACGGGTGCACGAGTTCCCGAACCGGGGCGCGATGATCCGCCACCGCGTGTTCGGCCGCGACACCTGGGTCGAGCAGCCCGCCCGCCCGTTCTTCTTCCGCGCTGTGCGGAACAAGGAGGCCGCGGTGGTGGCGAAGGTTCAGGCCGCCATCGACGAGGCCCTGCGCACTCTCTGACCTTCCTGCCCCACCCACCTGCCACACACCCCGTGAGGAGCGCCCTCATGCCCAAAGGGCTGTCCAAGCACGTCCTGATGACGCACCCCGTGTTCGGCGACCACCTGAAGCGCCGCGACCAGTTGTCCTCGCTGTCGCCGTTGTGGACGCGAGCGGACAAGAAGAAGCCGGCAAAGCCATCCGATGCCCCCACCCCCACCACCGCCGGCGCCAAGCCGGAAACGTCCAAGGAGGACTGACCCATGGCTTTCACGCCGACGGCGCTGGCTGGTGCTGGCGCTACCCGCTTCGGGGTCAAGAAGAACCTGGAGCTCGTGTCGCTGCCCGCCATCGCGGCTACGACTCTCATCCCGACGCAGGTCGAGATCAACGCGGGCACGAACCTGACCTGCGCGATCCAGGCGACGTCGGGCTTCACCGCGTCGGACACCTGGGCGGAGCTGCCGGACCTGTGCTCCGACTTCACCGGCAAGGTCTGGAACGGCGCCTCGCTGGCCGACTCCAGCATCACGTTCTACCTCGACGAGTCGGCCGCGAACGACGCCTACGACTACTACTCGACCGGCGACGTGGTCCGCATCCTCCAGTGCCCGTGGGGCCTGGCTGGCCTGAAGAAGGCGATCACCTGGGTGATGGAGATCGGCTCGGTGCTGCCTCCGATCGCCACGGAGGGTGCGTCGCTGGTGGTCGTCAACATGGCGCCCCGAACGATGGCCAAGATCGCCCTCCCGGCTGAGACCTGAGCCGACCCCTGATCGCCCGGTCGGCCGCTTCGGATGGTCGGCCGACCGGGCTTGAACCATCCGAAACCGTCCGCGGAGGAACCATCATGGCCGCACGCAAGCAGCCCCAAGATCACCTGCCGTCGGTCCGCGATCAGCTTCGGCAGAAGCGTCAGCGTGAGTCCGTATTCAAGATCCATAACGGTGAGGACTCGGCCGAGAAGCAGGACCGGCTCGACAAGGCCAAGCAGGTGCTCCAGTACGCGACCCTGGGCGTTGGCCTCAAGGTCGACGCTGCGGGTAAGGCGAAGCTGAAGCGCGAGGTCGACAAGCTCCAGGCCGAGTACGACGCCGAGTGCCTGGTGTTCCGGTTCCGTGGGCTGTCGCCTGCGGAGTGGGACACCCTCGATTCCGAGTTCGCTGTCCCGGAGCTGACCGACGAGGAGAAGGCCGAGGGCAAGGAGCCGGAGAAGTTCCGGCGCGACCGCTACATCGCCGCGCTGCTCGCGGTCTCTGCCATGGACTCCGACCTGTCCGTGGACGACTGGTACGAGGAGATCACCTCCGGCCGCTGGTCGGTCCAGGAAGTCGCTGGCCTTCGTGAGGCTGCCGTCACGGCCACGCATGGTGAGCCGGCCGGGGGCATCCCAAAAGGCTGAGGCGTGACCCGGTCCTGCGGGCGCAGATGGACTACTGCGGGCCACGCGGGATCGCACACTCGACCTTCCTCGCCTGGGACATCGACGACCAGGCCAAGGCGCTCGGCTGGATGTCCGAAGCGGGAAAGCGGTGCAAGCACTGTGGCACCGCGGCGTGGGAGTGGGAAGGCAACCCGGAGGCCTACGAGGCCGCATCGCGGGTGTGCCTGGGCTGCCTGGCCATCGGCACCGAGCAGAAGGACAAGGCCGAGCACGCGAAGGCCATCCCTGGTTTGAAGACGTATCTGCGCCGACCTGACGAGGTGGAGGTGGATCGTGCCGGGACGGACCACTGACCTCCGGATCTCCATTGATGCGGAGACCGCGAAGGCCCAGAGGTCCGTCGACGCCCTGGAGCGCTCGTTCAACCGGCTGCACCGGGAGATGGCCGGCGAGCTGGCCGCGTCGGCGCAGAAGGCGGCGCAGGCTCAGGAGACGCTGGGCCGGTCCATGCTCGGTGTCGGTGTGGCCGTGGTCGCCGGGCTCGGGTTGGCGACGAAGGCCGCGATCGACTGGGAGTCCGCCTGGGCCGGTGTGACGAAGACGGTCGAGGGCACGCCGGAGCAGATGGCCGCGCTGGAGAAGGAACTCCGCGGACTGGCCACCACGCTCCCGGCGACCCACGCCGAGATCGCAGGAGTGGCCGAGGCGGCCGGTCAGCTCGGCGTGGAGCGGGAGGCCGTCTCGGCCTTCACGAAGACGATGATCGACCTGGGTGAGACGACCAACCTCACCGCCGACGCAGCCGCCACCGCGATCGCGCAGCTCGGTAACGTCCTCGGGCTGGACCTGAAGAACGACGTCGACAACTTCGGTGCCGCACTGGTCGCGCTGGGCAACGACGGGGCCTCGACCGAGCAGGACATCCTGTCCATGGCGCAGCGCATCTCCGGCGCCGGTGCTGCGATCGGACTGTCGGCTCAGGAAGTCCTGGGCTTCGCCGCCGCGCTGTCGAACGTCGGCATCGAAGCTGAGGCTGGCGGGTCCTCGATCTCCCGCGTGATGGTGGATATCGCCTCCGCGGTCGACCAGGGCGGCGAGAAGCTCGCCCTGTTCGCCGAGGTCGCCGGGGTGACGGCCGAGGAGTTCGCGGCGTCGTTCGAGCAGGACCCGGCGCGGGCCATCCAGTCCTTCATCGACGGCCTCGGCCGGATGAACGACAGCGGTCAGTCGGTGTTCGGCACCCTCGACCAGCTGGGGCTGTCGGAGATCCGGGTCCGTGACGCGCTGCTGCGGCTGTCGGCCTCGACTCGCGGCGTCGGTACCGACCTCGACCTCGCGAACGCGGCGTGGGAAGCGAACACGGCCCTCATCGAAGAGGCCGAGAAGCGGTACGAGACGTCCGAGGCCAAGATCCAGATCGCGAAGAACACCCTCGTCGACCTGGCCATCGATATCGGCGGCGTGGTCCTCCCGGCGCTGACTGGTCTGGTCGAGGGCGCGGCCGGTCTGTTCAAGTGGTTCTCCGACCTCCCCGACCCGATCAAGGCCGTGGCGACGATCCTGGCTGGCCTCGGCGGTGTGACTGCGCTGGCCGCCGGCGGGTTCCTGCTGCTGGCTCCAAGGATCCAGGCCGCCAGCCAGCTCTTGAGCACCATCGCCGTGACGTCACCCGGGACGGCCCGCGGTCTCGGGCTCGTCGCCACTGCGGCCAAGGGGCTAAGCGCCGCTCTCGGGTTCGCGTCCATAGCGTTCGTCGTCGCTGAGGCACTCGGGGGTATCGGCGAGGCCGCAGCAGATGCGGCCCCGAGTGTCACTGAGGCGACCGAGGCACTGCTGAAGCTCGGCGACGGCGAGATCAACGCCAAGATGCAGGGCTTGTTCGACCTGCTGGAGAACGACGGCAAGGGCAGTTACGAGGGCACCGTCGAGCTGCTGAACAGCCTCGATTCGGTCGACAAGGCGCTGGCGGGGATGGTGGCCTCGGGCGCACCCGAGAAGGCCGCCGAGTCGCTGAGGACGTTCATCGATCAGGTCGAGCGGCAGACCGGGATCGAGCTCGACCCGGAGATGTTCGGCCTGTACGGCGAGGCACTGGTTGAGCTGGACAACCAGCAGAAGCTCACGACCGAGAGCATGGGGCCGCTGGATCAGGGCCTGGAGGCCCTGGCTGACCGGTTCCGCTTGACGGGCGACGACGCTGAGGCGGCCGCCCAGAAGATGCTCGACGGCTGGTCTGAGGGCTTCACCGACTTCGTGGACATTGTCGCCGTCTACGATCAGGCGCTCGCCGATAAGGAGCAAGCAGAGCACGACGCCGCACAGGCGACCGCCGATGCCACCAAGGACTCCACGGACTCATGGGAGGACTACGCCGAGGCTGTCGACCTGACGTTCGCGGAGTACCTGGCGAAGCTCGAAGAACAGGTCGCCGCCCAGGAGCAGTGGGCCGCAAACATGGCTGTGCTCGCCGCGCGTGGCGTTGACGACGGTGTGCTCGCCAAGCTCGCGGAGATGGGCCCGGCTGGCGCGGCGCTGGTCGCCGACGCCGCCGTCGCCACCGACGAAGAGCTGGTTCTGTTTGCTGAGCTGTTCGGAGCCGCTGGCACCAGCAGCGGTGCGCAATTCGCCACGAATCTCGCGGGGGCAGGCGAGTTGTGGGCGGCCATCGCCGCCACGCAGGGCCAGACCACCGTCGATGAACTGATCGGGAAGCTGCTGGCTGGGGAGATCACCTGGTCGGAGATCCTCGCCCGGTATGGCGCGCTGCTCGACACTGAGGTTCCGCCAACCAAGGGCACCGAAGTCAATGCGGACGTCCATGGCGCCACGATCAACGTCAACCGATACGGGGCGCTGATCAACGCCCTCCCGACGAAGCCGACGACCACGCCGCAGGCGAACACGGTCACCGCCGAGGCGAAGATCGCGGCTCTGATCCGTGACCGCTACGTCAACATCCACTACACGTACCGCGAGTCCGGCGGTTCCGGCGGCGCGGGCCCTGGCGGTGGCGGTACGGGCGGCTTCGGTGCCGGGATGTTCAAGGTCCCGCTGAACCGTGGGTCGTACCGTGTCGGCGGCGGCGTCGGCTCGTATCCCGGCCACACGGGCCAGGATCTTCCGGCCCGCAGCGGAACTCCGGTCTACGCCTCGCGTGCGGGCCGGGTCAGCCGGGCGGCAACCATCCGCGGGTCCTACGGCAACCACATCTTCATTGAGCACCCCGGCGGCTATCAGACCCGGTACGCGCATCTGTCCTCCCGTGGTGTGTCCTCCGGCCAGTCGGTGGGCACCGGTCAGCGAATCGGCGCCGTCGGATCGACGGGCAACTCAACCGGGCCTCACCTCCACTTCGAGATCCGGTCGGGTGGCCGGGTGATCGACCCGAGGCGATTCGTGCGCTTCGCTCGCGGTGGCGTCATTGATGGCCCCGGTGGTCCGACCGACGACATGGTGCCGATGTGGGGCAGCAACGGCGAGTACATGACGAAGGCTGCGGCGGTGAACCACTACGGCGTGGCGATGTTCGACGCGCTGAACGAGATGCGGCTGCCGAAGATCCCGCACTACGCCAGCGGCGGCTCCGTCGGTCCGACTGTCACGGCGGGCGACCTCGGGGGCCGGAACATCTCGATCACCATGCAGATCGCGGACGCGGCGCAGGCGGCCTACGCCGATCAGATGGCCCACGCCGCGGTGAAGGACATCAACCGGATGGACTCGGTCGGGGCGGGGGTGCTCTGACATGCCCGCACATGCGCCACTCGTAACCGTCGATCCGGTCGAGGAAGCCGTAATCGAGCAGGCCCCGGTCCAGCTCATCCGGGCGGAGCCGAAGCCGCCACCTGAGCAGTTCGAGATGGTGCTGTCCCGCGGCGGCGTCTCGATCGACCTGCCGACGATGCGAACGGCACTCACCGGTTGGGCGGTGAACCCTGGCGTCGAGGGCCTGGACATCCCGGCGACGGAGCTGCTTCAGCAGCGCGCGGCCGGTCAGTTCGGGTCGTACGCGGTCGGCGTGGACGTCGGCGCCCGTGAGGTGTTCCTGCCGCTGACGCTGGTCGAGCGGTCGCTGTCGGATCTGCTGACCACCCGCTCGGCGCTGGACCGGCTGACGTCCCCGTACTCGGGTGAGCCAGTGCGGCTGACCGTGACCCGCCCTGACGGGACCACCCGCTGGATCGAGGGTCACCGCTCGGGTGCGGCTCGGCGCTGGGGCCGCGAGGACTTCTTCTCGGCCGGCGCCCGGCAATCCCTCGGGCTGCTCCTGATCTGCCCCGACCCGTGGTGGCACGGCGAGCCGATCACCCCGAAGCAGTGGCACACGCCGGAGTCGGTGCCGTTCTTCCCGATCCTGCCGGTGCAACTGTCCTCCGACCGGATCTTCAGCCAGCCCCGCGTGATGGACATCGGCGGCGATGTCCCGGCGTACCCGCGGTGGACCGTGACTGGTCCGGCGACGTCGGTGACGGCCACGCATGTGGAGTCGGGCCGGTCGTGGACGGTCATCGGGAACCTCGGCACCGGCACGCTCACGGTGGACACCGACCCGCGGATCGTCTCGACAACCGGCATGCAGGTGACCGGGCCGGGCGTCACGCAGTGGTGGGGCAACATGCAGCCGCCGTTCGACCTGTGGGCGCTGCCCCCGGGTGAGCAGACGGTGATCCTGGACATCGCCGGGGCGTCACCTGAGACGACCGGCCAGCTTGAGGTCACCCCTCTGTGGGAGACGGCCTAATGGCCGTGTCTCCGGACGTCGGCAAGTCGCCGTACGACGTGCAGGTCCGTGACCGGACCTACCACGAGGGCGTCGCCAGCGCGTCGGGCTACGAGCGGCTGTACATGGTGCTGGTCGACTCGGATGTCGGCACGTGGCAGCTCGAGCTCAAGGGCGACCACCCAGCCGCGGCTTTCCTGAAGGAGCCGGGCGCCGGGATCGTGGTCCGTGCCGCTGGGACCGACGACGTCATCATGTCGGGCTCCCGGGTGTCAGCGGAGCTGACCGTGGACTCCGCCTTCCCGAACGGGAAGTGGGTGTTCACGGGCGAGACGGACGAGGCCATCCTGCGGGACGAGGTCGTCTACCCGAGCCAGGTCGTCGACGTCTCCGACACGGCGCTGATGTCGTTCACCCCCTCTCATAGCCGCTCAACGAGCGTCCCAGCTGAGGACGCGATATGCGCGGTGGTCCTGGCCACCGTGTCCGCGACGGCACCGGTGGCGCGGCGACGGTACCCGTGGTTCGCGACGCCGATCTCACAGGGCCGCGGCGCCGTCGTGTCCCGCAAGGACCGCTGGTGCACGGTACTGGAGTCGGTGCAGAAGATGGCCACCCTCGGCGGCCTGTCGTTCTCAGTCCGCCAGACCGGCCCCGGCGTGGTGTCCCTGATCGTTCGCGTGCCGGCCGTCCGGGCCGGGGCTAAGTGGTCGCTGGAGTCGGGCAACCTGACGTCGGCGTCGCTGGTGTACAGGGCGCCGGACATCGACGAGGGAATCGCTGGTGACTTCGAGGGCGACACGACACGGAAGTTCACCCGACGCACACGCGCCGCCTCGCAGGCGGCGTGGGGCCGTCGCCGGGTCAAGTTCTTCAACACCTCCGAGGACGAGCTGGCGCAGATGCAGGCCACCCTCGACGAGGATCTCGACGACGGCGCCGAGCGCGCCGGGATCAAGATCCATCCGAAGGAGACCGCGGGCCTGCGCTTCGGCGAGCACTACCAGCTCGGCGACATCGGCACCGCGTCGATGGCCGGGGTCGACCTCACCGACCGGATCAGGCAGGTCGTGATCGACCACCACGCGGGTGCCGCTCCACAGGTCGACCCCTCGGTCGGTGACCCGGATGTCGCTGACAGCCCCGCGTGGGTGAAGACGGTCCGGTCCATGTTCCGCCGCTACGTGGCCCCTTCTGCGAGGAGATGACATGCCATTCACTGCCCTCCCGTGGGACGGCGCCGGCAACAAGGCGAACGAGGCCGAGTGGCGCAAGATGTGGGCCGTCGAGGGTGACCGCTGCCTGAAGGTCGGCAGCCTGACGTTCTCCGCCTCCAACCGTGACGTGACGTGGTCCGGCGCGGTCGTCCTGGTGCAGGGCGCGATCGGCATCCAGTCCGGCACCGACTCGGTGACGATCCCGCTGCCGGGTGGCAGCAACAAGAACATCTGCTACGGCCTGGTCGAGTACGACCCGGACGCGAACGGGCTGACGTACATCGTCAAGGCCGGTGGCGCGGCGGTGAACCCGGTGTCCCCGGGGATCGACCAGAACGAGAACGGCACCTGGCACATGCCAGTCTGGCGCACCGGTCCGAACGGAACGGGGACCGCGGCGTCCCTAGAGCATGTGGACCTGCGACGGCAGCCGTCGCGGCAGTTCTACGCGCCGACCGCCGAGATGCGCTACGTACTCGGGCTGACGGCCACGAAGGGCGACGTCGCCTACGACGACGACGGCTCGTGGGTCTGGAACGGCACGTCGTGGAAGTTTCTGGGCTCCGTGCAGATCGAGTCCGGCGTCATCCTCGGGACCAACTTCAACGCCTCCGGCGCGGCGGTCGTGACCCACGGCCTGGGCTGGGAGCCGGAGCACATGGACTTCACGGCCTACGTCCCGGGTGGCGCCGACGGCGTCGCGGTGTACCCATCGTCGACGGGGTCGCCGTTCACCACCACGACCGCCACGATCGTCGCGAAGGTGATGAGCACGGGTGCCCCGTACGACGACACGGTCACAAAGATCGGCTGGGTGGCGTACCGCCACCGCTGATCCACCCACCCGTCCCCGGCCCGCCAGCGCGCGGGCCTTTCTCATGCCCGGAGGTGCGCGATGGTCATACCTGGTGACGTTGTCCGCTACGGATCGCTGGGGGCGGAGCACGTCGTGGTGGACGTCGCTGAGGAGTGGGCGGTGCTGCGGCGACGCGACGACGTGGACGATCCGTCCTTCGTCGCGGTGCTGACCGGCGGCCTCGAGTCGGTCGGCCACCTCGAGTCTCTGCCCGGCTGGGTCGAGGACGAGCCCGGCGTGTGGCGGCAGATATGACCTCCATCAGCGCAGAGCGCACTGGCCTGGCCCGCGTCGGCGGGACCGGCGGGACCCTGCGCCGCCGCGAGCAGTGGGGGTCGCGGTTCGACTACACGAACTCCCGCCCGGTTGACGAGCCGGCCGACTACCAGTTCGTCCACATCACGGTCACGAATCCGCGCAACTACGCCAGCAACGACAAGCATGCGCAGGCGATAGAGGCCATCGGGAAGTCCCGATTCCCCGCCACTGGTGGCTCGTACAACCGGCTGAGCATGCAGTCGGGCGCGATGTATGAGCTTCAGCCGATTGGCCGTCGCGGTGCGCACACCATCAACGACAAGCGCATCGCGCGGTGCTCGACGTCGGGGTGCCCGTCTCGTGGCGGGTCGGTAGCCGCGCCGTCGTTCAACCTGAACGTCAACGCCCGCGCGTATGCCATCGCTCAGAACGTCGGCGACTCGGTGTCCGCGACGCAGGTCGACGAACTGGCCCGTGCGATGGCTCGCGATCGGCTGGCAGGGTTCGTCCGCCGCGGTGCGGCGATCCACGGCCACCGCTGCGTCGCTGGCAAGGACTGCCCTGGCAGCCGCATGTGGGCAGAGATGGCCGACCTCGAGGTCAAGGTCAACTACTACGTCCGCGTCGGCCTCGGCGACGCGCCCGAACCGGAGGTCGTAGAGACCCCCGAACTGGAGGAAGACATGCCGTACATCATCAAAAAGGGCTCCTCGGTCTACATGTACTTCTCCGGCAACGGGTGCGTGAACATCTCCGAGGCCAGCGCCTTCGCGCTCCTGGACCAGGGCGTGAAGATCTACACCGGCGTCGCGATCGCCGACGCGCAGATCCTCCAGGGACGGTTTGGCGGTACCACCTGAGCGGCGGGCCGCTAGAGCCCGCAAAAACCTGGGAGGTTCCGCACAGCCGCGACGGGGGGATGGCATGCCTGACGAACCAACGATAGGCGAGCTGGTCCGCCGGCAAGATGCGTACGAGCGCCGTACCGATCTTGCCATCGCCCGAGCCGAAGCCGTCGCGCAGTCTGCGGTGGAAGCGGCCCGCCGCGACTGCCAGGCCGCATCCGCGAGACACCTGGACATCGCCGTGTACACGGCGCAGCAGGTGACGGCGGCGGAGGCCACGAAGGACATCCGCGAGAACCTCGCAGCGCTGGCGCAGAGCGTGAAGTGGGCAACCCGAACCGCCATCGGCGCGCTGATCACACTGGGGATCGCCGCCGTCGGTGTACTGGCGAGAGGCGGGGGATGATCCGTGGAGCAGTTCCGGGGCCGAATCAAGGCTGGCCCGGTTGCTTTCTACGCGGGCGTGGTCATTGCCGCACTGGTTCTGACATGGACTGCGCTCGGCTATATGGGCCAGCAGCGGCAGCTCGACCAGACGTCGCAGCAATTGGAGGAGACGGCGCAGGCGGCGGTCGAGCGCGATAAGGCGCTGGCCGATGTCACTGGTGATGTAAGGACGCTGCGAGATCAGATAGAAGCTCTCGGGGCGAAGCCGGTAGTCCCCGATCCAGGCGACGTCCTCGACGACCTTCCCGAAGTGCCGACGGATGCCCCCAGCGAGCCCGGCGAGCGCAGCACGCAAGGCGAGAAGGGCGACAAGGGCGATCGAGGCCCACAGGGCATCCCCGGCGACCAGGGTCTGCGCGGCGCGACCGGAGAACGCGGCCTCCAGGGACTGCAAGGGCTGCCCGGGCGCGACGGAGACCCCGGCGGGCCTGGTGCTGACGGTGCTGACGGCGCTGACGGCGCGCAGGGCCGGCCCGGCGATACCGGACCGGCAGGACCGGAGGGCAAGCAAGGCATCCAGGGTGAGCCTGGTCCACCGGGCGAGAAGGGCGAGAAGGGCGACCGTGGAGAACCCGGCGGCACAGGCCCCGTGGGCCGCGGGATCGAGTCCATCACCTGCGACGCGGAAACCGACGATTGGACCGTCACCTACACCTACGGAACCCCGGCCACAGAGACCATCCCCGGCCCCTGCCGCGTCCCGTAGCCAGCGTCAACCCAAGTCCGAACCCAAGGAGTGACCATGTCCAAGCTCGCCCCGTACGCAAAGTCCATCGCCGCCGGTCTGGCTGGCGGACTCACCGCCCTCTACACAGCGCTGGCCGACTCCGTCGTCTCCAACCAGGAGTGGGTGGGCGTCGGGCTCGGCGTCCTCGCAGGGCTCGGGATCACCTACGTCGTTCCGAACCGCTCGAACACGCCCGCCGCCTGACCATCTCGTCCCCACCCGAAGGAGGGTGACATGGCGCCGTTCCGCTGTTTCTACTCCGGCACGACTGCTGACTTCGCCATCGCGCAGGGCGCCGCCGCAGCGATCCTCGACGCCCTCGGCAGCCCGCCCGCGGGGAACCCGACCGGCACTGCCGCTCTCCTGCCGCTCGCCGGGGCAACCTTCAACGTTTACAAGAACGACCGCACCACGCTGGTGACGGACCTCAAGGACCACACCGGCGCCACCGTCTCGCAGGTCACGTCGGTGGCCAGCTACGACCAGCGCGCCCGGTTCATGTGGTTCGAGGGCCCGGAGATCGACCCGGACACCGACCCGTCGGAGGTCCCCGAGACGCTGTGGCTGTCGCCCGCAACGGGCGCGCTGGCCGGGCTGGTGTTCTACGCGCTGCTGCCGCACGCCGAGGGCCTCGTCGAGTACATCAACGGCGCGGTGGCTCGGGCCGGCATCGAGGAACTGGCCGATGTCGACGACGCCCTGCTCGACGCGGGAAACGCCGGCTACACCCTGGTCGTCGGAGCTGGCGGCGGCACAGTCGAGGCGACAGCCGCGCCTGGCGGCGGCGTCACCTCGCACGGTGCGCTGTCCGGACTCGATGCCGACGACCACCCTCAGTACCTGACCGAGGGCCGCGGCGACGCCCTGTACAGCCTGCTCGGTCACGAGCACGCCCAGTCGGAGATCACCGGACTGGTCGCAGCCCTCGCCAACGTCGCACTGCTGGGCCACCAGCACGACGCGAGCGCCATCCTGACGGGAATCCTCGCCATCGCGCGGATGCCGTCGGGCATGGTGTTCGCCGTGAAGGAGTCAGCGCCAGGCTCCGGCATCTACACCCGGTCGACGCCGCGCACCGACATGGTCGGGCTGTTCCTCGGCGAGGAGGACCC
>NZ_DATCVQ010000415.1:0-12895 GCF_036566765.1 Streptomyces sp.
CGGCGTCCAGGTGTGCACCTTCCGCCGCACGGCGGACAAGTAGACGACGGCGAAGACCCGAGAGGACTCAGGAACATGACGCAGGATCAGCCGGTGAAGGGCCCCGCGAGCTACTTCCCCTCCATCGAGAAGAAGTACGGCCGCCCGATCGCGGAGTGGACGGAGCTCATCCGCTCCTCGCCGCTGACGAAGCACATGGAGCTCGTGGCGTGGCTGAAGGCGGAGCACGGAATGGGCCACGGTCACGCCAACGCGCTCGTCGTCCACACCAAGGCGGAGACCTCGTAGATCGAGAGTTCTCTCACTTTGAGACGACTTGACCGGCACCCCTCGAAGGTATTTAGGTACGCCTTACCTAAGCTTTGAGGGAGAGATCCAGCCAGTGGACGCCGTTTCCGACAGACGCGCAGTCGTCGTCATACCCGAGCGCGCCCGAGGCGCCGAGCGGCCCACGCCCGTGTGGGTCCTCGCCGTCCTCGGCGTCCTGGGTTCGACCGTGCTGCTCGGCGCCTGTTGGGTCTCCGGTCATATGCACGCTGACGCAACGCTGCGGACCGTCGCCCGCTTCTTCCACATCGCGGCGCTCGCCGTCGGCCTCGGCGCGGTCCTGGCCGTGGACTGGCTCGCCGTCCTGTGGCTGACCGGGCGACGCGGCCTGTCCGACGTCCTGAACACCGCCCGCGCACTCCAGGCGCCGATCTGGGTCGGCCTCGCCGGCCTGCTGGTCACCGGCCTGTTCCTCCGCCCGAACATGGAGTCGCCCCTGACGGTGACCAAGGTCGGCCTGGTCCTCGCGATCACCCTGAACGGCCTCTACGCCCACTGGCTCGGCCAGCGCCTGGCGCCGTACCGCGGCGGCGCAGTGCCCCGCCGCCTGCTCATGCAGTCCGCCGCGGCCGCGACCGTCAGCCAGACCGGCTGGTGGGGCGCGACCCTGATCGGCTTCCTCAACAGCCAGCCGTAGCCGATCGGCGGCGAGGCCGTCACGAGCCGTCCGTAGGCTCCGCTTGCAGCGGGTCGTTGTCCGTGAGCTGCGTCCGGCCAACGGGTGAACCTCTGGTGGCGCTGGGGCGGTGCGGGGCGCGAGGCCCCGTGCGTGCGCGGGGCCCGGCGCGGCGGCGTGTCCGACGTCGCCGCGGGGGCCCGCGCTCAGGTGGACCGGCGATCAGGTCAGAGGGCCTTCACGAGCCAGTCCTGGACATCGGGGTTAGGGCTTCCCTGCGTCCAGAGCGTCAGCCAGACGCCGTTGCCCAGGGAGTTGCCCTTGGGCGTGATCGCCTTGCCCCAGGCGTTGGCGGTGCCGCCCGCGTTGGTGGCGAACTTCTGCACGTCGCTCGCGGGGTTGCAGGTCCAGAGGGTCAGCAGTGTTCCGTCGGTGCCGGCGGCGTTGCCCTGCGGCGTGATGCACTTGCCGCTCGCCTTGTGGACGATGAGCCCGTTGTCGAACTTCCAGCGCTGAACGTCCGACCCCGTGCAGGACCACACGGTGATCGGCGTGCCGTTGGCGGTTCCGTTGCCCTGCGGAGTCGCGCAGACGAAGCCCGGCTCATGGCGGTTGGACAGCCACGTGTAGCCGCCGGAGTCCGCCTGCCCGGCGTACGCGTCGATGGAGAACACGGTGCGCTTGCCGACCCCGTTGGAGTCGAGCGCTTCGTTGAGACCCCAGAGCCGGTTGACCCGCCGGTCCCAGGAGAGTCCCTGGGTCAGGTACGGCGCCTGCGAGATGACGTATGGCGCCTCGCCGGGCTTGGCCTTGTGGATACAGCCGTACGAGTCGTTGTACCCGGGTTTCCCATCCGTGGGAGTCACCCAGTCGCCGGGCCAGCCGGCCGGGCAGGCCCCGGCCATGTAGTAGTTGGTGCCGTCGGTGGCCGTGCCCTGGATGCCCCACACCGGGGAGGTGTAGCCGGTGGTCTCCGAGGAGACCTGCGTGGGTGTGCCGGCGCCCAGGTCGGTCAGCGGCCAGCGGACGATCCGCGCGCCCGCTCCGCCCCGGTTCTCCGTGGACACCAGGGTCGGCGTGGAACCGGAGCGGTCGACGCTCAGGGTGCTCAGGCACAGGACGCCGTTGCTCGGACCGCAGGTCCGGGCGTTGCCGCCGGCCGGGAAGGCGGTGGAGGGGGTGTCCACCGCGGCGCTGCCGTACGTGCTGTAGCGCGCGACGAGCGGCAGGGCCCAGCGGTGCTTGCGGGCGGAGCTCTTGCCTGCGACGAGGCCGGTGCCGCTGTTCGCGGTGTCGGTCATGCGCCACATCCGCTTCAGGTCGTACACCTGGAGCTCGACGCCGTTGGCGACGAACAGCCGGTCCTCGTGCCAGGCGACGCCGTCCGCGTGCGACAGGTACGTGAGGGGCTTGAAGTTCCCGTTGACCGGCTCGACGAGCGCTATGTGTCCGTACGAGACCCGGTCCCCGGTCGACTCGGCGATCGAGACCCGGGTGTACTCCTCGTTGGGCAGGCCGTTGGCGTACTTGCCGTAGTACCAGGACGCGGCGTAGAGCGACCGTCCCTCGTAGGAGCCGTCGGCGGTCGCGGCGTGCGCCCCGGCGAAGCCCTGCGGCATCCAGCCGCCGGCGGGGTCGTTGTACCCGGAGAAGTCGTCCTCGGTGTCCCAGCAGAACCCGTCGCGCTTGAGCGCGCCGTTCAGTTCGGTGTCGCCGTGGCAGAGGCCGGGGACGCCGGTGCGCTCGCCGAGCACCTCGGTGACGGGCGCCCTCGCGACTCCGGTGGCCTCGACCGAGCTGATGAGAGCGGACTTGTCACCGTCGATGCGGGTCAGCTTGAAGTTCGCGGCGAAGGGGTCTAAGCCCGAGGCGGCCTGGGCGGGCTGCACAGGCAGCAGAACGGAGGCGGCCACGGCCCCTCCGAGCATGAGTCGAGTGAGGCGGCCATTGCGCCCGAACGTATGTTTCATCGCGTCAGCTTACGGACCCCGGTGGGTCTTTCTCGATGCCGATGACGACGAACCCTGGCGCGTCGCTTTGAGTGAAGCGCCAAGAAGACCGAGAAGAAAGAAGGGGGCGCTGCCGGAAGGGGCGGGGATCGGCCGTTTCAACCGAACGCGCCGATTAACGCCCTGCGGTCGCCTCCCGAGTCACACGAGGTAACTCCCGCCTCGTCCCTGCGCTTAGCGGCACCGTTAGCGTCGTCGTCGTGGTCGCGGCGGTGCGGAGTGGGGTCGGCCCGCCCGGACCGGCCACCGGGCAGTGATCAGCCGGGCATGAGGCGAACCCCGTGGCGGCGGTTGGCCGCCGAGACGGCATTGGGCAACCCATGCAACTGTCGCGCAATCCGTCCACGGGCGCGCCGGTCGCCCACGGCGACCGGCGCACGTGCGGCCTGCTCGCGTGGACCCCGGCCCCCGGACCGCCCTCCGAGAGTGTTTTCGCGGCTTCCGGTGGTGGGTCAAGGGTGGAGCGAAGCGGAATCGCGAAGCGACGCGACGTAGGAGCGCCCTTGACGCGCCGCCGGAAGGTGCGACTCTCGGAAAGAGGGCGGTCCCACCCGCGTCCCACGCACCCGGCCCACCCCAAGCGCCTGTCCCTACGGGCGACCGGCCGGAACGCTCACCTTTCTTGCTGTCGCGGACGGGGACGAGGGGAGCACCCTCACCGAACCGCCGACGACACCCTCAACGGCGGCAACGGACCCGACACCCTCGACGGCGGGCCCGGAACAGAAACGCTCAACGGCGGCAACGGCACCGACACCTGCACCGCCGAGCCTGGCGAGACCGTCACGAGCTGTCCGTAGATTCCGTAGGTTCCAGAGGTTCGACAGCCGAGGAGCGGGTGCGCCGGCAGGCGAGGACGGCCCCGGCCGTCAGCAGCACCAGCGCGCCCGCTCCCACGCCCAGCCCCGCCCGCAGGCCGGGCGGGCGGAACGTGCAGTTCACCGAGGTCTGCCCGGCAGCCGGCCGGACCGCGAGCAGGCCGCCGTACGAGCCCGCCGGACGGCCCTCGCACCGCCAGCCCGCGATCCGAGGGGCCGCCACCACGACCGTTCCCCGTGCGCCGGGCCGCAGTTCCGCGCGTACGCCGCTGTCCGTGACGTGGATCGCGACAGGGGCCGTCGCCCGCAGCGCCGTCACCGCCGCCCGCAGCCGCGCCCGGTCCAGGCAGCCCACGCCGGCCGACGGGCCCTTGCCCTCCAGGACCGGTCGCACGCCTGCCGTCTTCTGGACGCCCAGGGACGTCAGGGCCGCGCGGCGTTTCGGGCCTCCGCCCTTCAGGTCCACCAGCCGTCCCGCAGCGCCCAGCCGTCCCGCAGCGCCCAACCGGGCCGTGCCCGTGAAGTCCGGGGCCCACAAGAAGACCTCCGTGCCCACCCCGCACACCCCGTCCGCCGGGACGTCGTACACCCGCGCCCCGAGCAGCTGCTCCTGGTTGCGGAAGGGGGAGTCTCCGTACCGGACCGGGCCCGCGCCCTCCGGCCGTACCGTCACCAGCGGCAGGACCTCGCCGGCCCCCGCCCGGACCATCCTTCCGTCCCGCCACCGCGCGCCCACCCCGAACAGTGCGTCCGTGACCGGGTTGTCCAGGCTCTGCAGGTTGCGGCCGCGCGAGGTCCAGCCCGCGCCGAGCGCCGCCCAAGTCCGGGTCAGGACCTCCGGCGTGTGGCTGCTGTAGTAGCCCGCGCCCTGGCCGCCGATCAGCAGCGGGTCGTTGCCCGTGAGCTGGGTCCGGCCCGGGTCGGTGCGGTACGCGGGCCAGCCGTCGGCCGCCGCGACCGCCGCCTCCCGCGCCCCGTGCGCCGCGCCCCAGGACGGGTAGTCGTCGAGCCGGCCCCGCTTCTCCCGGTCCGCGTACGCCGTGGTCACCGCGGCCTGCCCGACCAGCGCCCCCGCCGCAAGCACCGCCGCCACCACCGCGTACCGCCCGCGCCGCCGGGCCAGTACAAGGCCCGCAGCCGACGCCGCAAGACCCGCCGCGAACAGCGGGTACGTCCACACCGTCACCAGCTCGCTGCCCGCCGCGCCGACCGCGAGCACGGTCACGGCCGCCGCGCCGGCAAGGAGCGCCCGCCGGTCCGGCCAGCCGCACGCGAGCCCGGCCCAGGCCGTCATGACGAGCACCCCGGCCAGCACGAACGTCTGCCGGTACGGGCTGCCGTTGGGTGTGGCGAACACATGCCACACCAGATGCGTCGGCTGCCACTGCAGCGACAGCGCCACCCCGGCCGCGAGCCCCGTCCACAGCAGCCGCTCGCGGCGCGGCACGTCCCGGCGGAAGGCGAGGGCGAAGGCGAGCAGCAGCGCCCCGCTGCCGAGGAACGCGGCCGGGGTGGAGAAGCTGTACGTCGCCGGGAGCGTCCGGGCGAGCGAGTCCGACAGGCCCGCCGCGACGAACTCCCGCGTCACGCCCGGGTACGCGTGCCGGGAGCCGAGGAAGACGGGCGCCAGGACCGGCGCGGCGAGCCCGACGCCCAGCAGGACCGTGCCCGCCGCCCGCGCCACCGTCCCCGGCCGCAGCTCCCGCGCCACGGCCAGCCGTACGAGGAGCACCAGCGCCGCGCCCAGCGTCGCCATGTACGCGGTGTAGAAGTTGGCGATCCAGACCAGCGCCACCACCGCCGGCCCGAGGACCGGCCGCCGGCCGCCCCGTACCCACTCGCCGACCAGGCAGAGCAGCGGAAAGGCGATCAGCCCGTCCAGCCACATCGGGTTGTAGTCGGCCTCGATGATCGACCAGCCGCACAGCCCGTACGAGGCCCCGAGCACTGCCGCGCCCCACCGGGGACCGGAGCGCATGGTGAGCAGCACGCCGGTCATGACGGCCGCGGCCGTCGCCGACTTCAGGACGGTGATCACGTACACCGCGAGGTCGACGTCGTCGCGCGGGAAGAGCCCGACGAGCAGCGCGAACGGGCTGGTCAGATAGGTCCCGAGGTCGGGCAGGAAGCTTGTGCCGAAGCCGGACTGCCAGTTGAGCAGCAGGCCGCCGTCGGCCCGGCCGTGCAGCAGGTCCCACAAATGCGCGTGGTATGGGACGAACTGGTTGCCCAGATCGTTGACCGCGCGGGTGCGCGGTCCGAAGGGGAAGGTGCGGCCGGCCGCGTCCCCGAGGCACAGGGCGAGCGCGGTGAGCAGCCCGGCGAGGGCGGCGGAGCGGGCGGTGGGAGACGGTTTGCGCATGACGGTTCGAATATGCCAGCGATGATCGCGAAATGGTCCGGGAAATGGGCCAGTTCATGCAATGGTCGCCTTCCCGCCATGTGTCGAATCCGCCCGCGACACGCCCATGCACTGTCGTTTCACCGTGCTGATCTCGATTGTGGTCCCGTGCTTCAACGAAGAGGAGATCATCGGTCGATTCCACGACCATGTGACGGCGGAACTCTCCCGTCTTGACGGAGAATTCGAGCTGGTCTACGTGGACGACGGAAGTCGCGACCGGACGCTCCCGATCCTCGAGGAGACAGCGGAACGCGACCCGCGCGCCCGCTACGTCTCCTTCAGCCGCAACTTCGGCAAGGAGGCCGCCATGCTGGCCGGCCTCCAGCACGCGGAGGGCGACGCGGTCGTCATCATGGACGCCGATCTCCAGCACCCACCGGAGCTCGTGCACCGCATGCTGGCCCTGCACGCCGAGGGATACGACCAGGTCATCGCCCGTCGCACGCGCAAGGGCGACCGGGTCACCCGGACCCTGACCGCCCGCGCCTACTACTGGCTGATCAACCGGCTCGTGGACGTGGAGCTGGTCGACGGCGTCGGCGACTTCCGGCTGCTGTCCCGTCGCACGGTCGACGCGATCCTCGAACTCACCGAGTACAACCGCTTCTCCAAGGGCCTTTTCGCCTGGGTCGGATTCCGTTCCACCACCTTCGAGTACGAGAATGCGCTGCGTGAGCAGGGCCGCTCGAAATGGAGCTTCGGAAAGCTGCTCAACTACGGCCTGGACGGGCTGCTCTCGTTCAACAACAAGCCGTTGCGGGCCGCGGTCTATCTCGGTCTGATCTTGGTTTCGGTGGCATTGGCGTACGCGGCCTGGATCGTCGGTGTCGCCTTGGTGAACGGGGTGGACACCCCCGGTTATGTGACGCTGCTCGTCACCGTCACCGCGCTCGCCGGCGTGCAGATGGTGATGCTGGGACTGGTCGGCGAGTACGTCGGCCGGATCTACTACGAGGTGAAGCGTCGCCCGCACTTCCTGGTGAAGGCTGCCAACATCGGGGTCCCGGCCCCGCGGAGGCGCGCGGACCTGGGCACGGAGGAGCTCGTACGCCGATGACGGTGACCTGGCAGGTCGTGCGGTTCGCGCTGGTCGGGGCGGTGAACACGGGGACGTACTACGGGCTGTACCTGCTGTTCGGGCTGCGGCTGCCCTACCTCGCCGCCCATGTGCTGGCCTTCCTGCTGTCCATGGTCGGCTCGTTCTTCCTGACCTCGTACTTCACCTACCGCACCCGGCCGACCTGGCGGAAGTTCCTGCTCTTCCCGCTCACCAACGCGGCGAACTTCGTGATCACCACGGTGGGTGTGTACGTGCTGGTGGACCTGGTGGGGCTGTCCGCCCGGTACGCGCCGCTCATGGCCGCCGCGGCGGCCATCCCCGTGACGTTTCTGCTCTCCCGGACGATCATGCTGGGACCCGACACCACCCGAACGCGCGAGTCGTTGGTCGAAACAGTCGCAACGAAGTAGTGGCCCAGGCCACGGCGACTGCCTAACATCGATCACCGCAAGGTCGAAATTCGTATCGATGACGAACGACCCACGCCGGGAGGCTCCTTTGCACCGCCGCACTGCGCTCTCCGTCTCCGCCGCGCTCCTCGCCGCGGCCCCGCTGCTCACCGCCTGCGGCAGTGACGCGCACCCAGGGGCGGCGGCCGTCGTCGGCGGCCAGCGGATCGAGGTCTCCAGCCTCCAGGCACAGGTACGCGACGTGCGCACCGCCCAGCAGGCCTCGCCGCAGGCCGCGCAGTTGCTGCAGGCGACCGGCGACCTCAGCCGGGAGAAGCTCAACGGCATGATCTTCGACCGGATCGTGGACCGGGTCGCGAAGGACCACGGTGTGACCGCGACCCGCGCCGAGATCCAGCGGACGCGGGCGCAGGCGGCCGCGCAGTCCGGCGGCGAGGAGCAGCTCGCGACGATGCTGCTCCAGCAGCAGGGCATCGCGCCGGACCAGATCGACGCCGCGGTCCGCCGCCAGATCCTGATGAACAAGGTCGCCGAGAAGATCGGTGCGACGAACACCCCCGAGGGCCAGAAGAAGCTGACCGAGGTCTTCACCGCGGCCTCGAAGCAGCTGGCCATCGACGTGAACCCGCGCTACGGGGCCTGGGACAACGACAAGATCCAGCTCGGCACGTACAGCGCGCCCTGGATCAAGCAGCTCACGCAGGACGCCCCGGCGATCGGCTCGGGGGCCTGAGCCGACCGGCGGCGGGGGCGTGGCGGGCGCGAGGTAGGTTCGAGGGGTGAACGCTGACAGCCCCGGCCGCATCGTCCTGCTCACCGCCAGCCACCGCGTGGCCCCCGGACTGCTGTCCTGGCCCGCGTGGCAGACGCTGCACGCCGCCGACCAGGTGCTGTGCGCCGACGAGAACCACCCGCAGCTGCCGTACCTGCGCGAGGCCGGCGTCGCCGTCGAGCACCTCCGCCCGACCGCGCAGGACCTCGTCGAGGCCTGCGCCGGCGGCCGGACCGTCGTCGTACTGCCCTCCGGCGAGGGCGACCAGGCGCTGACCGACGGGCTGGCCCGGCTTGCCGGCTCCGGCCGGGTCTCGATGCCCGACCTGGAGCTGCTGCCCGGCTCCTACGACCTGCCCGGCGCGCGCCTGCTCGACCTGGTCCAGGTGATGGACCGGATCCGCCGCGAGTGCCCGTGGTCCTCGCGGCAGACCCACAAGGGGCTGACGAAGTACGGCATCGAGGAGGCGTACGAGCTCGTCGAGGCGATCGAGGACGGCGACCGGGACGAGCTGCGCGAGGAGCTCGGCGACGTGCTGCTCCAGGTCGTCTTCCACGCCCGGATCGCGGAGGAGTACGAGGACGCGGACGAGGCGTTCTCGATCGACGACGTCGCAGGGACGATCGTGGAGAAGCTGATCCACCGCCACCCGCACGTCTTCGGCGACGCGCACGCGGAGACGCCGGAGGAGGTCAAGGCGCACTGGCTGCGCACGAAGGCGATCGAGAAGCAGCGCGAGTCGGTGACGGACGGCGTCCCGCTGGGCCAGCCGGGCCTGGCCCTGGCCGCGAAGCTGGCGAGCCGGGTGCGGACGGGGGGCCTTGAGGTCCCCTTGCCGGCCGGCGAGGGGGTGGGCTACGAGCTCCTCGCCCTGGCGGTACGCGCGGAGGCGGCAGGCGTCGACCCGGAAGCGGCCCTCCGCGCAGCGGGCAGGGCGTACCGTGACGCGATCCGCGCAGCGGAGGCCCCACCGGCCGAGCGCCCCTAAACCCGCACCGCCCACGTGGCGTTGCGCTGTCAGGCCCGTTCGCCCCGTGGGGCTCGCGCCTCCGGGTCGTGCCACGGGACGTCCCGGGGGCTCAGGAGCCGTTCCGCCGGGCTCAGGGGGCGGGCCTGGCCCAGCGCCGGGAGGCGGTCGTGGAAGATGCGGGTCGCGCCCAGCGCCTCCAGCGCCTGCGCCGTCTCCGCCAGGAAGCCCGGGGGGCCGGCCACGTACACGTCATGCTGCCCCCAGTCGCGGTGCCTCGGCAGCGCCTGCAGCAGGCGCTCCGTCGCCTGGGCGCGCGGATGTCGCGGCGCGGCGGCGATGCAGGTGACGCGCAGGCCGGGTATTCGGACGCCCAACCGGTCCAGGTCCGGTCGGCCGTACAGGTACTCCCGCGCGCGGGCCACCAGGAAGAGCCGGGCCTCCGTCTCCCCGGGCCCGCACAGCGCCAGCTCCTCAAGCAGCGCCTTCACCGGCGCCCAGCCCGTCCCCGCGGCGATATACGTCCGCGGCGCGCCCGCCTCCGTGCGGTGCACCGTCGCGCCGCCGGGCGCGCTCAGCCGTAACGTCTCGCCCGCGCGGACCTCGTCGACGAGCGCCGTGCTCATCCGCCCGCCGCGGATCCGGCTGACATGCAGGTCGACCGTGCCGTCCGGCCGGGGCGCGTTGGCCAGGGAGTACGTGCGCCAGATCCGCGGCGCCCGCGGCGAGCTGACGCCGGCGTACTGCCCAGGGGCGTACGTGAAGGGCCGCCGGGGGCGCAGCGTGAGGACGGCCAGGTCGTCGCCGTGCCGGACGTGCCGGACCACGTCCGCGTCCCACCACGCGGGCTCACCGGCCTGCTCCGCCTCCTGCGCGCCGCGCATCATCAGGTCGGCGACCAGCGTGTACGCCTCGGTCCACGACTTCTCCGCGTCCGGCGTCCACGCGGGACCCGCGGTCCGGGCGAGGGCCGCGAGGAGGCTCGCGCCGACGGCGGAGTACAGCGCGGGCGTGGCGAGGAACTTGCGGTGGTCGCGGCCGAGTCGGCCGAGGTACGCGGGGAGGCCGGGGTCGTCGAGGTGGGCGACGACATGGGTCAGCGCGGCGAAGAGCCGGTCGCGCTGCGGGCGGAGGTCCTCGGGGAAGAGCGCGCGCATGCCGGGGTGGTGTCGGAAGAGATGGGAGTAGAAGAAGGTGACGGCCTGCTCGGCCCGTCTCTCCACGATCGCGAACGTGCTCATGAGCAGCTGAGGATCCACGGAGCGAATCTAGGACATCCGCGTTCACCGGATGTGCACGACCTTCACATCGCATCCGCATCGCGCCTTGTAACGTCGGAGGGTGAGTCAGACCCCCGCCCCCGAACTCTTCACCTGGGAGTTCGCCACCGATCCGTACCCCGCCTACGCCTGGCTGCGCGAGCACGCGCCGGTGCACCGGGCCACGCTGCCCAGCGGGGTGGAGGCCTGGCTGGTGACGCGGTACGCGGATGCCCGGCAGGCGCTCGCCGACCAGCGGCTGTCGAAGAACCCGGCGCACCACGACGAGCCCGCGCACGCCAAGGGCAAGACCGGCATTCCGGGCGAGCGCAAGGCCGAGCTGATGACGCATCTGCTCAACATCGACCCGCCGGACCACACCCGGCTGCGGCGGCTGGTGTCGAAGGCGTTCACCCCGCGCCGGGTCGCCGAATTCGCCCCGCGGGTGCAGGAGTTGACCGATCAGCTCATCGACCGGTTCGCGGAGCGGGGGAGCGCCGACCTCATCCATGAGTTCGCCTTCCCGCTGCCCATCTACGCGATCTGCGACCTGCTCGGCGTCCCGCGCGAGGACCAGGACGACTTCCGGGACTGGGCCGGGATGATGATCCGGCACGGCGGCGGGCCGCGCGGCGGCGTGGCACGGTCGGTGAAGAAGATGCGCGGCTATCTCGCCGAGCTGATCCACCGCAAGCGCCTCGCCCCGGGCGACGACCTGATCTCGGGGCTCATCAAGGCCTCCGACCACGGCGAGCATCTGACGGAGAACGAGGCCGCGGCGATGGCCTTCATCCTGCTCTTCGCCGGCTTCGAGACGACCGTCAATCTCATCGGCAACGGCGTGTACGCGCTGCTGCGCAACCCTGAGCAGCGCGAGCGCCTCCAAACCTCGCTCGCGGCTGGCGAGACGGGCCTGCTCGAGACCGGAGTCGAAGAGCTGCTGCGGTACGACGGGCCGGTGGAGCTGGCCACCTGGCGGTTCGCCACCGAGCCGCTCACCCTCGGCGGGCAGGAGATCCGGGCCGGCGACCCGGTCCTGGTGGTGCTCGCGGCCGCCGACCGGGACCCGGATCGGTTCGCCGAGCCGGACACTCTCGATCTGTCGAGGCGCGACAATCAGCACCTCGGCTACGGGCACGGCATCCACTACTGTCTGGGCGCGCCGCTAGCCCGGCTGGAGGGCCAGACGGCGCTCTCGACACTGCTGACTCGCTTGCCAGATCTGCGACTTGGGGTCGATCCGGCCGATCTGCGCTGGCGCGGCGGGCTCATCATGCGTGGATTGCGCACCCTTCCGGTGGAGTTCACACCCCGGACAAACTGACGAGGCGTCAAGACTGTGATCTTCGCGTGATCGGGCCTGCATCGACTTGTGACTCACGTTCGAATGCCGCTACGTTCACCGACACCTCAGCAGTCACGGGAAAGGCACTCCGCATGCGCTCCGGGAACGGACGACACCGTCGACCCCGCCAGGCCCCCGCCCTCGTCGTCGCGGCAGGGGTGACGGGATCCGCCCTCGCCCTGCCGTTGCTCGGTGCGGGCTCCGCCTCGGCCGCCGACGCGACCACCTGGGAGCGGGTCGCCGAGTGCGAGTCCGGCGGGCTGTGGAGCGCCGACTTCGGCAACGGGCTGTACGGCGGGCTGCAGTTCACCCAGGAGACCTGGGACGCCTTCGGCGGCTCCGCGTACGCCGCGCGCCCGGACCTCGCCAGCCGCGCCCAGCAGATCTCCGTCGCCGAGAAGGCGCTCGCCGCGCAGGGTGCGAAGACCTGGGCCACCTGCGCCGGGATCGTCGGCCTGAAGGACGACGGCACCCTGAAGCCGCCCGCGAACCCGACCGGCGCCCCGTCGGCGACCCCCGACGCATCCGCAAACGAGGACGCCCAGGGCGAGGACTCCACGCGGTCCGACAAGCCCGACAAGTCCGTTCTGCCGGAGAAGTCCGCCAAGCCGGACGCGACCGGGTCCCCGGCCCCGTCGACGACGCCCACCGCCCCCGGCGCGAGCGTCACGCCGAGCGACGAGGCTCGGGGTGGCGGCAAGCACCGCGGCGAGGCCGCCACCGAGGATCCGCTCAATCCGGACGCAACGCCCGAATCGGGACGTCATGCCGCGCCGGGTGACGAGGCGACACGTGACGCGGAGCGCCCCGGCATCGACGAAACCACCGGTAACGAGACGGATGCCGCCAAGGGTGCGAAGGGTGGAAACCCGGACAGCTCGGACGAGTACACCGTCCGCCCGGGCGAC
>NZ_DATCVQ010000416.1:0-19500 GCF_036566765.1 Streptomyces sp.
TTCGAGTAGGCGCGGCCTTCACCGGTAGTGAGTCACACCGGCTCCGGCAGGTCT
The DNA here is from genome assembly GCF_036566765.1 of Streptomyces sp. Lineage (GTDB taxonomy): Bacteria > Actinomycetota > Actinomycetes > Streptomycetales > Streptomycetaceae > Streptomyces. Next base: position 55 of record NZ_DATCVQ010000416.1, read on the forward strand.
ATGAGCGCGAGTTTGGCCGGGTCGACCAGGGCGGTGATCTCGGTGATGTGGCCGTCGGCGACGGTGAAGGTGAGGAGGGAGAGCGGGGTGCCGTCCTTGCTCCAGGAGACGACGCCGGGGCGGCCGTTGACGGTGGCCGCATGTGCTCGTGCTGCGCTGCCAGCCACTCGCGCGCGGGTGGCGACTTCGGTGGCTCCGAGCGTGACGAACGTGCCGTTCGGGGTGTGGACGGTGAACTTCACTTCGGGGTGGAGGACCTGCAGTAGCTGCTCGAACTGACCGTCGCGGGCCGCGGCCAGGAAGGCTTGGACCACCTCGCGTTGTTGTCGCCCGGCGCTTGCCGGCTGCTGGGCGGCTTGTATTCTCCTGCGGGCGCGGCTGGCGAGCATTTTGGTCGCGTCGGCGGATTTGCCGAGAATGATGCCGATCTCCGCGAAGGGCACCGCGAACACGTCATGCAGCACGAACGCCAGCCGTTCGTCAGGGCGCAGCGAGTCGAGGACCGTGAGCAGCGCGAGGCCGACGGAGTCCCCGAGTGCCACTAGGTCTTCCGGAGCAGGAGCGTCGTCGAGCGTCACGGTGAATTCGGGCAGCTGGTCGTCGAAGGAGACTTCTGGGCGCGTCCGGCCCGACCGCAGGACATCGAGGCTGATGCGGCCGACCACGGTGGTCAGCCAGCCGCCGAGGTTGTCGATGGTGTCGCTGTCCTGGCGGGACAGACGCAGCCACGCCTCTTGGACCACGTCTTCCGCGTCGGCGTGTGATCCGAGCATGCGGAAGGCGACGGCTCGGAGCCGGTCACGGTGGGACTCGAAGGCATCGGCGATCGGGTCCGCGGGATGGGGGCCGGCCATGTTGTTACCTCCCTGGAAGCTGCTCCGTCATAGGGATGACGCGCACAGGCGCCGCAACGTAACCCGATGAAGGAGACCACTCCCACATGGAAAACCGGCTCAAGAGCAAGAACACGAACAAACCCGATGTGTGGACCGCTATCCAGCACCTTCAGAAGGCGATCGCCGCCGGGGGCGTCGACCCGAAGCTGCTCGCGCTGGTCCACCTGCGGGCCAGCCAGATCAACAGCTGCTCGGCGTGCGTCTACGCCAGTGTCGCCGGGGGGAAGAAGGCCGGTGACACCGACGAGCGGCTGCACAATGTGGCGGCGTGGCGTGAGGCGCCGTTCTACACCGATGCGGAGCGTGCGGCACTGGCGCTGGCCGAGGCCGCCACCCGGTTGCAGGATGGTGCGCCGGGCGTCACCGACGAGATCTGGGAAGAGGTCAACGCCCATTTCACTGAGGAGCAGATCGGCGCGATCAACCTGGAGATCGCGCTGACCAACTTCTTCAACCGGATCAACCGCACCATCAAGGAACCGGCCGGCCAGACCTGGGGCTGAGCCCAGCTGGCTCTTACCCGCTGAGGCTTCCCCAGCGAAATGATCGGGTGGGCCACGAGGTCGGGCAGGCGTGAAGCCCCTGGTAGGACTGGTCTGCCAAGATCATGTCCGCTCGAACCGGAGGCTTCACGTTGGTCACCTATGCTGCCGCGCTCGACGTCCCACGCCACATCGTGGAGTTCCTCGCCCGGCTGCTGGCCGCTCACCGGCGCGGGATCGGCACGCCGAAGGGCTCTCGCGCCCTGGGCCCGTTCCGCCAGGCGGTACTGGTGCTGCGGTGGTTCCGAGAACGCGGCTGCGTGCACTGCCTGGCCCGGGACGCCGGGATCTCGCAGGCCACCGGTTACCGCTACCTACATGAAGGCATCGGCGTACTGGCCGCCCAAGCTCCTGATCTGCACGATGTGTTGGACCTCTGCCGCGCCGAGGGGATGACACACGTGGTGCTGGACGGCACGCTGATTGCCTGCGACCGGCTGGCCGGGGTTCGGGAGAACGGCAACGACCTGTGGTTCTCCCAGAAGCACAAGAGCTTCGGCGGCAACATTCAGTTCCTGGCCGCGCCGGATGGTGCCCCCTTGTGGGTCTCCGATGTCGAGCCGGGTTCCACCCCGGACATCACCGCGGCCCGTATCCACGTGCTGCACGCGCTGTACAAGGCCGCCGCCGATGGGCTACCCACACTCGCCGACAAGGGCTACATCGGCGCCGGCATCGGTATTCACGTGCCCGTACGCCGCCCCAAAGGCCGCTCCGAGACCGCCCTGGACCGAGGGACCCGCGCCACGAATTCGCTGATCAGACACGTGCGGGCGCGCGGCGAGCGGGCCGCGGCGGAACTGAAGGAACGCTGGCGAACCCTCAAGCACGTCACACTCAGTCCCAGCAGAATCGGCGACATAGCCCGCGCCGCGCTCGTCCTCAACGGGCACTGGAAATGATCTTCGCTGAGAAAACCTCAGTGAGGGCTTAGGCGCCAGCGGTAGCCTGATCGACTCATGGGGGCGTAATCAACGTGCCAGGGGATAAGCAAGGGGCGTCGTGGAGTCACTGAGAAAGCTTTTTGCGACGCTCCGGAGCACGCACGAGGCACCGGGCGACGAGACGTTTGCGGTGAACGGGCCGTGTGAATGCTCGCCCGAGTGGCCGGCGCTTGAGACGACTGCAAACGGCTACGTGATGCGCGCGCTGCCGTCATCGAACTACAGCATCATGACGAACCCCGAGATCGGGACGTTCGTCGCTCGGTGCGCGGGATGTCACGCCAGGTACCCCAACCCCTGGGTGCTGGACACGAACGAGCCGATGCCCTACGCCTGGGCGCGAGAGTCCGACGAGCCGCGCTGATGCGCGGACCGCGCGTAACGTAGGCGCGAGAGGTGGTGCGCGGCCGGCGCTGGCAGGTCATCTCCTGGCCATCGACGAAGCCCGACCGTCGGTTAGGTCCCGGACGAGTCTCCGGGCCACCCCCAGACAGGCCGGGGATGCAACCATTCCCTTCAGAGCTGGAACCCCCGGAAGCCGACCGCGCGCTTGAGACCATAGAGGCCGACACTGACAACGGCCCTGTCCCGTGGTTGGCCGTTGAGCGGTGAGTGTCTAACTGCGTGACAACGCCGATGAACGGCTGCGGATGAGCGCGAACGTCTGCGGACCATCAACGCAGGCGAGAGGCCCAGCAGCCCAAGGAAGCACACACATCCGAGTTGCTTCGGGACGAAGCAGTCTCTGGCCCCACGGTGCCCAGCGGAAGTTCGCCCACACGTGGAGATCGTCCGGTGTCGGCGCAGTGCCGCGCCCTGCGGGCTCGTGCGACACAGCTCCGACACAGTGCTTGTCCCCCTAACACAACGGACCAGCTGCACCGCAGGTCAGAGGGGATGCGAGGTTCGATCGGCACAATCACTCCGGAGCCGTGTGCGCAGGTTCGAATCCTGCCGGGGGCACAGAAGCCGGAACAGCGTGATCTAGCCGCTGACCAGCAGATGTGCCAAGCATGAAGACCCGGACTCAGTCCCACTGAGTCCGGGTCTTCGTCGTTGTAGGTCACTGGTCGCGTGTGAGTGGCGAGTGAGCCACTCGGGCGGCGCTCACCCAGCCGGATCGCCCAAGGGGCATACGGGGGGCTCGGCGTACGGTCCCAGTGCCCTGCTCGGACTGGACGGCAGGGGCCGGTGGTCCCGCACCCCTTCGCACACCGCGCGGGACCGCTCTGCCATCTCTGGTTCCGGAGCCCTTCAGGGTGAAGAACTGGGGGCACCTCTCAATCCAACCTGCCTATGAGCCGAGGATGAATATCGAATTGGCACCCAGGCAAGGAACAGAGTCATGGCACGTGAAAATGAACTAACAGACGCCCAAAAGAACGCGTACAAGGAGAACTCTGCCGCCCTCGATAAAGCCGAGGAGCAACTCCGGATGACCCAACAGGAGGCCCGTGCGAGGCTGAAGGCATTGGGCATCGATGATGGCCCCACCTCGTGCATGAGTTGCGGATGTCCGGCGTACGTGGTGACACCCCACCACCCCGGCGTCGCTTGCCCGAGAGAACACTGTGGGCACTCCTGGCCCAGCCATCAAGCGTGATAGAGGTCGTCCGGTGAGCCTCGGGACTGTCCCGCTTCGCCACCGAGTCCTTTCATGGCGGAGACCCGCCGTGGGTCGCGGAGTGGAGAACGTGGAGGATGTCTCGTCTCCGACAGCCAAGTCCGGCCCACGCGCTCGAATCTCTCGACCTCGCCCTTGAGTTTTGCCGCGAGGGCCTCCCGGTGCTTGGCCTCTGCGCCTCTAGCCAGCTCAACACGGAAAGCGTGTCGGCTCTCCCCGATCCAAACGTCTCCAGACATCGCGTTGGGCGTCGCGCTCACGGTCCTTCGCGTGAGGACCGAGTGAGATTTGGGCGCTATGGATCCCGTAAGCGGTTCGCTCCCGATCTGGTGAACCGTTCGATCGGGAGGGCGGCGGCGGAGGTGGAACCGTGGGTGGCCGGTACCGTCGTCTGGGGAAGTGAAGGGGTCAGGGACTCGCCGTTGTGAATCGGGGGAGCGTGGCACTGTGTCCGAGGCGTCGGTTTCCTGGTTTGCCGTCAGGAAGTGTGAGCGGCTGTGGGTCGAGGGTGTGACGCTGCTGCGGCAGGGGCGGGCCGCTGAGGCTGCGGGGCGGTTTCAGCAGGCCCTGGAGCAGGATCCGACCGCCGCCGACGCGTGGCTGGGGCTGCATGCGACGGGGCGGCGGCAGGCGGAGGCGCTGGCGGCGATGTCGTTGCACCACCGGTCGTTCGGGGCGCTGCGGACGAAGCACACCATGACCCTCCAGTCCCGCTTCGACATCGGCGTCTACGTCACCTTCCGCCTCGAGAGCGCGCGTGATCTCTGGCTGGCCGGCCTGGCGTCGCTGCTGCACGCGGACCGGCTGGACGAGGCCGAGCAGGTGCTCATGAGCGCGGCCCTCGACTGCGCGGAGACCCGGTTCCTCTACACCCGGCATGCTTTCCTCAAGAAGAACTGGCCTCTCGTCCTGGAGTACTCGCGGAACATCTCCGACGGGTTCCTGAAGGACGAGGCGCAGCTGTACGTGGCGTACGCGCTCGTCCACCAGCGCGTCCTGCACGAGGTGCTGAACACCCTCGCCCCGCTCCCCCGCCGCCTGGAGAAGGACGGGCACTTCGAAGGAGAGGTCGCGTACCTGCGGGGTCGGGCGTACGAGGGGCTGGGGCGGGCGGACGAGGCGCTGCGGCAGTACCAGTACGCGTTTCGGTGCTTCCCCGCCTTCGGGGACGTCGCGGAGCGGGCGCAGTCCCGGGCCGTACAGCCCTCCCCGTCCGCGCCGGGGCCGACCGTGCCGCCGGCCCCGCCTGCCCCGCCTGCCCCGGCGAAGGTCCCCGCTCCCACCCCCGCGCCCGCCGACGGCAGGGAGGCGCAGCTCGCCGAGGCGATGGCGCTGCTTGACGGGATGGTCGGGCTCGACGCCGTCAAGCGGCAGATCCGCACGCTGGTCGCGCAGTTGCGCATGGCCGTGGTGCGGAAGGAGCAGGGGCTGCCGTCGTCGTCCGCCGCGCAGCACTTCGTGTTCGCGGGGCCTCCGGGCACCGGCAAGACCACGGTCGCACGCGTCGTCGGCAAGATCTTCGCGGGGCTCGGCCTGCTGGAGCGCGGTCAGGTCGTCGAGACGCAGCGCGTCGACCTCGTTGGTCAGCACCTCGGCGCGACGGCCATCAAGACCACCCGGGTGATCGACTCGGCGCTCGACGGCGTGCTGTTCATCGACGAGGCGTACGCCCTGTACAACACGGGCTACTCCGGAGGCGACGCCTTCGGGAAGGAGGCCCTGCAGGTGCTGCTCAAGCGCGCCGAGGACGACCGGGAGCGGCTCGTCGTGATCCTGGCCGGGTACCCGGACGAGATGTCCGAGCTGCTCGCGACCAACCCGGGGCTCGCCTCCCGCTTCACCACGCGCGTGGACTTCCCCTCGTACTCCACGGCGGAACTCCTGGAGATCGCGCGCCGGCTCCTGGACGGGCAGGGCGACACGCTGGACGAGGACGCCGAGACCGCGCTCGCCGCATGCTTCCGCCGCGCGGCCGACGCCGGTCTCGTGGAGCGGCTCGGCAACGGCCGGTTCGTCCGTGAGCTCTGCCGGAAGGCGGCCGCGCTGCGCGACCTGCGGATGTACGAGATCCACGGGGGCTCCGGCACGCCGAGCCGCGAGGAGCTCACCACGGTGCGCGTCGCGGACATCACCACGGCGTTCGAGGAGCTGCGGGCGGGGGTGGCGGACGACTGACCCCTGACCCATCCGTGAGCCACCAGGAACCGGGCAGGTCCCTCCCGCGTCGTCCCACCCAGCAGCGAGGGGGAAGCAGTGGGGCGGATGGGGTGGTCGGCCTTCGGGCGGCGGCGGGCGTGGGGGCGCGGGGGGCTGGTAGCGGCTGTCGTCGTCGCCGGTCTGCTCGGCGGGCATGCGCTCGTACCGCAGACGCCCGCGCGAGTCGGGAGTCTGCTGGAGACGTTTCTGCCATGGGTGGGGGTGGCCGTACCCGTGCTCCTCGCAGCGGCGGTGCTCCTGCGGTCGGCCGTCGCCCTGGCCGCCGCGATGCTTCCCGCCGTGGTGTGGGCGGTGCTGTTCGGGCCGCTGGTGCTGTCGGCCCCCGGGCCGGAGCACGACCTCGTCGTGGTGCAGCACAACGTCAGTGACGAGAACCCCGATCCGGCCGGAACCGCGCGGGCCCTGCGCGCGGCCGGGCCCGATCTCGTCGCGCTGGAGGAGCTGACCCCGTCCGCCCTGTCGGCCTATGCGGCGGCGCTCGCGGGCGCGTACCCGTACCACGCCACGTCCGGCACGGTCGGGCTCTGGTCCCGGCATCCGCTGCGGGACGTACGGCCGCTGGACATCAAGCCCGCGGGCATCGGCGCCGGCTGGCAGCGCGGCCTCCGGGCCACGGCGGCCACCGGGCACGGCGACGTCGCCGTGTACGTCGCCCACCTGCCGTCGGTACGCATCGGGGCGACCGGTCTCCGCTCCGCGTGGCGGGACGAGAGCGCTGCCCTGCTCGGCGAGGCGCTCGCCGCCGAGCGGCTGGACCGGGTCGTCCTCGCCGGCGACCTCAACGCGACCCTGGACGACCGCGGCCTCGCCCCTCTCACCGACCGGATGAGCACCCCGCGCTCGGGCATGGCCTTCAGCTGGCCTGCCTCCACTCCCCTGGCCCGTATCGATCAGGTCCTCGCCCGCGGCGGGACGGTCACCGGGATCCGTACCCTGCCGCCCACGACGAGCGACCACCTGCCCGTCGTCGCGCACATCGATTACTGAGCCTGCCCCGCACGTCCTCAGTTCGGCATTCCCCGCTCGGCGAGGCCGCTCTCGTACGCGATGATGACGAGCTGGGCGCGGTCGCGGGCGTGGAGTTTGGCGAGGAGGCTGCTCACGTGGGTCTTCACCGTCGGCAGGCTGATCACGAGCCGCTCGGAGATCTCGGCGTTCGACAGGCCGTTGGCGATCAGCACGAGCACCTCCTGTTCCCGCTTGGTGAGTCCGACCAGTCGGGGAGCCTGCCGCGGGGTCTCGGTCGTGCGGGAGTGGTTCGCGATGAGGCGTCGGGTGACCGTGGGGGCCAGGACGCCCTCGCCGGCGGCGATGACGCGGATGCCGGCGACCAGGTCGGCCGGTGAGGCGTCCTTCAGCATGAATCCGCTGGCGCCCGCCTGAAGGGCCGGATAGACGAACTCGTCCATGTCGAACATCGTGAGGGCCAGCACCCGCACACCCGCCATGGTCTCGTCGGAACAGATCGACCGGGTGGCCGTGATCCCGTCCATGACCGGCATCCGCAGATCCATCAGGACGACGTCCGGCTTGAGTCTCCGGGCCAGTTCCACCGCGGCGGCGCCGTCGGCCGCCTCGCCGACCGTCTCCATTCCAGGGCTGGAATCGATCAGGACACGGAAACTCCCGCGCAGAAGCGCCTGATCGTCAGCGATCAGCACCCGGACCGGCTGCGACATTCCGCATTCCTCCATGACGTCAGCGGTGACGCTAGCAGCCCGGCCCTAGGGCTCCGCCCCGGGCGGTTGCCGGCTCACGCGTCCCAACGACGGTGCCGGAGGTAGCCGCCGGCCAGCGCCGCCGCGGTCCACGCGAGCATCACCGCGAACCCGGTGACGGCGTCGGGCGAGTCGACGGTGAGCATCTGCGTACCGGCCCGGTCGGGGAAGTACCGCACCAGCTCCTTCGTCGCTCCGACGAGGGACAGGACGTGCGTTCCGGCGAGCACCATCGGCAGCAGGACGGCCAGCGGGATGATGGCGTTGCGCGCCATCATGGCGATCCCGGCCGCGAACAGGGACATGAGGATCAGGTAGACCATCGCGCCCGCCAGGGCGCGGGGGACCCCGTCCGTGCCGATCGAGGCGCCGTGGGGTCCGAGGGCCGACTGGGCGGCCAGATAGCTGACGAGCACCACCGGGATCGCGACGGCCGCGGCGGCGCCGGCGACGACGGCCGCCTTCGCGAGGTAGAGCCGGCCACGCCGGGGTACGGCAAGCAGCGAGACCCGCATCATGCCGGACCCGAACTCGCTGGTGACGACGAGCACGCCGAACACGATCAGCGCGAGCTGGCCGTACAGGATGCCGTCCAGTCCGGCCTGCTGAGGCGTGAAGTCGGCCCGGATCATGGGACTGTCGGAGTCGAGCGCCCCTCTCGCGGACCAGCCGCCCAGGGCGGAGAGCAGGACGCTGACGGGTACGAACAGCAGCAGCGCGACGAGCGTGCCGCGTACGCCGCGCAGCTTGGTGAACTCGGCGTGGACGGCCGCGAGGGTCTCAGACACGGGTGCTCCTGTCTCCCCTGGAGACGAGCCCGAGGAAGGTGTCCTCGAGCGATCCGGTGTGGGTGCTCAGCTCGTCCAGCGCGAGCCCGCCGGCCGCGGCCACCCGGCTGACCTCGGCCGCCGGCATGCCGTCGACCTCGAGGCTGCCGTCGGACGCGAGCGTCAGCGTGGCCCCGCTGCGCTCCAACTCCCGGCCCAGCGGCCCGGGTTCGGGGGTGCGCACGCGGACGTACGTGCGCCCGTGCCGCTGGATGAACTCCGACGTGCCGGTCTCGGCGAGCAACCGCCCGCCGCTGATCACGACGAGCCGGTCGGCGACCATGGACATCTCGGTCATCAGATGGCTGGAGACGAGGACGGTCCGGCCCTCCGCGGCCATCGTGCGGAGCAGCTCGCGCAGCCACCGGATCCCCTCCGCGTCGAGGCCGTTGACCGGCTCGTCGAGCACCAGGACCGGCGGATCGCCGAGCAGGGCCGCGGCCAGGCCGAGCCGCTGGCCCATGCCGAGCGAGAACGTGCCGATCCGACGGCGGGCCGCGCCCGCCAGGTCGACCGTCTCCAGGACTTCGCCGACTCGGCGCCGGTCGATCCGGTTGCTCTGGGCGAGCCATTGCAGGTAGTGGGCGGCGGTCAGGCTGCGGTGTGGGGCCGACGTCTCCAGCAGGGCGCCGACGTGCCGGGCCGGGTAGCGCAGCTCGTGATAGGCGTGGCCGTCGATGCGGGCGGACCCGGCGTCCGGCCGGGTCAGGCCCAGCATCATCCGCATCGTGGTCGACTTCCCGGCTCCGTTGGGCCCCAGGAAACCGGTGACGGACCCGGGCCGCACGGTGAAGGTGAGGCGGTCCACGACGGTGTTCTCGCCGTACCGCTTGGTCAGTTCCAGGACGTTGATCACCGGACCAGACTGGCCGGGGGCCGGGCCTGACACATCGGTCCGGGGACGGGACTGCCGAACGTTCCGCATCGACGGAACCCATACCTGAGGATGAGTTCGGGCGGTTCGGTACGGGGGCACGGTGCGGAGGCTCGGTACGGGAGCGGTTCGGTACGCCGACTCAGTACGGCAGCGTCGCCGAGACCCGGAAGCCGCCGCCGTCCTGCGGTCCGGCGGTCAGGTCGCCGCCGTGCGCGGTGGCCCGCTCCCGCATCCCTACGAGGCCGAGGCCGCCTCCGGGGACGATCGGCCGGGGTCCGGGCCCGGGGCCGTCGTCCGCGACCTCGATCGTCAACGCGCCCTCCTCGGCGACGAGGTGGACCCGGCACCGGGTCGGGGCGGCGTGCTTGACGACGTTGGTCAGCGCCTCCTGGACGATCCTGAACGCGGACAGCGCGACACCGTCCGGCGGCTCCTCGGGGCAGCGGGAGCGCAGTTCGACGCGGACGCCCGCCGCCTCGGCAGTCCGGACCAGCTCGGGCAGGTCCGAAAGCCCCAGGACCGGCCGGAGATCCTGAGCGTCTTCCGGGTCGCGGCGCAGCACCTTGAGGGTGGCCCGCAGGTCGCGCAGCGCTCTCTTGCTGACGTCCTCGATCACGGTCAGGGCTTCCTGCGCCTCCTCGGGGTGTTCGGCGATCACGTGGTTGGCGATGCCGGCCTTGACGGCGATCAGCCCCACGCTGTGCGTGACGACGTCGTGGATCTCGCGGGCGATGCGCAGGCGTTCCTCGACCTTCGCCCGCTCGGCCGCCTGCTCGACGACGCGCCGGACGCCCTCCCGCCGTTCCCGGACCGCGGCCCCGGACGCCCAGGTGGCGCCGAGGACCAGCAGGCCGAACACCAGTTGCACGCCCAGGGTCCCGCCCTCGTAGTGCTGTCCGCCCGTCATCGTCAGCACGGCCGCACCCGCCGCGCTCACCCCGCCCACGACGACCGCGGAGCGCCGGGACTCCCGGGGCCAGGTCACGGCCACCGCGTACAGGGCGTAGGCGGCGGCGAGGAACGGCGTGGGCCCGAGGCCGGCGGCCAGTGCGACGCAGGCGGCGGTCAGGACGAACGCGAAGACGGGTACGGGCAGCAGCCGGCGGACGGCGAGCGGCAGCGCGGTGGCCGCCGACGACAGCCACACCGTGGTGGTGGCCACATCGCCGCCGACGGCCGGCCGCAGGACGGACACCTGCGGGAGCAGTACGAACCCGAGTGCGGCGAGCGAGTCGAGCACGATCAGGCGTCGGCGAGCGATTTCCCCCATGCCCCTGAACGTATGGGTTCGCTTCGCGGCAGGTCCACCATCACGCGTAGGTCACCCCCGTCACCCCCGTCACCTCCTGACACTCCTGACGCACCTGGCAGGATGCCCGCATGAGCGCACAGGCGAACGACGGAACGATCCTCTACGTCACCGACCTCGGCTACGAGGCGCGGGGGCGGCGGTACTGCGACGAGGACATCTGGCTGAGCGGGCGGCTTCGCGAGGAGTTCGACCTCGCGCTCTGCCACCCGCGCGACGCGGCCGCGCTGATGGGGCGCTTCGACGCCGTCGTGGTGCGCAACAGCGGCCCGGTGATCCACTACCGGGAGGCGTACGAGGCGTTCCGGGAGGCTGCCCGGGCGGGCGGCGTGCGGATGTTCAACTCGCTCAGCGGCAAAGGGGACATGAGCGGGAAGGAGTACCTCCTCGACCTGTCCCGTGAGGGCTTTCCCGTCATTCCCACCGTCGGCCGGACCGAGGACTTCGGGCTGCTGCCGGAGGCGGACGAGTACGTCGTGAAGCCTCTGCTCGGCGCGGACTCCGTCGGGCTGCGGTTCGTGGACCGAGCGGGTCTCGGCGACGTGAACCCGGCCGGCATGCTCGTCCAGCCGCGCATCCCCTTCTCCTACGAGGTGTCGTTCTACTTCGTCGGACGGAGCTTCCAGTACGCCCTGTACGCGCCGCACCCCGAGGCCCGCTGGGTCCTCGAACCGTACGAAGCGACCGCCGCGGACCTGGAGTTCGCGCAGCGGTTCGTGGACTGGAACGACCTCCCGTACGGCATCCAGCGCGTCGACGCCTGCCGGGCCCCCGGCGGCGAGCTGCTCCTGGTGGAGCTGGAGGACCTGAACCCGTACCTGTCCCTGGACCTGGTCGGCGACCGCGAGCGGGAGGCTTTCGTCGGTGCGATGGCCGGGTCGCTCAGGGAGCTGCTGGAGCAGCCCGCAGGTCGCTGAGGGCCGCTCCCACCGCGGTCGCGTACGCCTTGACGTCCTGGTGGAGGAAGAAGTGGCCGCCGGGCAGGACGTGGAGGGCGAAGGGGCCCGTCGTCTCGCGTTCCCAGGCTCGGACCTCGGGCTCGGGGACGTGGGGGTCGTCGGCGCCGGTGAGCGCCGTGACGGGGCAGGCGAGGCGGGCCGGGCGGTGCGTGTACGCGGCGACCGCGCCGAAGTCGGCGCGCAGGGACGGCAGCGCGGTGCGGCGGATCTCGGGGTGGTCGATCGCCCTCGCGCCGGGGCCGTCGAGGCGGCGGACCAGGGCGATGACCGCCGCGTCGTCGAGGGGGCCGGGGCGGGGCGGGCGCGGCGCCGACGGGCCCTGGCGGCCCGAGACGATCAGGGTCGCCGCCTCCAGGCGCCGGGCGGTTTCGAAGGCGACCAGCGCGCCCATGCTGTGGCCGAGCAGTGCGAGGGGGCGGTCGGTGTATGCGTCGAGCTCCGGCAGGACGGCCTCCGCGAGGGCGTCGATCGAGGTCAGCGAGGGTTCCTGCTGGCGGTCCTGGCGGCCTGGGTACTGAACGGCCACCACCTCGACGTCCGGCGGGAGTTCACAGGCGAGCAGCCGGAACGCGGCGGCCGAACCGCCCGCGTACGGGAAGCACACCAGCCGGACCGCGGGCTCCGGAACCGGGCGGAAGACGCGCAACCAGTCGCTGCTCACTCGGTTCTCCTCGCTCCCGCGCGGGTGTTCGGACGGCCGGTGATCACCCTAGCCGTCCGCCGCGCCCCGGCGCGGGACGTGGCGAGAGCCAGACGGCGGTGGGCGCGGCGCAGCATCATGCGGGCCATGAAGGGGTGGACGTACCGGACCGCCGCGAAGTAGAGCCGGCCGCGGGCGTTGTGCGTGCGGACGACCGTGGAGAGCGTGACGCGGTCGTCGTCGACCAGGACAGAAGCGCGGAAGTCGAGGTGGCTCGCGTCCTCGCCGAGCAGCAGCTCGTGCTCGCCGGCCGCCTGCACCGGAAACGGCAGCACGTCGCGCCAGGCCTGCGGGTCGCGGTCCATGCCGGGGCGCAGCGGCAGCTGCCAGGCGTCGGTGAAGTCGGTGCGCGGGAACGCGGCGCGGGCGAGCCGGGCGGCGGCCGGCACGCCGACGGCCGTGGGCCGGTCCCAGGTCAGGCGCTGGAGCAGGCGGACGTAGGGGGTGCGGCGGGTCGGCCGGGCGACGGCGCCGGTGGCGGCCCGCTCCGCGTTGTCGAACAGCTCCTCGATGACGGTGTCGTGCACCGGCCGGATCACGAGCGCCCACGAGAGCGCGGCCATCGGGCCCTGGTTCTCGACCAGGACATGCCGGACGCGGCAGCGGTCGGGGCCGAGCGGCTCGATGTCGAGGCGGTGATGGCCGTCGGAGGGCGGTGCGAAGTCGAACCTGACCGAGCGGCCCGGCTCGTACGCGGTGACCCGGTACCGGACCGGTCCGTGGCCTCCGTCGGCGCCCACGGACAGCGGGCGGTCGAGCCGGAGCGGGGCCCAGGCGGGGGACGGGAAGAGCGGGTCGTCGGCGGTGGCGAGCCGGTCCAGCAGGGCGCCGACGGTCTCGGCGGGGGCGGGGATCGTTCGCTCGTGGACGTTCCGGACCGTGCGCATGACGCGGACACCTCCCGGTGAGGGGTGGACCATACGGAAGCGTATGGTCTAGCTCTCCGTACGCTACCGTATGGAGATGAGGTCGGCGAGAGACGCAGGTGGAGCGGGCAGCGGGAGCCGGGGCGCCTCGCGGAAGCGGCTCAGCGCCCGCGACTGGGCCGACGCGGCCCTGACCGCGATCGGCGAGGGCGGGCTCGCGGCGGTGGCGGTCGAGCCGCTGGCCGCCCGGCTGGGCACGACGAAGGGCAGCTTCTACTGGCACTTCGCCAACCGCGAGGCGCTGGTCGAGGCGGCGCTCGCCCGGTGGGAGGCAGTCTCCACGGAGGCGCTGATCGAGGTCGTGGAGGCGGAACCCGACCCCACGACGCAGCTGCGGACGCTCTTCCTCACGGCGACGGCCGAGGCGGCCGAGGACCCGCTGGAGGTCTCGCTGCTCGCCACCGCCGACCATCCCCAAGTCGCGGCGGTCCTGCGGCGGGTGACGGAGCGTCGGCTCGGGTACGTCGCCGAGCTCTTCGAGCGGCTCGGCTTCCCCCCGGAGGCCGCCCGCCGACGCGGCCTGCTGGCGTACACCAGCTATCTGGGGCACACCCAGCTGCACCACGCGGTCCCGGATGCGCTCCCCCGGGACCCCGCGTACCTGGAGTCGGTGCTCGAGACGCTGTTCAAGCGCCCCTGAGGCGTCGGGTACGCGAGCCGTTCAGCGCGGCCCGCTCCTGCGAACCCGCCCCCTCAAGCGCTCCGCTTGCGCGGCGTCGCCTTCTTCGCCGTGGTCTTCTTCGTCGCCGTCTTCTTCGCGGTCGTCTTCTTCGTCTCCGCGGCCTTCGTCGTCGCAGCCGTCTTCCTCGTCGTCGCCTTCTTCGCCGTCGTCTTCTTCGACTCCGCCGCCTTCTTCGCTCCCGCCCCGGCCGCCGTGGACTTCTTCGCGCCCGTCTCCTTCGGCGCGCTCCGCGACGTCGTGCGCTTGCGGGCAGCCAGTTCCGTGACCGAGGCCGGCTCCTCGCCGCGGGCCTCCTTCGCGGCGCGGACGCTGCTCTCCAGCGCCGCCATCAGGTCGATGACCCGGCCGCCGCCCTCCTCCGCCGGTGCGGCCGGCGCGACCGCCTCGCCGCCCTCGGCCTTCGCGGCGATCATCTCCTCGACGGCCTCGCGGTAGTCGTCGTGCAGGGTGTCGAGGTCGACCTCGCCCAGCGTCGCCATCAGCGCGTCCGCCAGGTCGAGTTCGGCATCCCGTACCGTCACCGGGGCCTCCGGCGCCACGCCCTCCGGTTCGCGCACCTCGTCCGGCCACAGCAGCCCGTGCATCGCGATCACGTCGCCGATCACCCGCAGCATCCCGAGCCGCTCCCGCCCCCGCAGCGCGTACTTCGCCACCGCCACCCTGTCGCTCCGCTTCAGCGCCTCGCGCAGCAGCGTGTACGGCTTGGCGGCCGGCACCCCGTTGGCGGAGAGGTAGTACGCCGCGTCCATCTGGAGCGGGTCGATCTCGTCGGCGGCCACGAAGGACACGATCTCGATCGTCTTCGCCGTCGGCAGCGGCAACTGGGCCAGGTCCTCGTCGGTGATCGGGATCATGGACCCGTCGGCGTCCTCGTACGCCTTGCCGATGTCCGCCGTCGCCACCTCCTCGCCGTCCAGCTCACAGACCTTCTTGTAGCGGATCCGGCCGCCGTCCTCGTTGTGGATCTGCCGGAAGGAGACGGACCGGCTCTCGGTGGCGTTCACGAGCTTGATCGGGATGCTGACCAGCCCGAAGGAGATGGCACCGTTCCAAATGGATCGCACGTTTCATCCCTTTCCATGGAGATCTAGGGAGATCAGTCCAGATCGTTCGAGCTGCGCACGAGATTTCCGGTTTCGTGGGATTCTCATCGTATGACGCCGATCACAGAGGTGGAGGGGCGTCGACTGGCCCTGAGCAATCTGGACAAGGTCCTCCACCCCGCCACCGGCACTGCCAAGGGCGAGCTGGTGCACTACTACGCCATCACGGCCGCGGCGATGCTCCCCCATCTGCGGGACCGGCCGGTCTCCTTCCTGCGCTATCCGGACGGTCCGGACGGGCAGCTCTTCTTCACCAAGAACCCGCCGCCCGGCACGCCCGCCTGGGTGACGACCGCCCCCGTGCCCCGCTCCGAGGACCCGCGGGCCCGGCAGCCGGTGATCCAGGACCTCGCCTCGCTCGTCTGGGCGGCGAACCTGGTGGTGGAGTTCCACACCCCGCAGTGGCGGATGGAGACGCCCGCGATCGCCGACCGCCTGGTGTTCGACCTCGACCCCGGGCCGCCCGCGACCGTCGTGCAGTGCTGCGCGGTGGCGCTCTGGCTGCGGGAGCGGCTCGCGGCGGACGGTCTGGAGGCGTACGCCAAGACCTCCGGCGCGAAGGGGCTGCACCTGCTGGTGCCGGTGGAGCCGACGCCGTCGGAGCGGGTCTCGGCGTACGCGCGACAGCTCGCGGTCGAGGCGGAGGCGAAGCTTCCGGCGCAGGTCGTGCACCGGATGGCCAAGGCGCTGCGGCCCGGCAAGGTCTTCGTCGACCACAGCCAGAACGCCGCCGCGAAGACCACGGCCACGCCGTACACCCTGCGGGCGCAGCCCCGGCCGACCGTCTCCGCCCCGGTGACCTGGGACGAGGTGGAGGGCTGCCGCGAACCGGAGCGGCTGGTGTTCTTGATGGACGACATCGCGCCACGTCTGGAGCGGTACGGGGACCTCCTCGCGCCCCTGAACGACCCCGCCCGGGCCAGGGGCCTGCCGTGAGCGCGGCGGTGGGGGGTCCGGGCCACGACCGTTCGGCCGCCGGCGGGCTGCCCGACGCGCTCGCGCCTCCCGTACGCGTCGCCCTCGCCCGTTCCGTCGGCGCGATGCCGCGCGGCGCGGGGCTCGCATACGAGCCGAAGTTCGACGGCCACCGGATGGTGGTCCTCCGGTACGCCGGGGACAAGGTCCTGCTGCAGGCCAGGTCGGGGCGGATCGTCACCGGCGCGTTCCCCGATCTGGCCGACGCGGCACGGCGGTTGCCGGCGGGCACGGTGCTCGACGGCGAGGTCGTGGTCTGGCGCGACGGGCGCACCGACTTCGCCGCCGTGCAGGCGCGCGCGGCGGCCACGCCCGCGCGGGCACCCGCTCTCGCGCGCCGGCTACCCGCCTCGTACGCCGCCTTCGACCTGCTCGCGGAGGGCGGCGCGGACCTGCGGGGGAAGCGGTACGAGGTGCGGCGCGAGCGGCTGGTCGCGCTTCTCGAACCGCTCGGCCCGCCGCTCCAGCCGGTGCCGATGACCACGGACCCGGAGCTGGCCGCGACCTGGTACGAGACCCTGCCCGCGGCCGGCGTCGAGGGCCTGGTCGTGAAGCGGCTCGACCAGACGTACCGCGGCGGCGCCCGGCTCTGGGAGAAGCTCCGGCACACCGACACCCGGGACGCCGTCGTCGTGGGCTTCACCGGACCGCCGCGGCGGCCGTCCGCGCTGGTCCTGGTGCTGCCGGACGATGACACTCCGGTACTGTCCAGCCCGCTCACCCCGGCCCTGAGCGTCCAGGCGGGCAGGGCGCTCGGCGCTCCGGCCGACGGCGGTGAGGGGCTCGACGGCGAGGGAACCGTGACCGCCGTCGGCGTCGGCGAGGTCGCGTACCGGCGTGTCCCGCCCGAGCTGTCCGCGGAGGTGGCCCGGGGCACCACCCGGCTGCACAACCTGATCACCGTCCTGCGACTGCGCATCCCGGAATGAGCCCGTGACGCCCCGTCATGACCCCTGTGGCGCAAAGCGAGCGCCCCGCGCGCCCGCTGGGAACCACGGCCTGCCGTCGGGTCCTCCTTGTCGTTCGGGTGGTGCACACTTGCCCCCTAGCACAGCGCTCTTGGGGAGGTGGGGGCAATGTTGGCCGGGATCGATGAGGTCGACTGGGCCTCGTTGGGACACGCGTACGGCCCGGCCGACGACGTACCGGCACTGCTGCGCGGACTCGCCTCGGACGACCCCGACATACGGGAGACCGCGCTCGACGGCCTCTACGGAGCGGTGCACCACCAGGGCGACGTGTACGACGCGACGCTCGCCTGCATCCCCTTCCTGCTCGAACTGGTCGCGGACCCGGGGGTGCGCGACCGGGGCGGGATCGTCGAGTTGCTCACCAGCATCGGCGGCATCGACCTGGACGGCGACGACGAGCTCGACCAACTCGGCCTGGACGAGGAGGAGTTCGAGGACGCGGCGAACTACGCGATGGCGGCGGCCGGGGTCGCCGCCGGCGCGGAGGTGTTCTTCGGCCTGGTCTTCGACCCCGACCCGGAGGTACGGCTCAGCGCGCCGTGCGCCCTGGCCTCGCTGCACCCCGAGCCGGCGCGGGTGCTGACCCTGCTGCGCGAACGGCTCACCGTGGAGACCGACACGCAGGTCCGGCTGGCGCTGGTGGAGGCGGTCGGGCGGATCGCGCTGCGGCACGAGTCGCTGCACGAGGAGACGGTGGACTGGCTGGCCCTGGTGTCGCGCGCCGCCCGCGCCCCCGGCCTGCGGCTGGCGGCGCTCGCCCAGCTCGCCCGCTGCGCGCCGGACCGCCTGCCGGCGGACGTGGTGGTGACGGTGACGGGACTCCTGGAAGAGGTCCGGCGGGAGGGGCGCGCGGAGGCGGCACGCGGGGAGGCGGACCCGGCACGGTTCGGCGCGTACGGGGCGCTCGGCGCGTACGGGGCGTACGGGGGGCGCGGCGAACTCCCGGAGCCGACTGGGATTTCCGAGCTCGGCGAGCTCCCCGAGCTCGGCGATTCGGTCGAGCTCGGCCGCCTCGGCGACCCCGTCGAACGCATCCCCCTCGGCGACCCCGTCGAACCCATCCCCCTCGGCGAGGCCGACGCCTACCCCACCCCCGACCCCGACCCCGCCCAACACCCCGCCCTCCTCAGCTATCTCCGTGAGCTCGACGAGGAGCGGCGTTGCGGGCACACCACCCCCTGGACCGACGAGCTGCTCCGCACCCTTCACTCCGCGCTCGACGACCGCGTGGACGATCGGATCGCGCTGATCGTCGCTCAGCTGCACAGCCCCGACTGGGGGCAGCGGGCCGATGCGATCTGGATGTGCGGCGGGCTGATACGGGTGTGGCGCGGGCGGTACGAGGAAGTGGTGCGGCTGGTCGGCGAGCAGTTGGGCGACCCCGAGCCGCGGGTGCGGGAGGCCGCCGCGTCCTGGCTTGAGGAGCTGTTCGAGCTGGCCGGCCCGGCCGCCGACGCCCTGGCGGCGCGGGTCGCGGCCGAGAGCCGGCCCTGGGTGCAGGAGCGGCTGGGCGGGCGGATCGGGCTCGGGAGCGCGCTGCTCGCGCTGGCCCGGTCGGGCGACGCCCGCGCCGTACCGGCGCTGGCCCGGGCGCTGGAGCAGCCGGAGATCCGCGACGAACTCCTGTACACGGTCCCGCTGCTCGGCCCGGCCGCCGCGCCGCTCGCCCCGGCGCTGCGGCGCAGGCTCGGCGAGATCGAGCTGGACGAGCGGCTCTTCGACCGGGCCGGGCCGCTGCTGTACGGGCTGACGGCGCTGCGGGCCGCCGAGGCGGTGCCCGAGGTGCTGCGGGTGCTGCGGGGCGCGCCCGATGACCGCAGGGAGTGGGTCGCCGAGTCGGCGCTGCGGGCGCTGACCGCCTTCGGTCCCGCCGCGGCGGACGCGATACCGGATCTGCGGGCGCTGCTGCGCTCGGTGGGCGTCGGCTCCGGCTTCTCGGCATCGCTCGCGGCGAGGACGGCGGGCGCGCTGTGGGCGGTCGAGGGTGACGCCGGGGCCGTACTGCCCGTGCTGTGTGCCGCGCTGTCCGAGGCGGACTCCGGCGGACGGCGTTCGGCGGCAACGGCGCTCGGCGCGCTGGGCCCGGCGGGCGAGAAGGCCGCGCCCGCGCTGCGTGAACTGCTGGGGGCGGCCGAGCCGTGGACCCGGGTGGACGCGGCGATCGCGCTGTGGCGGG
>NZ_DATCVQ010000417.1:0-5778 GCF_036566765.1 Streptomyces sp.
CGAGCAGGGCCGACTTGGTGGCCTCCGTGAGGCCCCGGCCGCCCATGAGCTTCACGTACGCCCAGGAGATCGGCAGCACACCGGCCGAGCCGTAGCGGGAGGCGGAAATCGGCGTGCCGCTTTCGCCGTTGGCCGGATCCGCAGCGTTGCCGGGCATAAACGGGGCCAGGTGGGCCTTGGCCGCAACCGGGCCGACGCCCGGTCCGCCGCCACCGTGCGGGATGCAGAAGGTCTTGTGCAGGTTCAGGTGCGAGACGTCGCCGCCGAAGTGGCCCGGCTTGGCGAGACCGACCAGCGCGTTGAGGTTGGCGCCGTCGACGTACACCTGGCCGCCGGCCTCGTGCACCGCCGCGCAGATGTCGGCGACGTGCTCCTCGAACACGCCGTGCGTGGACGGGTACGTGATCATCAGCACCGAGAGCTCGTCCCGGTACTGCTCGATCTTGGCGCGCAGGTCCGCGACGTCGACCTCGCCGTCGTCGGCGGTCTTGACGACGACGACCTTCATGCCGGCCATCACGGCACTGGCGGCGTTGGTGCCGTGCGCGGAGGACGGGATGAGGCAGACGGTGCGCTGCTCGTCGCCGTTGGCCCGGTGGTAGGCGCGGACGGCCAGCAGACCGGCCAGCTCGCCCTGCGAACCGGCGTTGGGCTGGATGGACACCTTGTCGTACCCGGTGACCTCGGCGAGGCGCTCCTCCAGCTCGGTGATGAGCGTGACGTAGCCCTGGGCCTGCTCGATCGGCGCGAAGGGGTGGATCTGGCCGAACTCGGGCCAGGTCACCGGCTCCATCTCGGTGGTCGCGTTCAGCTTCATCGTGCAGGAGCCGAGCGGGATCATGCCGCGGTCGAGCGCGTAGTCGCGGTCGGCCAGCTTGCGCAGGTAGCGCAGCATCGAGGTCTCGGAGCGGTGCGCGTGGAAGACCGGGTGGGTCAGGTACGCGTCGGTGCGCAGCGCGTCGACCGGCAGCGCGTCCTCGGTGGCGGCGTCGAGGGCCTCGACGTCGGCGGTGACGCCGAACGCGCTCCAGACGGCCTCGAGCTGGGCGCGGCCGGTGGTCTCGTCGCAGGAGATCGAGAGGTGGTCGGCGTCGACGCGGTACAGGTTGACGCCGGCCTCGCGGGCGGCGGCGGCGACCTCGTCGGACCGGCCCGGGACGCGGGCGGTGAGGGTGTCGAAGAAGGCGCCCTGGGTGAGCTGGACGCCGCCGGCCTTGAGGCCCGCGGCGAGGATCGCGGCGTAGCGGTGGGTGCGCCGCGCGATCGTCTTCAGGCCCTCGGGGCCGTGGTAGACGGCGTACATGCCGGCCATGACGGCGAGCAGTACCTGCGCGGTGCAGATGTTGCTGGTGGCCTTCTCGCGGCGGATGTGCTGCTCGCGCGTCTGCAGGGCCAGGCGGTACGCCTTGTTGCCGTCCGCGTCGACGGAGACGCCGACGAGGCGGCCGGGGAGCGAGCGGGCGTGCTTGTCCTGGACGGCCATGTAGCCGGCGTGCGGGCCGCCGAAGCCCATCGGGACGCCGAAGCGCTGGGTGGTGCCGACGGCGATGTCCGCGCCGAGCTCGCCGGGCGAGGCGAGCAGGGTGAGGGCGAGCAGATCGGCGGCGACGGTCACGATCGCGCCGAGCTCGTGAGCCTGGTCGACGACCGGCTTGATGTCCCGGACCGCGCCGGAGGCGCCCGGGTACTGGAGCAGCACGCCGAAGACGCCGCGCTCGGCGATCTCGGCGGGGATGCCGGCGGACAGGTCCGCGACGACGACCTCGACGCCGGTGGGCTCGGCACGCGTCTCGATGACCGCGATGGTCTGCGGCAGGGCGTCGGCGTCGACCAGGTAGACGCCGTTCTTGACCTTGCCGACCCGGCGGGACAGCGACATGGCCTCCGCGGCGGCGGTGCCCTCGTCGAGCAGCGACGCGCCGGAGGTGGGCAGACCGGTGAGGTCGGCGACCATGGTCTGGAAGTTGAGCAGCGCCTCCAGGCGGCCCTGCGAGATCTCCGGCTGGTACGGCGTGTACGCGGTGTACCAGGCGGGGTTCTCCATGACGTTCCGGAGAATCACCGGCGGCGTGAAGGTCCCGTAGTACCCCAGGCCGATCATCGGGGCGAGGATCTGGTTGCGGTCCGCGAGCTCGCGGAGCTCGGCGAGGACGTCGGCCTCGGTGCGGGCGGCCGGCAGGCCCAGGGCCTCGGCGCTCTTGATCACGTCCGGCACAGCGGCGGCGGTGAGCTCGTCGAGGGAGCCGTAGCCGACCTGCGCGAGCATCTTGGCCCGGGCTTCGGCGTCGGGCCCGATGTGCCGCTGCTCGAAGGGGATGCCCTGTTCGAGCTCGGAGAGCGGAGTGCGGTTGGCGGTCATTGCGGAGGCCTCCTGGTCTACACGACCCTGAAGGGGCACCACGACGCGCGGGTGCCCGGACGGCCTCCCCCTCTGTCATCTCAACCTGAGAGCTTCACCGGCGCGCGTGGGGGCGGCCGGCTTTCACCGTCGGTGAGAGCGGATGCCGTCGGACTCCCGCTCTGCTTTCCAGAGTGACCTCGTCCGCGCGGTACAGGGGCCTGAGAGATTCCGGGGAGGATTTGCTCCTTCGGCGCCTCCGAAAGATTCTCCGGAGGACTCTCCCGCGCGGGGTCGACAGCCACAGCCAGCCTACCAGCGCTGTTGCGTCGCCAGATCGCTCAAGTGGCCGATATCTCGGATGTGCCTTTTCGTAGGGATTGGAGAGCAGTCGCGACCACGTGGAGGGACCGTGCAGACCGATATCGATCCGCGCAGCCTGATCGGCCGCAAGGCGTACGACCGCGACGGGCACAAGATCGGCACCGTGGACGAGGTGTACCTGGACGACGCGACCGGCGTCCCGGAGTGGGCCGCCGTCCGCACGGGCCTGTTCAGCCGTGACGCCTTCGTCCCCCTGGAGCCCAGCGAGCTGGCCGCCAACGGCCTGCACGTCCCGTACGAGCGGTCCCTGATCAAGGAGGCCCCGGACTTCGGCGTAGGCCGCCACCTCTCACCGGAACAAGAACTCCAGCTCTACCGCCACTACAGCATCGCGCTACCCCCCGCCCCCCACGAAGACCGAGACTTCGGCCGCCTGGCGGGCCAGGACGAGGCCTGAGGAGGGGCGGAACACGGCAGGGCCGAAGGCCGGGCGCGCCTGAACGCCGGCCCGGCGGAAGGCCCGGGCTCACCTCCACGCACCCGCAGCCGCCGACGGCGCTCGGCCGACCACCGGTGGAAACGCCGGCCCGGCCGAAGGCCGGGCGTACCCCTACGCGCCTGCGGCCGCCTCCGTCGGGCCGTCCCGCACCAGCGGGAGCGGGTCGGCCGGTTCCAGGTCGGGGTCGTCGACGAAGAACGTCCGCACCCGGCCCGGCTCCGAGTCCGGTTCCTCGAACCGGACGGTGACGCGACCGACCCCGCTCCCCTGCACCCACCCCGGCCCGTGCACCGCGTGCCGGACGTCCTGCCCGGCGGCCCAGCGCCGCTCCCGGGGCGGCTCCGGCTCCGCCGCGGGCGCCGCAGCCTCGGTGGGCTCCGCCGCGTCCGCCACGGCCTCGGCCTCCGCCGCCTGCGCGAACAGGTCCTCCTGCGTGTAGTCCGCGAGCCCGCTCACCCCGACCCCGAGCAGCCGCACCCCGCCCGTCGTGTCCACGCCCTCGAGCAGCCGCCCGGCGGCCTCCCGGACGACCCCGAGGTCGTCCGTGGGCCCGCGCAGGGTCTCCGACCGGGTCAGCGTCGAGAAGTCGAACCGCCGCACCTTGAGCACGATCGTCCGCCCCGAGTGCCCGGACGCCCGCAGCCGGCCCACGCACCGCTCCGCGAGCCGCTCCACCTCCATCCGGATCCGCACCCGGTCGTGCAGGTCCACGTCGAAGGTGTCCTCCACGGAGACCGACTTCGCGTCCCGCTCGGCCACCACGGGCCGGTCGTCGTACCCCTGGGCCATGCGATGCAGCGAGGCCCCGTGCGCCCGCCCGAGCAGCCGTACGAGCTCGTCCTCGCCGGCCGCCGCCAGGTCCGCGACCGTGGTCATCCCGGCCCGCCGCAGATGTTCGCCGGTGGCCGGCCCGACGCCCGGGAGAATCCGTACCGACTTCGGCCCGAGCAGCTCCCGCTCCGTCCCCGGCTCTATGAGCACGAGTCCGTCCGGCTTCGCCTCCTCCGAGGCGATCTTCGCAATCATCTTGGACCCCGCCAGCCCCACTGACCCCGTCAGCCCCGTGGTGGCGAGAATGTCCCTGCGCAGCCGCTCACCGGCCTCGCGCGCGCTCGCCGAGTCCCAGGCCCTGCCCCCGGCCTCCAGGTCCACGAAGGCCTCGTCCAGGCTCAGCGGCTCGACCAGCGGGGACAGCCGTCCGAGCAGCTCCATGACCTGCTCGCTGACCGCCCGATAGGCCGAGAACCTCGGCACCAGATACGCCGCGTTCGGCGCGAGCCGGCGCGCCTGCGCCATCGGCATCGCCGAATGCACCCCGAACCGCCGCGCCTCGTACGAGGCGGTCGCGACGACCCCGCGCGGCCCCAGCCCGCCGACCACCACCGGCTTCCCGCGCAGGCTCGGCTTCGCCGCCTGCTCGGCGGCGGCGAAGAACGCATCCATGTCCAGATGCAGGATCGTAGGCGCGGGTCTCACATCTCCGATGCTGCCCTACGCCACTGACAACGGACCCGCACTCGCGTGCGAGTCGCAGGAGAGTCCCGACCCCCCGACCGTCACACAGCCCTGTCGCGCCGCCGCGCCGCCAACTCGTCGCCCGGGTTGTGCCCGATCAGCGTCTCTCCGGTATCGACCCGCTCGCCGTGCAACTGCGACAGCGCCGCCTCGACGTCCCGCCACACCACGCCGACCGCGATCCCGAACACGCCCTGCCCGCCCTGGAGGAGATCCACCACCTCGTCCGGCGAGGAGCACTCGTACACCGTCGCGCCGTCGCTCATCAGCGTCATGCGCTCCAGATCGCGAAAGCCCCGCGCACGCAGGTGCTGCACCGCGGCCCGGATGTTCTGCAGGGCGACGCCGGTGTCCAGGAACCGCTTGACGATCTTCAGCACGACGACGTCGCGGAAGCTGTAGAGCCGCTGCGTGCCCGACCCGTACGCGGGCCTGACGCTGGGCTCCACGAGCCCCGTGCGCGCCCAGTAGTCCAACTGTCGGTACGTGATGCCTGCCGCCGCGCAGGCCGTCGGCCCGCGGTAGCCGATGATGTCGGTTCGGGTGTCGGTACCCGTGTCGGCTGCGCCGCTCTGGAGCGGGTACAGCCCACTCTCTCCCGGAGTGCGTCCGAGAGCGCCCCCCGCCGTACCGTCGCCGCTGCTCATCACGCCGACCCTCCGTCCTTGAACTGCCCACTCGACGGTAGGCAGTCACTCGGGGTGCGTCAACGATCGCCACACTCGGCACGCCGAGTGATAATCACCCTGAGAGTGGTTTCCCGTGTCTCTCTGCGGGAAAGGCTACTCGAATGCGCTGATCGCACCTCGGGTCCGGGGTCGACCCAGAGCCGTCCGGACGGTCGCCGGCCGGCCTCCCTCCCTGGCTTCACTGGCTGTTGGTGCCGAAGTCCTCGGGGGAGATCTGGTCGAGGAACTCGCGGAACTTCTCCACCTCGTCCTCCTGCTCGTCCGGAATCGCGATGCCGGCGTCGTCAAGCACGCCGTCGCTGCCATAGATCGGCGTCCCGGTGCGCAGCGCCAGCGCTATCGCGTCGGACGGCCGGGCGCTCACCTCGACACCGCTGGCGAAGACCAGCTCCGCGTAGAAGACCCCTTCACGC
>NZ_DATCVQ010000418.1:0-15534 GCF_036566765.1 Streptomyces sp.
CGCCGCGGCCGCCCTACGCCCGTAGCCGCGTCGCCACCCACGCGCCCGCCGCCGCCACCCCCGCCATCGGCAGGAAGACCGCCGCGAAGGCCGCGGGATGCGAGGTGCCCGTCGTCGCGCCGTGGGCCGTCGCGCCCACCAGGCCGCCGCCCAGGGCGGCGAAGGCCGCGCCGCCTGCGGCGAGCAGCAGGACGTTCGACAGGCCGTCGGAGATCTGCAGCGCCGCCGAGTTCGCGCCCGCCTCCTCCGGCGCCGACAGCTCAAGGAGCAGCACGCTCGTCGAGGCGATCACCACGCCCATCCCGAGGCAGCCGAACGCCCACGCCACCGCCACGATCCACGTCGGCACCGCCGGGATCAGCACGCTCGGGGCCCCCGCGATCGCCGCCGCGACCAGGATCATCCCGCCCACCAGAGCCCGCTCCCGGTACCGCTCCATCCACGGGCGCGCCTGCATGTACGAGCCCAGCGCCCACGTGAGCCCGCCCACCGCCAGCGACAGCCCGGCCAGCGTCGGGCTCAGCCCCCGCTCGGCGACCAGCATCAGCGGCACGAACGATTCCGCGGCGATGAACGAACCCGCCGCGATCCCCCGCAGCAGCACCACCGACGGCAGCCCCCGCGCCGCCCTGAACGTCCCCTTCGGCAGCAGCCCCAGCGCCGACGGCACGAGCAGCGCCGCGCCCGCCGCCGCGGGCAGCAGCGAGAGCCAGCGCAGCTCCTGGCCCGCGTACTGGAGCAGACCCGCGCCGAGCGAGATGCCGAGCGCCAGCCGGATGCGCCGCCGGTCGTACGGCGGCAGCGGCGCGGTCGGGTCCGCCGGCCCGGACGCGGTGCGCCGTATCGCCGGCAGCGCCAGCGCGAGCGGGAACACCACCAGCGCCGGTATGCCGACGAAGACCCAGCGCCACCCGAGGTGCTCGGTGATCGTCCCGGACGCGAGCGGCCCGACCACCGACGGCACCACCCAGCTCGCCGCGAACGCCGCCATGATCGCGGGCCGCAGCGCCTCGACGTACGCGCGGCTGACGACCACGTACAACGCGACGATCACCAGCCCGCCGCCGAGCCCCTGCACCGCCCGGCCGACGATGAACAGCCACATCGTCCCGGCCGTACCGGACAACAGCAGTCCGGCGGCGAAGGCCGAGATGCCGACGGCGAGCGGCGCGAGCGGGCCGCTCCGGTCGGACCACTGCCCCGAGAGCACCATCGCGAAGAGGCTGGTCGTGAAGTACGCGGAGAACGCGAAGGCGTACACGGAGACGCCGTCCAGCTCCCGCGCGGCGACCGGCATCGCCGTGCCCACGGCGGTCGCCTCGAAGGCGATGAGCAGGACGACGGAGACGATCCCGATGCTGAGCGCCCGGTGGTCCCGGTCGAGAACCCCGCCGCCGAAGGCGTCGGCGGCGGGTGCGGACGGGGCGGGAGCGACGTCGGTGTCGCGGGGGTCCAGTGCGCTCATGACGTCCAGCGTAAGGGGCGTATCCGTGGGTGAGCCCTGTCGCGAGGCGGAACGACCTCGGACCTTGGTCGTACGACCATGAACGGCGCATGGCAGTCGTGTTGCGGCCCCCGCGCTTCCCTTGAGCGCCCTACGACACGGCCCCTACGGTCGTTCCAGAGCACAACACGACCGTGTGCCCGAGAGGCCAGGGGCTCGACTGCAACTCGAGTGACGTCGGTTCGAATCCGATCACGGTCTCCGAGGAACCACTCGACGAAGGGCCTGGGGTACATCCCCAGGCCCTTCGGAATTCCTTCGAAGGATCTTCACAAGATCACATCGCCCGTGCCACAGTCCCGCCATGACAGTTACGGCCGGTCGCAAGCTCGGCGCCCTCGTCGGCGTCTGCCTCGCCGGAGGGCTTCTCCCCGGCATCACCCTCGGATCCGGCTCCGAGGCCTTCTTCTCCCTGGTCACCGCGTTCATCGCCGTCGCGCTGCTGACGCAGATCGTCTACATCGGGCCGTCCGCCCTCATCACCGGCCTGCCCCTGCTCGCCTTCACCGTCGCCGGGGTCGTCCAGGACTCGCTGATCTGGTGGCTGCTGGCGTGGCTCGGGTCGACCGGCGGGATCGAGCTGCGGGTGAACGGGTTCCTGACGATCGTGCTCGCCGGCCTGATCACCCGCGTCGCGATCCTCGCCGTATCCCTCGTCCTCGGCCGCCCGGCGGCCGAGGACGACTGAACGTCCGGGTTACGACGACTGCGCCGCGGCCACCGCCGCCTGCGGCCTGATCGGCAGGCGGTTCACCGGGCGGCCCGTCGCCGCCCGGACCGCCGAGGCCACCGCCGCCGGGGACGTCACGACCGGCACCGCGCTCGCCGGCTTCGCGCCGAACGGGGCGACCACGTCGCGCTCCTCCACCAGCTTGACGATCCGGATGTCCGGGGCGTCGAGCGCGGTGGGCAGCGCGTAGCCCATGAAGTCCGGGTGCCGGACCACGCCGCGAGCCGTGCGCAGGTTCTCCGTCAGCGCCGCGCCGACGCCCTGCGTGACGCCCGCCTCGATCCGGGCCGCGAGCTGTGCCGGGTTCAGGATCCGGCCGACGTCCTGGGCGACGGCCATCTCCACCACCCGTACCGAGCCGAGCTCGATGTCGACGTCCACCACCGCGCGGACCGCGCAGAACGCGAGGCCCACGAACGCGTCGCCCTGCCCCGACTCGTCCAGCGGCTCGGTCGGGTGCGGGCGGCACTGGGCGGTGGCCCACAGCTCCTTGCCGTCCATCGCCTCGGTGACCGTCGTGGACAGCACGCCGTCGTACGAGGTGATCTTGCCGTCGGTGATCTGGAGCAGCTCGGTGGACATGCCGAACTTGTGGGCCAGCGGCTGCAGCAGCTGCGTACGGACCATCTTGGCCGCCCGCTCGACCGCGCCGCCCGACACCCAGGTGTGCCGGCCGTGCGTCGCGGGACCGGCCGGCGGCTGGTCGGTGTCGACCGAGGCGACGTGCACCTCGTCGATGCCCAGGGTCTCCTGGACGATCTGGCGGGCCAGCGTGGAGAAGCCCGAACCGGTCTCCACCGCCGCGCAGATGACCGTCGCGACCCCGTCCTGCACCTTCACCGTGGCCGTCGAGACCTCGTCCGTGCCCTCCGCGCCGAGCATGTGGACCATGCCGAGCGCGTAGCCGACGCCCCGCCGCACCGCCCCGGGCTCGCCCGCGCCCTCGGGGCCGCCGGGCAGCAGCCAGTCGTCCTCCGGGACGTCCATCGGCAGCGCGGGCAGCGGGAAGTCCCGTACCGCGGCGAGGAGTTCGGCGACCGGGGCCGGGCAGGTCACGGTCTGGCCGGTGGGCAGCAGGTCGCCGGTCGACAGCACGTTGCGCATCCGCAGCTCGGCCGGGTCCACGCCGAGCCGGGCCGCCAGCTTGTCCATCTGCGCCTCGTAGGCGGCGCACACCTGCAGGGCGCCCTCGCCGCGCACATGGCCGGACGGGGGGTTGTTCGTACGGACCGCCCAGCCCTCGATGAAGGCGTGCGGGACGACGTACGGGCCGCAGGCGAACGAGACGGCGGCGGCGAGGGACTCGGCGGAGTGATCGGCGTACGCGCCGGCGTCCAGCAGGATCTGCGCCTCGACCTTCACCAGCCGGCCCTCCGCGTCCGCGTGGTGGCGGTAGCGCAGCAGCGTCGGGTGGCGGTGGGCGTGGCCGAGGAAGGACTCCTCGCGCGTGGCGGTGAGCTTGACCGGGCAACCGGTACGCAGCGCGAGCAGGCCCAGCGGGATCTGGAAGCCCGGGTCCTCGCGGTCGCTGGTCGCGCCGGGCACGCCGGTGACGACGACCTTGACCTGCTCGGGGGCGAGCCCGAAGCAGGCCGCCGCCAGGTCGCGGTCGGTGTGCGGGTCGGTGGAGGCGGTGTAGATCTCGACGCCGCCGTCCGGGCGCGGGACGGCCAGGCCGGCCTCGGCGCCGACCGGCGCGGGGTCCTGCCGGCCGATCCGGTACAGGCCCTCGACGATCACCTCGCCGGTCGCCTCGGCGTCGCCGAAGCTCAGCGGGATGTGCCGGATCAGGTTGCCGTCCGGGTGCAGCGCGGGCGCGGCGAAGGCCTTCTCCGGGTCGGTGACCGGCTCCAGGACCTCGTACTCGACGGCGATGGCCGCGGCGGCGAGCCGGGCCGTGTCGGGGTGGTCGGCGGCGACGGCGGCGATCGCCTCGCCGTGGTGCCGGACGACGTCGGAGGCGAACACCGGGCGGTCGGCGACGGTCCGGCCGTACGCCGGGTCCCCGGGCACGTCGGCGTGGGTCACGACGGCGCGGACGCCCGGCATCTCGGCGGCGGCCGCGGTGTCGAGGGAGACGATCCGGGCGTGCGGGTGCGGCGAGCGCAGGACCGCCGCCCACAGCAGGCCCTCGGCCCACAGATCGGAGGCGTACGGGAAGGTGCCCTCGGTCTTGGCGCGGGCGTCGGCCGGCGGCAGGGACACGCCCAGGCCGTGCGGCGGCAGCTCCTGCTGCTGCGGACCGTCGAGCGACGCCGTGGGAACGGCGGTGGTCGTGTCGCTGCTCACGCCATGCCTCCGTCGAGCGGGTGGGGAATCTGGTGCGGGATGCGCGCCTCGTCCGCCTGGTCCGCGGCCGACTCGGCGGCCGCGGTCGCGGTCGCGGCCCGCTCGGCGACGACCTCCTGGACGGCGTCGAGCACGCCCCGGTAGCCGGAGCAGCGGCACAGGTTGCCGCAGAGGGCCTGGCGGGCGTCCAGCTCAGTGGGGGCGTGGTTGCCCTCGAGGAGGTCGTGGACGGTCATGGCCATGCCCGGGATGCAGTACCCGCACTGGACCGCCCCGCACTTGGCGAGGGCCCGCTGGACGTCGGAGGGCTCGCCGTCGACGGCCAGGCCCTCGACCGTGCGGACCTCGCTGCCGGCGGCGGTCGCGGCGGGCACCAGGCAGGAGGCCACGAGCCGGCCGTCGACCTGGACGTTGCACGCGCCGCACTCGCCCTGCGAGCAACCGTCCTTGGCGCCGGCGAGGCCGAGCCGCTCGCGCAGCACGTAGAGCAGGGACTCGCCGATCCAGGAGCCGGTGACGGGCCGGTCCGCGCCGTTGACGCGCAGGACGTACGAGATGTGCGGGTGCTCGTCGCTGTCGCTGCTGCTGCCCGTGTCGAACACGGGGGCGGGCGCGGCCTCCGGGAGGTCCTCAGGAGCCTCCGGAAGCCCCTCGGGGGCCTCCGGGAGGAACTCGGGGCGCTCGGCCGCCACGGGCTCGGCGACGGCGGCGTCGGGTTCGTGCCCGGCTTCAGGCTCGGGCTCGTGAGCGGGCTCCTCCGGCTCCGGGACCGCCCAGGGCGCGGGCGCGCCGCCGGGCAGCGTCGCGGGCGCGCTGCTCGCGTACTGGGCCAGCATCGAGGTGGTGAACTCGCCGGACTCGTCCGAGCCCTCCGGCACGGTCGGGATGGTCCACTGACCGGTGGACTGCGAGGCCTCGGGGAAGCTCCACTGCCCGGTCGCGTGCGGGTCGTGCTCCGGCAGCGGCTCGGGATGATGCTCCGGCAGCGGCTCGGGTTCGCCGGTGACCGCCGCGGGCCCGATGTACTCCGCCTCCGTCGGCGGCTGCACCGCCCAGGTGCCGGTCGCCGCCGGGTCGGTCGCCGCGGCCGGGGTCAGCGGCACGATCATCGGCGGCACATAGCCGTGGCCGGGGGCCTCCAGGGTCGCGGCGGCGAAGTCGAAGTCCGGCGGGAGCTGGACGAAGGCCGTGGCGTCGCTGTCGTAGCCCTCGCTCTGCGGGATGGGCTGCCAGCCGCCGTACTCCGGCCCCGGACCCTGCCCCGGTTCGCTCCCCTGCGGCGTCCCGTACGGGTTCTCGTTCTCGTCGGTGCTCACGACAGCGCCCTCCCCAGTGCCCGTCGGGCCAGCGCGGCGACGGTGCGCCGCAGGTGCAGTACGGCGGGCGGCAGCTGCTCGTCGCCCTCCGGGTCCGGGATGCAGGCGGCGGCCACGTACTCGCCGAAGGCCGTCAGCGCCTCGGGCGCGAGGCCCCGCTCGTTGTCCCAGTCGACCAGCGAGGCGATCCAGCGCTCCGCCTCCAGCGGCCGCAGCGGCATCGGCGCGATCGCGCCCACCGCGCAGCGCACCGCGCGGTGCGCCGGGTCGAGGACGACGGCGACGGACGCGGAGGCGCGGGCGGGGCCGGTGCGGCCGGTCGCCTTGAGGAAGACCTGCGGGGCGTGCAGCAGCGGTACACGGACGAAGCCGACGAGCTCGCCGGGCGCGAGCAGGTCCCGGCCGGCCAGCAGGTGCGAGACGGGGATCTCGCGGCCGCCGTCCGGGCCCACGACGACCAGGTCGGCCTCCAGGGCGGCCAGGACGGGCAGCGAGTCGCCGGTGGGCGCGGCGGAGACGACGTTGCCGCCGAGGGTGCCGGCGTTGCGGATCTGGGGCGGTCCGGCGGCGCGGGCGGCCGCGGCGAGCGCGGGGATCAGGGCGGCGAAGTCGGGGCGGCCCATCCGGGAGTGGGTGAGGCCCGCGCCGAGCAGCGCGTGACCGTCCTGGTACTGCCAGCCCCGGATCTCGTTGATCCGGCCCAGGCCGACGAGCCCGGCGGGGCGCAGCTGCCCCCGGTTGACGGCCGCCATCAGATCGGTGCCGCCCGCGACGGGCACGGCGGCGGGCATCGCGGTGAGCGCGGCCACGGCCTCGTCGAGCGTGGCCGGCAGCGTCACCGAATGCGCCGTCCGTGGTGCGTGCGTGGTCAACCCGCTGCCCCTTCCCGGTGTCCCCGACTGTCCCCGGTCGTCCCGCCTGTGTGGCCGTACCGTACGTGCTCACAGCCCGGACGTGGCAACTCTGGCACATCTTCCGAGCCGTCCGACGCGAGGGTCCGCGAAGGACGGTTCCGTCCCGGACCTCCCACGACCTGGATTTTGGCCGGTTTTGCCCCTCCTTCGGACGCAGGGGCAGATTGCCGTTTCTTCGGCGAATTCCGGGGCCGGCGGCGGGGGTCCGGGGACAGCAGGGACAGGGGCGGCCGAACTCACACGTTCGGGGGCTTCCCCTCGATCGGGCGGCCGGGCACACCCGGGCGACGCTGCCACGGAAGCGGTCCCGAAGGCGGCCGATAGTCGACGCCGAGAGCGTCGAGCCGCGCGTAGTGGGCGGTCATCCGCCGCTCGAAATCGGCGAAGTCGCGCGCGGCGGGGGCGGGCAGGGCGGACCAGGCGACCTCGGCGAAGGCGGCGAGCCGCGGGAAGACCTGGTAGTCGACCCGGGCGCGGTTCTCCATGCACTCGGTCCAGACGTTGGCCTGAGTGCCCAGCACATGCGCGGCGGCCGCGTCGGACAGGCCCGGCGGCACGGGCTCGAAGCGGTACACGTCCTCCAGGGTGCGGACGAACCCGATGGGCACCGGCTCGTCCTCGCCCGGGGCCTGACGGTGGTCCAGATAGACCTGCTGCTCCGGGCAGACGACGACGTCGTGCCCGGCCTCCGCGGCGGCGATCCCGCCCGCGTACCCGCGCCAGGAGGAGACGGCCGCGCCGGGCGCGAGACCGCCCTCCAGGATCTCGTCCCAGCCGATCAGGCGGCGGCCGCGGTCGGCCAGCCAGCGGTCGAAGTGCCGGACGAACCAGGACTGCAGCTCGTCCTCGTCGGCGAGCCCGAGCTCCTTCATGCGGGCCTGCGCGGTCGCGGAGGCGCGCCACTGCTCCTTGGGGCATTCGTCGCCGCCCATGTGCACGAACGGCGACGGGAAGAGGTCGAGGACCTCCTCGAGCACGCCCTCGTAGAAGCGGAGGACGGCGTCGGTCGGGGCGAGGACGTTCGGGTTGACGCCCCAGGAGTCCCAGACGCCGAGCGCGGCGGTGTCGACGACGTCGGTGTTGCCGAGCTCGGGGTACGCGGCGATGGCGGCCTGCGAGTGGCCGGGGACGTCGATCTCGGGGATGACGTCGATGTGCCGCTCGGCGGCGTACGCGACGATCTCGCGGATGTCGTCGTGCGTGTAGAACCCGCCGTGCGGCGTCTCGTTCCACGCCCGCGAGGCCCCGTGCCCCCACCTGGTCCGCGCCCGCCACGCCCCGACCTCGGTGAGCCGCGGATACCGCTCGATCTCGATCCGCCAGCCCTGGTCGTCGGTGAGGTGCAGGTGGAGCACGTTGAGCTTGTGTGCGGCGAGCAGATCCACGTACCGCAGCACGTCGTCCTTGGCCATGAAGTGCCGCGCGACGTCGAGCATGAGGCCGCGCCAGGGGAAGCGGGGGGCGTCGGTGACGGACTGGGCCGCCAGGCCGGCCGTCGCCCGGGGCCCGGCCGCCTTGCGGAATGCCTCGGGCCCCAGGAGCTGACGGAACGTCTGGGCTCCCCAGAAGACGCCGGCCGGGTCACCGCCGGCGATCTCGACCGTCCCGTCGACGGACACGTCCAGGCGGTACGCCTCGGGCCCCAGGGTGGCGTCCAGGCGCAGCCGGACGGTGTTCTCCCGCCGTCCGGCCGCGGCGGGCCGCAGGGGCAGGCCGAAGGCCGCGCCGAGCGTGGCGCGCAGCCAGCGCTCGGTGGACTCGGCGCCGGGCGCGGCCTCCAGGGTCGTGCGCTGGTCGAGGACGACGCTGCAGCCGTACGGCCCCTCGACGCTCGCGGGGGCGGGGATCAGGTCCATCAGGTCCATGGGGTCAGCCCTTCAGTCCTTCACCGCGCCGCCCAGTCCGGAGACCAGGCGTCGCTGTACGAGTACGAAGAAGACGAGCACCGGGAGCGTCATGACGGTCGACGCCGCCATGATGCCGCCCCAGTCGTTCTCGTCCGGTTTGAAGAAGACGAGCAACGCCATCGGCAGCGTCGACTGCGATGTGTCGCTGATGAGGAAGGACTTCGCGAAGAGGAAGTCGTTCCACGTCGAGATGAACGAGAAGACGCTGGTGGCGACCAGCCCGGGGAACACCAGCGGGAACAGGATCTGCCACAGGAACCGCGTCCGGCTCGCGCCGTCGATCGCGGCCTGTTCCTCCAGCGCCTCCGGGACCGCCTTCACGAAGCCGCGCAGCATCCAGATCGCGAACGGCAGCGAGAAGGCGAGGTGCGGCAGGATCAGCGAGCCCAGCGTGTTGAGCTGGCCGAGGTCCCGCATCAGGAAGAACAGCGGGATCGTCAGCGCCTCGATCGGCACCGTCTGCGCGACCAGGAACATGATGAGCAGCGTGGTCCGGAACCGGAAGCGGAACCGGGTGACCGCCGTCGCCGCGAGGAAGGCGATCAGCGCGGAGGCGACGACGACCGTGCCCGCGACGAGCAGGCTGTTGAGGAAGTACCGGCCGAAATCCTGCTGTTCGAAGACCCGCCGGAAGGAGTCCAGGGACGGCGCGAGGGTCCACGGGCGGGCCTCGGTCGACTGGATCTCGCCGGCCGGTTTGAAGGCCGAGAGGACCATCCAGTACAGCGGGAAGGCGACGCCGGCGGCGACGAGGAGAGCGACCGCGTCCACGGCGAGCCGGCCTTTGCGCAGCGAACTCACAGCTCTTCTCCCTGGCGACGCAGCAGACGGAGGTACACGAGCGTCACGCCCAGCAGGATCAGCAGCATCACGACGCCGATCGCCGAGCCGAGGCTGTACTGCGAGGACGCGAACGCCTTCTGGTAGGCGTACACGTTGAGGACGAGGTTCTGGCCGGCGATGCCGCCGCCGTTCGTCATCACGTAGATCTGGGTGAAGACCTTGAAGTCCCAGATGATCGACTGGATCGTGACGACGACGAGGATCGGCCGGAGCATCGGCGCGGTGACGGACCGCCAGATCCGCCACTGCGACGCGCCGTCGAGCGCGGCGGCCTCCAGGACCTCCGCCGGAATGGCCTTGACGCCCGCGTAGACGGTGACCATCACGAACGGGAACGAGCACCAGACGACCTCGAGGAGGACGAGGGCGAAGGCGCTGTGGCGCCCGTACGTCCAGGAGAAGTCGCCGAGCCCGAGGAGCCGGTTGACCGGGCCGTGGTCGGGGTCGAAGAGGAAGACCCAGACGGTCGAGCCGGTGACGGCGGGCGTCGCCCACGCGCCGAGCGCGGCGAGCATGAGGACCAGCCGCGGGACGGCCCGTACACGGGTCAGCAGGACGGCCAGGGCGCAGCCGACGGTGAGCGTGGCGACGACGCAGGCCGCGGCGAACAGCACGGTCGCGAGCAGGACCTGCCAGAACTGCGGGTCGGAGAAGAGCGCGGCGTAGTTGCCGAGGCCCTGGAAGGACGTCGGCTCGCCGCCGCTGACCTGGGCCTGGGTGTACTCCAGGAGGGAGATCAGCCCGAGCTGGTAGATCGGGTACACGAGCAGCGCGCCGAGCACGACGAGGGCGGGCAGCAGGTAGAGCCAGGGGGTCCACCCGGAGCGGTGGCGGGGGACGGGGGCGGCGGGCACGGCGGTGCGGGCGGTTCGCGCAGGGCGTGCGGTGCGTGCGGGGCCCTTGAGGGCCTCGTCCGTGCGGTGCGTCATCGTTTCGTCAGCCCGCCGCCGCGAACGCCGCGTCCATCTTCTTCGCCGCGTCGTCGGAGGCCGTAGCCACGTCCTTACGGCCGCTCACGATCTCCTGGAACATCGTCGGCAGCACCTGCGAGGCGTCGATCTGCCCCCATCCCGGGGACGCCGGGACGAACTTCGCGCCCGCGCCGAGGGAGTCGATGAACGGCTTCACGAACGGCTGCCTGCGCGCGGCCTCGGCGCGGACGTCGGTGTACGTGGGCAGGAAGCCCATCGCGTCGAAGAGCCGGCCCTGGGTCTCCTTCCCGGCCAGCGTCTTCATCAGGTCGACCGCGAGGGTCCGGTGCGAGGTGCTCTTGAGGACGCCGAGGTTGTTGCCGCCCGCGAAGGGCGGGGCGATCGAACCGGGGGTCGTGCCGGGCAGCGGGACGACCGCGTACTTGCCCTTCACCGCGCCCGCCTCCACCGCCGCGTGGCTGAAGTCGCCGCCGATCGCCATCGCCGCCTTGCCGGAGGCGAACGCGGTGACCGTCGCGTTGCCGCCCATGGCGGCGCACTTGGCGGCCGGGCAGTTGTCGTCGCCGAAGAGCGAGGTGTACGAGGCGATGCCCTTGCGCGCGGCCTCGCCGTTGATCGCGGACTTGTACGCGCCGGCCGAACCGGTGGCCAGTTCGCCGCCGTTGGCCCAGACGAACGGCATCGCGCCGTACGTGTACGCGCCGCCGACGGCGATCCCGTACAGCTCGGGCCTCGCCTTGCGGACCTTCTTCGCGGTGGAGATCAGCTCGGCCTGGGTCTTGGGCGGCTGGACGCCCAACTCCCGGAAGACGTCGGTGCGGTAGTAGAGCGCGCGCACACCGACGAAGAGCGGGGCGCCGTAGACCTTGCCGTCGACGGTGACGGAGGACTTGGCGGTGGGGTCGGCGTCCTTCGCGTCGGCCCAGGCCCCGAACTCGGCGGTGACGTCGGCGAGTCCG
The DNA here is from genome assembly GCF_036566765.1 of Streptomyces sp. Classification (GTDB taxonomy): domain Bacteria; phylum Actinomycetota; class Actinomycetes; order Streptomycetales; family Streptomycetaceae; genus Streptomyces. The sequence goes on from NZ_DATCVQ010000418.1 coordinate 11,395, forward strand.
CCGTCCTTCACGTACCCGGCGGTGTCGGTGTTGCCGTACTCGATGAGGTCGGGCGCGGAGGCGGGGTCGTTGAAGGCGGCCTTGACGCGCTGGGCGCGGGTGTCGACCGGGATGTACTCGACGTCCACGTGCACGCCCTTGTTCCGGGCGCGGAAGGTGGCGAGCGCCGCCTCGACCACCTGCTCCTTGGGCTTGTTGTCGACCTCCCGGAAGAGCCAGACGCGCAGCGTGCCGCTCTTCTCGTCCTTCGACGCCTTCCCGTCGGAGGTCTGGGGGGCGCAGCCGGTCGCGGCGAGGCCGGCGAGCACAACCGCGGTGATCGGGGCGACGATTCGAGCAGAACGCTTCATTCGGACTCCCACCCATCGACGTTGCAACATACGCAACGCGCGTTTCGCGCTGCACAACACGCGAGAGGTTAGAGCCGCACGCACACCCCGACAAGTGGTCTCAACCACTCCGTGACCGACGGAAGCACTCCCTGCAACGCGAGACGGCCCCCGGTACGCATGCCGAAGCACGCATACCGGGGGCCGTCCCCGCGGTCAGGACCGGTCGCTACTTGTCCTTGCCGCCCTTGTCCTTGTCCTTGTCCCCGCCGGAGCCCATGGACTCGTAGATCTCCTTGCACATCGGACAGACCGGGTACTTCTTGGGGTCGCGCCCCGGCACCCAGACCTTCCCGCACAGTGCCACCACGGGAGTGCCGTCGAGGGCACTCGCCATGATCTTGTCCTTCTGGACGTAATGGGCGTAGCGCTCGTGGTCGCCGTCACCGGAGGACACCTGTGGCGTCGGCTCCACGAGGGTTCCCGTACCTGCCCCGCGCTCGGGCTCGAGAGTGCTCATGGGTCCCAAGAGTACTGAAACCCGGCGGCTTCAGTTCAGCGACGGGTCGTCCGGGTACGTGGCGACGATCGCCAGTTCGCCGCGCTGGCGGCGCAGGACCGCACGCCAGAGGGTTTCGGGGTGAGGAGAGGAGACGTCGCCGGGTTCGGACTCGACGACGTACCAGGCGCCCTCCGCGAGCTCGCGCTCCAGCTGGGCGGGGCCCCAGCCCGCGTAACCGGCGAAGATCCGGAGCGAGCCGAGGGCGGCGGCGAGCAGTTCGGGCGGGGTCTCCAGGTCGACCAGGCCGATCGCGCCGTGCACCCGGCGCCAGCCGATCGGGCCCTCGTCGCCGGGGATCACCGCGACGCCGAGCGCGGCGTCGAGCGAGACCGGGCCGCCCTGGAAGACCACCCCGGGCTCGCCGGCCAGCGGCGCCCAGCCCGCCAGGATGTCACCGACGGTGATGGGGGTCGGCCGGTTCAGGACCACACCGAGGGAGCCCTCGTCGTCGTGGTCGAGCAGCAGCACGACCGCGCGGTCGAAGTTCGGGTCCGTGAGCGCGGGCGTGGCGACGAGCAGCCGTCCTGTGAGCGAGGACACCTCGGTCATGCGAGACATGATCCCGCATCTCGGCCGTCCGTGGGGGCCGAGCGGCCGGACCGGGACGGCGGCGCACGGCGACGCAGGTGAGGCGCGCGCTGTCCGATGTCCGGGGAACGACCGACACACAAACGGACGGTGACGCTCCGCAAGATCGGGTGAACAGAGTGTGTTGTGCCGAATTCATTACATCTGCCGGGCGCCCTCGCCCTTACAAGAAGGGGGTGGTCGGCCCTTACTCTTTTCCCTGGCCCTGCCCGAGCTCTCCCTCGCACCACTGAGGGGGACACCCTCCGGAACGCGAGATTCATGACCGGCACAGACGATGTCCTGCTTGTCCACGGCGGAACCCCGCTGGTGGGCGAGATCCGTGTCCGCGGCGCGAAGAATCTCGTGCCCAAGGCGATGGTCGCCGCCCTGCTCGGCAGTGAGCCGAGCCGACTGCGCAACGTGCCCGACATCCGGGACGTGCGCGTGGTGCGCGGGCTGCTCCAGCTGCACGGCGTGACGGTTCGCCCCGGCGAGGAGCCGGGCGAGCTGGTGCTCGACCCGACGCACGTCGAGTCCGCCAACGTGGCCGACATCGATGCCCACGCGGGCTCGTCGCGCATCCCGATCCTGTTCTGCGGCCCGCTGCTGCACCGCCTCGGCCACGCCTTCATCCCGGGCCTGGGCGGCTGCGACATCGGCGGTCGGCCGATCGACTTCCACTTCGACGTGCTGCGCCAGTTCGGCGCGACCATCGAGAAGCGGGAGGACGGCCAGTACCTGGAGGCCCCACAGCGGCTGCGCGGCACCAAGATCCGGCTGCCGTACCCCTCGGTCGGCTCGACCGAGCAGGTGCTGCTCACGGCCGTCCTGGCGGAGGGCGTCACCGAGCTCTCCAACGCGGCGGTGGAGCCGGAGATCGAGGACCTGATCTGCGTCCTGCAGAAAATGGGCGCGATCATCTCCATGGACACCGACCGGACGATCCGGATCACCGGTGTCGACAAGCTCGGCGGCTACACCCACCGCGCGCTCCCGGACCGCCTGGAGGCGGCCTCCTGGGCGTCGGCGGCGCTGGCGACCGAGGGCGACATCTACGTGCGCGGCGCGCAGCAGCGCTCGATGATGACCTTCCTCAACACGTACCGGAAGGTCGGCGGCGCCTTCGAGATCGACGACGAGGGCATCCGCTTCTGGCACCCCGGCGGCCAGCTGAAGTCGATCGCCCTGGAGACGGACGTGCACCCCGGCTTCCAGACCGATTGGCAGCAGCCGCTGGTGGTCGCGCTGACGCAGGCGACGGGTCTGTCGATCGTGCACGAGACGGTGTACGAGTCCCGGCTCGGTTTCACCTCCGCGCTGAACCAGATGGGCGCGCACATCCAGCTGTACCGCGAGTGCCTCGGCGGCTCGGACTGCCGCTTCGGCCAGCGCAACTTCCTGCACTCGGCGGTCGTGTCGGGCCCCACGAAGCTCCAGGGCGCGGACCTGGTCATCCCGGACCTGCGCGGCGGCTTCTCCTACCTGATCGCGGCGCTGGCGGCGCAGGGGACGTCGCGGGTGCACGGGATCGACCTGATCAACCGTGGCTACGAGAACTTCATGGAGAAGCTCGAGAAGCTCGGGGCGAAGGTGGAGCTTCCGGGCGGCAAGCTCGTCTGACGCGGGGAGCGCGGGGGCGCGGGCCCCTGCGGCGGGCCTTCCCGATCTGGGGGCAAGCCCCCAGACCCCCGTATGCGACCTTCGGCCGCATGTCCTCAAACGCCGGACGGGCTGAATGTGCGGCCCCCCATGTCGTATTCACGCCGCCTCCGTGCGGGCCGCCGTCATGCCCGCCGCGTCCAGCAGGGCCGTGCCCACGATCAGGTCCGCGCCGCCGAATTCGGGGTCGTCCAGTTCGGTGCCGTCGTCGACGGCGAACAGGAGCCGTTCCTCGCCCTGGCGGTAGGCCGTGCCTACCGGGGGGCTTGCGGCGTGGATGGCCAGCAGGGCGACCAGGTACGGCAGTTCGGGGTCGCGGCGGCGCGCCTCGGCGAGCAGGCCGGAGAGGCGGCGCGGCGCGTCGTGTTCCAGGTCGAGCAGTTCCATCGCGCTCGCCAGCTGCTCCTCGCTGAAGCGGCTGTCGTCGGGCGTGGCGATCAGATCGGGCTCGGGCATCTCCGCACCCAGGTGTTCGCGCTCCGCCGGCGGCGTGAGCAGCATGTCGACCAGATCACCGACCCGTACGGACGACGGCGTGCGCAGCCCTGTCCCACGGGCGAAGAAGGCGTCCGTGACACGGATCGCCGCCTCGACGGGCAGCGGCAGCAGCGGGGCGAGAAGCTGTCCGTACAGATCGAGTCCGGTCCGCGCGGTGGGGCGGGCGAAGGCCTGGCGGTCCTGTTCGGCGCGGAACAGCGGGCCCGCCTCCAGGAGCCGGGACTGCAGCTGGGTGTGGCGGCGGATGCAGTCCTTGACTATGTCGACGAGTTCGGCGGCGCGGCGCTTGTGCTCCGGTTCCTCCGACTCGTCCCTGGCCTTGCGGATGTTGGTCAGGATGGCGTTCTCGTGCCGGTAGCGGTCGGCGACGTGGTCGAGCGCCTCGGCGATCATGTCGGGGACGGTGCGGATCCAGTCGACGGCCCGGACGTTGCGGCGGGTGGCGTCCAGGGCGCGGCGCAGGGTCTCGGCGTACTGCACCGTGCGGTAGCGGGCCTGTTCCGCGGCGAGCTGGGCGTCGGC
>NZ_DATCVQ010000419.1:0-3651 GCF_036566765.1 Streptomyces sp.
TGCGGACGCTCCGGGATCGTCGTCGGCCCAGTGGGCGTGGGCCGCGCTGGAGATTCTCGCCGCGCCTGTGCCGCCCCGCACTGTGGCGCTGCGGCCGACCGGTGCTGCACATCGCGCCGCTTCCTGGTAGAGAGGCGGTGAACGGTGGCCCGCGCTGGACGCTCAATCCCGAACCGGCCAAGACTCGCGAGACACCCCCGCAACTGGGACCGGTCGATCACTCTCGGCTCATTCGAGACGGTGTCCGAATGGCCCGCAGTACTGGTCGAGACGCCGAACGCCAACCTGTTCCTCGGCCCGTTCCAGACGGTCAGCGAGTGGCCGGACCTCACGCTCGCCTACGACCAGAACCTCGTCCTGGCGCCGTTCGAGACGCTCTCGGAATGGCCGGACCCCGGCGTCCAGGTGCCGATCCTGCCCGGCGACAGCATCACTGGCAGCTACCAGATCGAGTACAACGGCACACTGCTCGGCGGGTACGGCAACCAGTACCAGATCATCGCCGGAAGCGTCGAAGGCTGGGACGACCTGCCAGCGCTCGACTCCTCAAACGTCGCCCGCCCGTCCTGGCACGGCTCATGGCCCGGCAAGTTCTACTCCCAGGAACGCCAGGTCTCGGCCACTATCGCCATCAACGTCGGCGACGGCGGCGACTTCGCCGGCGCGATAGGCCAGATACGGCACCTGCTCACCCCGCCGGCGGGGGAGACGGGCGCGCCGCTGGTGATCGCCACCCGCGACGAAGTCCTCATGGTGCCTGAGGCGGTCGTGGACACGCGCGCCATGCCGACCGGCTCCTACCACGCCGGATGGGTTTCGGTCGCAGTCCGGTGGGTGTGCGCGGATCCGCGCAGATACAACGTGATCCGGTCCGGATTCGACATTCCCGCGGGGGGCACGGTGCCGCTCGAAAACGCGGGCAACGTCGCCTCCCATCCGCTGCTTCGGGTCGATGGCCCGGTGGTCAACCCGTCCATCTCCAACTCGACGCTCGGCCGCACCCTGTCGTTCCTGATCACGCTCGCGGACGGCGAACGCATGGAGATCGACACCGACGCCGGGAACGCCACCGTCGCCGGAGTGTCCGTGCTGTCCACGCTCACCGGCGCGTCCGCTCCCGTCTCCGACTTCGTGCTGGAGCGCGGAACCAACGAACTCTCGTACGCGCCGGACGACGGCGGCGCCGCCGGAGTGGTGGCCCTCTACCGGGACGCCTGGCTGTAGGAACGAACCGCTTGGGGGTGCTTCTTGCCCGCCAAGGTCAGATCCTTCACGTCCGCTTCCGCGTTCGACCCCACCGTGGACGTCGACCGTCCGGCAGGCGTGAAGGCCGGCGACGTCCTGATCGCGATCCACTTCAACGACCTCACCGAACAGGGGGCGGGAGCTCCTTCCGGCTGGCAGCCGCTCGTGTCGGAGGGCTGGGACGACATCCTGGCCGTCCGCGTCTGGCGCAAGATCGCCACCGCGAACGAGCCCGCCACCTACACGTTCCGGCACACCGTGGTCGTCGGCCAGACCGTCCACTTGCTCGCCATCTCCGACGTGGACACGTCCGTGTCGCCTCGCGTCGCAGTCGACCTGATCCTCACAGAAAACGGCGACACCCCGTCCGTCCAGCCGGCGGCAGGCCAGCACCTGGAAATCCGCGCTGCTGCCGTCTTCCCCTATCAGGACGACACCGTCACGTGGACGCCGCCCAGCGGGTACGCCCTCAAGGGCAGCGCCCGCAGCTACAACTTCGTCACCTCGGCCGCCGCGTCCCGCCTGGTGTCGTCGTCGGCGCCGACCGGGACGAAGTCCTTCGGCATCAGCCCGGTCGTGGACCGGTTCGGCGTCGGCGTCAGCATCTCGCTCGCCTCTCTCACCACCGAACCGGACACAGGCCCACCGCCGCCACCGTTCACCCCAGGCCGGGGCAGCGCCCTGTACCGGTGGGTTTTCACCCGCTGGGACGGCACCTACCTCGACGACCTCGACCTGTCCTCGGTCACCTTCGACAAACGCATCGGACAGGCGGGAAGCTTCTCGGCCACGGTGACGGTCACCCCGAAGACGCGCGACCGTATCGCCCGCATCATCAGCCCTGACCCGACCGTGCTCATCAACGGGCCCGGCATGGTGACCTGCCAGATCTACCGCGCCGGCGTCCCATGGGGCGAGTACTGGATCACCGCCGCGACCGTCTCACAGTCCGGCAGGGAAGCGCCGTCGATCAGCCTGACCGGCACCACCATGGACGCCTACATGCTGCAGGTCGAAATCCAGGAGGAGCTCTCCTTCACGGGCGACGACCAGATCGACATCGCTCGCGCGCTCATCGCCGACATGCAGGCCCGCGACCACGCCAACCTGCGGCTCATCCCGCAATCCGGCACGTCAGGGCAGCCGCGCGACCACACGTACGCGGCCAACGAAGGCACCTACGGGCAGCGGCTGCAGGAGCTGGCGGAGTTGGAGAACGGCTTCGAGTGGATGGTCAACATCCTGCCCGGCAACGGCCAGCTCGATCGGCACTGGGTTTGGGGGGCGCCGACACTCGGCTCCACCGATGTAGAGCACGTTTTCGCCAACAGCCCGCACGGCGGCGACATCCTGTCCTGGTCGGAGGAGATCGACGCGCTGCGCGGCGGCACCTACTGGCGGGCGCGCGGCGACTCCGTCTCCGATGACGCCTCCACCAGCGGAACCCCGCTCATCTCCGACCCGGCGCTCGCAGAGGCGCATCTCGCCGCAGGCTGGCCGCGGCTAGACCGTACGATCTCCCGCTCCAGCGTGTCAGACGTCGGCACCCTGGACGACTACGCCCGCTATTGGGCCGCCAACGCTCCCGGCGCACTCAGGGTGGACCAGATCACGGTGGCGCTCGGCGCCGAACCGACGTTCACCCCGAACAGCCTCGGAGACCTGGCGCGCATCTACCTGCACAACGTCTGGCATCCGCTCCAGTCGCGGGAGCGCCGCATCATCGGCATCTCCATCACCCCGCCCTCTCGTGAAGGCGGCAAAGAGGTCGCCCAGCTCGTCTTCGAGGGAATCGAGGTGCCGTCCGGTGGATAAGTTCTCCGGCAACCTCGCCGATGAAGTGGCCGCCCTGCGCGCCGAAGTGGCCGAACTCAAGGCCATCATCCGCGCGAGGCCCGCTCTCACCACGGCCTCACAGGGCTGGCGAATGACGGACATGGATATCCCGTCTGTGGCGGCGGGAGAGATCCAGATCGGCAGCAACGACGGTGACCTGTTCGTGGCCACGGCTGATGGCACCAAACGCATTCCCACGCTGAATATCCCAGGGGCCGCACCCGACTACCCGGGCTCGTTCACCAGCCCTGCGACGGTGTCCGGGACGGTGCCGGACACCGCGTACAACGCGTTGCGCGCGGATGTCGTGGCTCAACTGCATGGCCCGCTGAGGGACCTGATCGAGAAGGGCCGCGTCACCGGCGGTTCCGGTTTGTGGCTCCCCTGATCGTGGCCGCCCGCGCTATCGGCTTCCAGCCCTGAGGGTGTGCTGGCGTCGGTAAAGGGACACGCGGGCGGCCACCCCCAACCCGTTGATCAACTAGTGGAGGTCGTGAGTGGAGTGGGCGCAAATCCCCGTCGTGCAGCTAGGGGCCCTGGGCGTCCTGCTCGCTGTCCTCTGGCTGGTGT
>NZ_DATCVQ010000420.1:0-6512 GCF_036566765.1 Streptomyces sp.
GCCGCGACGGCGACGGGCGCGGCGACGGCGGCGACCATCGCGAGGACGGCGGCGGCGCGCAGGGTGTTCTTGAGCACGATGGGCTCCTGTCGGGAGGGGCTGGACTGCTCCTCGAGCGTCGCCGACCTCCCGGGGCCCGTACGTCCCTCCAGAAGCGGGACCGGCTCCGCCGCGCGGCGGAGGCGATTCACGGCCACGGTGACTGGAAGGTGCCCTGAACCGACCGTTCCTGATCGGTTACAGTGCTGCGCCAGACCGCCGCCGAGTCGCCACGGGAACCACGGGGGGACGTGTGACCACAGCAGTAGCCGCCGCCGTCTGGGGCCGCGCCGAACAGCAGGACTTCCGCTCGCGGGTACGCGGCTGCCTGCTCGGCGGCGCGGTCGGGGACGCGTTCGGGGCGGGGGCCGTCGGGCGCTCGCTGGAGGAGATACGGGCCGCCCATGGCCCGCAGGGCCTGACCGAGCCGGTCCCAGCGCACGGCAGACGCGGCGCGGTCACCGCCGCCACCCAGATGACCCTGTTCACCGTCGACGGCCTGGTCCGCGCGCAGGTCCGCCGGGACATCGGCGCCTGGCACCCGCCGACCGACGTGCACCGCGCCCATCTGCGCTGGGCCGCCACCCAGCGCGACTGGGGCCCCGACGAGCGCCGCAGGGACAACGGCTGGCTGGCCCGCCAGGAGTGGCTCTACGCCCGCCGCGACCCCGCCCGCGCCTGCCTGACCGGGCTCGGCGACGAGCGTGCGGGCACCCTCGACAAGCCCAAGAACCCCGACGCCCGCGACGCCGGCGCGGTGGTCCGCTCGGCGCCCTTCGGGCTGCTCGTCGGCTGGGAGCCGGAGCTGGTGTGCCAGCTCGCCGTCGAGTGCGCCGCCCAGACCCACGGCCACCCCGCCGCATACCTGTCGGCCGGGGCCTTCGCGCTGATCGTGCACGGCCTGGCGCGCGGCGAGACCGTCGACGGCGCGGTGCAGCGGGCACTCGGCCAGCTCGCCCGGCGGCCCGGCCACCAGCCGGTCACCGACGCGCTGCAGCAGGCTCTCGGGGCCGTGCGCCAGGGCATACCCGGGCCCGGCAGGGTGGACGCCCTCGGGGCGGGCGAGGACCTCGCCGAGCACGCCCTCGCGGTCGCCGTGTACTGCACCCTCGTCGGCGAGGACATACGCCACGGCCTGCGCCTGTCCGTCAACCACGACGGCCCGTCCGCGGCGACCGGCGCCCTGACCGGCGCTCTGCTCGGCGCCCTGCACGGCGAGACGGCCCTCCCGCCGGCCTGGCTGGCCGAGCTGGAGGGCCGTGCGACGATCCTGGAACTGGCCGACGACTTCGCGATGGAGATGACCCAGGGAGCCGCGCTGCACAGCCCGGCGGAGTCCTCCGAGGGCTGGCTCGCCCGCTACCCCCGGGACTGACCGCCCCGCCCCGGCGGGGTCAATGCATCAGCTCGCCCGCGTTGACGAGCAGCGACTGGCCGGTGATCGCCCGGGCCCGGTCCGACGCGAGGAAGGCCACGGCCTCCGCCACGTCGCCGTCCGTCGCCAGCTCCGGCAGCGCCATCCGGTCCGTGAGCCGGGCCAGCACCTCGTCCTCCGGCACCTTCTCGGTGTGCGCGGCGAACGTCACGTACGCCTGCACCGGCGGCCCCCACATCCAGCCGGGCAGCACGGTGTTGACCCGGATCCGGTGCGGCCCGAGCTCCCGCGCCAGCGAGTACATCGCCGAGGTCAGCGCCCCCTTGGACGCCGCGTACGCCGCCTGCCGCACCTGCGAGGGCGCGGCCACCGCCGACTGCGTGCCGATCAGGACGACGGAGCCGCCCCGCTCCTTCAGCGCCGGCAGGCAGGCCCGGGTCATCCGCAGCGTGCCCAGCAGGTTCACGTCCAGGACGCCCTGCCAGGTGGCGAAGTCGGCGTCCTCCAGGCCGCCGAAGTAGCTGTCCCAGGCGGCGACATGGACCACCGCGTCGACCGCCCCGAACCGCTCCACGGCCAGCGCCGCCAGCGCCTCGCACTGCGTCTCGTCGGTGATGTCGGTGGCGAGGTACGCGGTGTGCTCGCCCTTCGGGTCGAGCTCGGCGGCGCAGGCCGCGAGCGTGGCCTCGGTGCGCGCGCCGAGGACCGCGTTGCCCCCGTCGCGCACGACCGTGGCGGCGACCTGGCGTCCGAGGCCCGCGCCGACCCCGGACACGACGACGGTCTTTCCCTGGAGCAGCATCCGAGGCCTCCCGACTCTGGTCATACATCTGACGGCCCGTCAGAGTAGGTCTCCCGCATCGACTTGGGAAGGGGCAGCGAATGAGCGACGACACCCGCAGCGAGGCGTACGCGGAGCTGGCCGCGGTCGGGCCGTACGGAATCCGCCCCGGGCACGCGCTGATCACCATGGTGGAGCCGCACCCGGGCCACGAGTACGCGTACAACCGCTGGTACGAGGACGACCACTACTACGCCGGCGCGATGGCGATGCCCTGGATGTACGCAGGCCGCCGCTGGGTCGCCACCCGCGCGCTCCAGGAACTGCGCTACCCGGAGAAGTCCGCGGTCGCCCAGCCGGTGAGCGCCGGCTGCTACATCTCCACGTACTGGATCACCGACGGCCGCTACGCCGACCACATGAAGTGGACGGTCGCGATCAACAAGCGGCTGAACCGCGACGCCCGCGTCCACCAGGCCCGGACGCATGTCTTCACGTCCTTCCAGGACCACGAGGCCACCGTCTACCGCGACGGCGCGGCCGGCCCCCGGGACTTCCACGCCCTGGACCACCCCTACGCGGGCCTGGTGCTCCAGGTGATCGACGCGGAGAGCGCGGAGCAGCGGACCGAGCTCCTGGAGTGGCTGCGGACCCGCGAGCTGCCGCGCCGGCTCGCGGGTTCCCCGGCGGCGATGGCGACCGTCTTCCGGCCGACGCCGCTGCCGGGCGACCGGATGACCTACGTGAAGCAGGTGGAGGGGGTCGACACCCGGCTGACGCTGCTCTGGTTCCTGGAGGAGGATCCGCGCGACTGCTGGGAGGAGCACTTCACCGGGCTCGACGCGGGCGGGCTCGGGAGGGTGGAGCTGGTCGCGCCCTTCATCCCGACGGTGCCGGGGACGGACCGCTACGTGGACGAGCTCCGCTGAGGAAGCCCAGGAGGCTGAGGCAGCTCAGGACGCTGAGAAAAGGCCGAGCCCTCTCGGCCGGGACGGCGAAACAGGTCGAGAGGGCTCTGTGCTGGTGCGTGCTGCCGATGGGGATCGGGACGAGCGGAGCACTCAGAGCGTTCCCGTGCTCACTTCTCCCACGAAGGCGTTCCACGTGTGCGGCGCGAAGGTGATCGAGGGGCCCTCGGGGGCCTTCGAGTCACGCACCGCGATGGAGGCCAGGACCGGGGACTTGACCTCCACGCAGGCGCCGTTTCCGCCGGAATAGGAGGACTTCGTCCAGCTGTCCGTACCGCCCTGAATAATCGCCATGTTCTTGGCTCCGATTCTGCCGATCGAGTGCCACACCGACGGTTTTGCCGGCGTGCTTTCTGGCGTGATCGACGCTACTCGTCGCCCTTGGCGCGTGGGGCAGGCGTTCACTCGTGAGGATGGCATATTCCAGACGGACTTCCGCTGGAGTGATCCCGGGGTGTACCGTCCGGCCCTTTCAGTTCGCGTCCGCGTACTCCTTGGCGATCCGCTCGATGAATTGCCGGGTTTGTTCGACATTCAGAGCCTGTGCGCGAAGGTGCTCGTACATGACGCTGTACTTGGCGACATCATTCGCCTTTTCCAGATACAGGTCGCTCGTCACGCCCTCGATGTACACGACACTGGAGTCCGATGCGTCCGGGAATTCCAGGATCGCGTAATGCCCGCTGATTCCCGGATGAGCCCCCATGTCGAACGGAAGGACCTGCACGGTCACATGCGGCAGCTGCGACTGCTCGACGAGATGCTCCAGCTGCTCGATCATCAGCTGCTTGTTGCCGACGATCCGGCGCAGCGCGCCCTCGTCGATGACCGCCCACAGCCGCAGCGGATGCTCCTGCGCCTTGATCCGGTCCTGCCGCCGGGTGCGCACGTTCACCCGTTTCTCGACCTCGCCGGGCGTCGACTCCGGCAACGCGCCGTGGATGAGCGCCTCGGCGTACCGGTGCGTCTGCAACAGACCCGGGATGATCTGGGGTTCGTACACCCGCAGGCTCTCGGCGTCGGTCTCCAGGCCGATGTAAACGCTGTACGGGATGTCTCCGAAGGCATGCCACCAGCCCTGCTGGCGGGAGTCCTTGGCCATCTGCATCAGCGACTCGACGACCCGGTCGTCCTCGACCTCATAGACCCCGCACAGGTCGCGGACGTCGCGCTGACTGATGGAACGACGGCCGTTCTCCAGCCGGCTGATCTTCGACTGCGACACCAGGAGGCGCTCCGCCACCTGCTCGGCCGTCATGCCCTTGAGCTCGCGAAGCCGGCGCAACTCCTGGCCCAATCGACGACGCCTGACGGTGGGGTTGACGTTGGACGCCACGGAAACTGCACCTCCGGCTGCGTAGCTGTACGTATCTACTGCTTGGCAGACTGCCACCAAAGGTGCGCGGCGCGCTGGAAAACAGCGACAACACAGGTGCGCGGGACAGCCGGAGAAGGCTGCCCCGCGCACACGTGCGGCTCCCGAAACGGGTCGTGCGGGTAGTGCGTCAGTGCGCGACGGCGCGGGCCATGCTGCCGCGGCTCGGCTGCACCGGGACCGCCGCCTGGCGGCCGCCGGGAGCGGCGGAACCACGGCGGGGCTGCGCGCCCACACCGTTCTGGACGTCCATCACCGCGTGCGCGACGAGACCGCCCATCGGGTCGTGCCGGATCAGGTCGCGCAGTCGGGACCGCGACGACCGTCCTTCGTTGCCGGGGTACAGGTGCTTGCCGAGACCGACCGCGTGGGCCAGCGCGGCGAGCGCCGCGGTCCGCGGGTCCGGCGGTACACCGGTGCGGATCGCACTGTCCAGCCGGGCCCTGATGTCCCGGCTGATCGCCGTGTCCGTCGCCTGGTAGCGAGTCGTCGGCAGCACTCCGCACATCTGGCCCGCCACGGCATGCACCATGCCGCACCGCTCCAGATGAGCGAGGTAAATCTGGCGGAGCCCCAGTCGGGGTCCGCCGATCCAGTGGACGGCCCGAACCGGGCTGCCGCGCCTGCGCAGCAGTTCCAGTGCGGAGTCCAGAGTCGGATCTCCGGTCGGCCGTGGCATCACCACGGCGATACGATCCCCGTCAGGGGCTATCCGTCCTGCCAGAGCCAGCTCCACTAGCTGTGCTCCGGCCAGGCCGAGGTCGAGCGACTGCGGCTGCGCTGTGGTACCCGTGGTCGGGTCCAGAGCGAGCAGCAGAAGCTCCTCCGGAAGTGTTCTGCGGCTCCTGCCCATCCATGCCTCCCCGCGTGGATGAATGACAGGGTGACCCCTCTCACATTCATCTGTCGAGAGTGCCTGGGTGGTTCGGGCGGGAACCAGTAGGTATGTCGTTCTCGTCTAGCACGGGAGCCAAGGGGTTCACACAGGACACTGGTAGATGGTTCGGACGAACGCATGACGCATGGAGGAGGCACGGTGGCGGGCGAGTCCCCCGACAGGTCGGAGCAGCGGAAGTCGTCGGGGGAGGCGGCTTCGGGCGGACTGGATCCGCGACTGGCCGTCTTCGGCGATTCCGGCTCCCGGGTCCAGGTGGACCAGCCGACGGCCGTCTTCAAGACCGTGTCCCCGCGTGCGCCGGAGGCGGACACGCCGTCGGACGTGTCGGAGACGGATGCGTCTGAGTCGGACGCGTCGGACGCGTCGGACGCATCGGACGCGTCGGAGCCTGAGGCGCCGGCGTCCGAGGAGGGCGACGACCGTCTGAAGGCGGCGGTGGCGGCGTGGGTGGCCAAGGACGAGGACGCGGAGTCTTCGGACGAGCAGTCGTCGGACGAGGACGCGGACGCGGAGCCCGAGGAGCCCGAGGCGGACGAGCCTGCCGCTGAGGCGACGGACGAGGACGAGCCCGAGGCCGAGGCGACCGACTCGGACACCGGCGCGGAGCCGGACTCCGACGACGACGAGGACGAGGGCGAGAACGACTCGGACTCCGACGACGAGCCGGAGGCGGCCGAGACGGCCGAGGCCTCCGACGCCGCTCCGAAGCCCGACGCCGACTCCTGGTTCGCCGCCAAGAAGCCCGCCCCCGCCGCGAGCACGGCAGAGACGGCTGAGAAGGCCGAGGAGCCCGCCCCGGCCGCCTCCGAGGCCCCGAAGGCCCCCGAGGCCCCCAAGGCGGCGGAGAAGCCCGCCGCCGGGGTCGACCAGCCGACCACGATGTTCAAGGCCGTGCGACCGCCCGTCGTCGACCAGCCGACCACCGCCCTGAAGCTCCCGCCGCTGCCCAAGCCCGAGCCGAAGCCCGAGCCGAAGCCCGAGCCGAAGCCCGAGCCCAAGCCCGAGCGCCCGAGCAGCACCTACGTGCCGCTCCGGAAGGACGACAAGCCTGCGGCGCCCCCGGCCCCGGCCCCGGC
>NZ_DATCVQ010000421.1:0-1639 GCF_036566765.1 Streptomyces sp.
GGCGGGCCCTGTGGGGCATGGCGACGGACGAGATCGTCGAGGGGCTCTGGTACGTCGGCGCACTGCTCGGCGAGGAGCCGCGGGCGATGGCGGAGCTGGAACTGCTGCTGCCGGGCACGGCGAAGCCGTACGTCGGCGCGGCGGGCTTCCGCGAGCTGGCCGCGCCGGACGGTGCGGCCCTGCCGACCCGGGACCGGGCGAGCTGCTGCCTCTTCTACACGCTGCGCCCCGAGGACACCTGCGTGACGTGCCCGCGCACCTGTGACGCCGAGCGTCTGCGCCGGCTGACCACGGCGGCCTGACCGGCGGTCACCGCATTTCATGCCACCCGTGCGGGTGGCATGAATCGAACACAACTCGCGTAACCAGTACCGCAGTTCGAGCAGATCGCACCTATTCGTATGCAGCGCCGCCTCATTGGCGTGCTCTTGCTCCGAAACCCCCTGAGGAGCCCCGGGCGTCGGCCAGTATGGGCCGCCGAAACGCCCTACGCGATGCAAGGGACACCGCATGAGACTGACCGACATATCGCTGGACTGGCTGCTTCCGGGCGGCGTGATGCTCGTCGGAGTCCTGACGGCGGTGGCGGTGCTCGCGCGCGGCAAGCGCGCCGGTGACCAGTCCTCGGCCGACGACTCCTGGGAACGAAACGAGGAGCGCCGCCGCCGCAAGGAAGCGATCTACGGCACCGCCTCCTACATCCTGCTCTTCTGCTGTGCCGCGGTGGCCGCCGCGCTCTCCTTCCACGGACTCGTCGGCTTCGGCCGGCAGAACCTCAACCTCTCCGGCGGCTGGGAGTACCTCGTCCCGTTCGGCCTCGACGGCGCGGCCATGTTCTGCTCGGTGCTCGCGGTTCGCGAGGCCAGCCACGGCGACGCCGCCCTCGGCTCCCGACTCCTCGTCTGGACCTTCGCCGGCGCGGCCGCCTGGTTCAACTGGGTGCACGCCCCACGGGGCCTGGGCCACGACGGCGCCCCGCAGTTCTTCGCGGGCATGTCGCTGTCGGCGGCGGTCCTGTTCGACCGGGCCCTCAAGCAGACTCGCCGGGCGGCGCTGCGCGAGCAGGGCCTGGTGCCCCGCCCGCTGCCGCAGATCCGGATCGTCCGCTGGCTGCGCGCCCCCCGGGAGACCTTCGCCGCGTGGTCGCTGATGCTCCTGGAGGGCGTACGCACCCTGGACGAAGCGGTCGACGAGGTCCGCGAGGACCGGCGGGAGAAGCAGCAGAACCGGCTCCGCAGGCGCGAGCAGGAGAAGCTCGACCGGGCGAGACTCAGAGCGATCGCCGGGCAGCACCGGGCCTTCGGGCTCGGGCGGGGCGGCGGACGTCAGGTCGACGTGCCGTCACTGTCCGCCGGCGGCGGCTCCGCGGCGACGGGCGTCGGCCCGTCGGTCGCGGAGCCCGCCATAGCGGACCCGGGACAACTGCCGCTTCGACCCCGGCCCTCCCTACAGGCCGTGAGGGGCGCTGACGCCAGGGGCGCGGAGTCCCGGACGGTGGATCTCACCGCCGAGGACGACACCCAGACGCTGCCCCGGCTGGACTCACTGGAGCGCAAACTCAAGGACCTGGAGCAGCAGTTCGGCTGACCGCACCGGACCGCGACCGGTCGAGCACGACTACGGCGGGGCCGCCTCAGGC
>NZ_DATCVQ010000422.1:0-49958 GCF_036566765.1 Streptomyces sp.
TCGGACATGGCCTTCGGCCACTCCCGGCGTACGGTCACCAGGGCCTTGGCCAGCTGTTCGGAGGTGGGGAACTGCGGGGTGCCCTCGACCGTCGGCAGTTGCGCGGCCAGGGTCTTGTTCAGGGTCCCGTTCTCCGCCATGGCGGCCATCTGGGCCGGGCGGGCATGGCCGACGAGTCGGAGGTTCTGTCCCACGGGGCTCGCGAGGTACTCCTCCCACAGGCGGGCCGCCGCCGGGTGGGGGGCGTTCTTGTTGATCGCCTGGGCGTAGTACTGGGAGAAGCTGCCGTCGAAGGGGATGGACACCTTCCAGTCGACGTGCGTGCCGCGGAAGGCGGCGGCGTGGTCGAGGTTCAGATAGTCCCACTGGATGCTGATCGGGGTCTGTCCGCGACCGATCGCGGCCGTGTCGGGCTGGCCTCGGTTGTAGTTGCCCACCCGGTCGAGAACGGCGAAGAACTCGATGCCGGGGCGGATGTCGTCGAAGGAGCCGCCGTTGGCCAGGGAGGCCGCGAAGACGGCCGCGAACGCCGAGCCGGCCATGGTGGGGACCCCGTTGAGCGCGACCATGTTCTTGTACTCCGGCTCGAGCAGGTCGCTGAAGGACACGGGGCACCGCGTGACGCGGTTGGCGTCGCAGCCGATGGAGACGTAGCCGCCGTAGCCGTTGTACCAGCGGGCCTCGGGGTCCTTCTGGTTCTCGGGGATCTCGTCCCACCGCTCGACCCGGTACGGCGCCAGCAGGCCCTCGCGGGCGGCGGACTGGGCGAAGGTGTCGCCGACGTCCACGACGTCGGGAGCGTTCGGCTTGCCCCGGTACCGCTTGATCTCGTCGATCTCGTCCTGACTGTGGCCGTAGGGATTGTCGACGACGACGTCGATGCCGTACTTCCGCTCGAAGCTGTCGATCAGGCCGCCGTAGTTGGCCCAGCCGCGCTGCAGCGTGGTCGTGTTGAGCCGCCCCTCCGCCTGCGCCGCCTTGATGAGCGCCGTCATGCCGCCGGCCTCGGCGGCCGAGGTGGCGCGGGCGGGCCCGACGACGCGCACGGCCTGGTTCTGCTGGCAGGCGTACAACCCCACCGTCAGGAGCAAGGCGACGAACCCGGCGGCGGTCGCGCGGACGCGGCGTGCGCGCGGCAGGTGAGCTTTCGTCCTCGCGGGAAGTCTCACAGTTCCACGTCTTCCCATTGCGCCAGCATGTCTGCCTCGTCCTGCTCGTGCGGAGCTGCGACACCGCCGAGCGCCTGGGCGGCCCAGATGGTCTTGCCGCGGGAGCTGTAGCGGGTCCCCCATCGCTGTGCGTACTGGGCGACGAGGTACAGGCCGCGCCCTCCTTCGTCGGTGTCGGCGGCCCGGCGGATGTGCGGGGTGGTGCTGCTTCCGTCGGAGACCTCGCACTCCAGCACGTCCGTCAGGATCATCCGTACGTGGATCGGGTCGGCCCCGTAGCGGACGGCGTTGGTGATCAGCTCGCTGAGGACGAGCTCCGTCCCGAACGCGATGTCGTCCAGGCCCCACTCGGCCAGCCGCCGCGCGCAGGCCTTGCGGGCCCGTCCGACGGCGGCGGGGTCGCGCGGCACGTCCCATTCGGCGACATGCTCCGTCGGCACCTTCCGGGTGCGGGCCACGAGCAGGGCGACGTCGTCGTCCGGGCGTTCGGGCAGCAGCTGGTCGATCACGGCCGCGCAGGTTGCGTCGGGGGTGCGCCCGCGCACGGCGAGCACGGTGCGCAGGTCTTCCAGGCCGGCGTCGAGGTCGCGGGTGCGGTGCTCGATCAGGCCGTCCGTGTAGAGGACGAGCTGCGAGCCTTCGGGCACGACCAGTTCCGCGGCCTCGAACGGCATGCCGGCCGACAGGCCCAGCGGCGGCGAGACGGGGGCGTGCAGGAAACGCGCCGTGCCGTCCGGGTCGACGACCGCCAGCGGAGGGTGGCCGGCGGTGGCCGCCGCGACGCGCCCGGATACCGCGTCGTAGACGGCGTAGAGGCAGGTGGCGCCGGTGATGCCCTGCTCGGCTTCGCCGGCGTCGTCGTGGTGCGGGACGTCGATGCGGGCGACCAGGTCGTCGAGGTGACCGAGCTGCTCGTCGGGGGGCAGGTCCAGCGAGGCGAAGTTGTGCACGGCGACGCGCAGCCGGCCCATGGTCGCCGCCGCGTGGACGCCGTGCCCGACCACGTCGCCGACGACGAGTGCGACGCGGGCGCCGGACAGCGGGATCACGTCGAACCAGTCCCCGCCCACGCCCGCCTGGGCGGGCAGGTAGCGGTGCGCCACTTCCAGGGCGCTCTGGTCGGGCAGCTCCCGGGGCATGAGGCTGCGCTGCAGGGTGACCGCGGTGCCGTGCTCGCGGGTGTAGAGCCGGGCGTTGTCGATGCTCATGGCGGCCCGTCCGGCCAGCTCCTCGGCGACGGACAGGTCCTCGGCGTCGAACGGCGGGGAGTCGTCCGCCCGCCAGAAATCCACGATCCCGAGGAGGACGCCCCGGGCGCGCAGCGGCACGACGGCCAGTGAGTGGATTCCGTAGTCCAGGATCCGGCGGGCGCATTCGGGGTCCTGGGACAGCCAGCCGGGCGACTGGGACAAGTCGGAGACCGTCAGGGAGCGGCCGTCGGCGACGCTGGTGGCCATCGGGGTGCCCGGCGCGAAGCGGATGAGCTCGCCGCGGCCGTAGAGGGGATGTCCTTCGGGCAGGCCGGCGAGGGCGATGCGGCGCAGTGCGGTGCTCGTGCCGGTGGGCTCCTCCCCTTCGAGGACCGGGTCGAGCAGTTCGACCGTGACGACGTCGGCGAAGCGCGGCACCGCCACGTCGGCGAGTTCCTGGGCGGTCTTCGCGACGTCGAGGGTGGATCCGATGCGCACGCCGGCGTCGTAGAGGAAGGTGAGCCGTTCCCTGGCCGCCTCGGCCCGCCCGGCGAGGGAGCTGAGTTCCGTGGTGTCGCGGAGGGTGATCACGCTGCCCTGGTGTCCGCCGAAGGGGGTGGTGGAGCGCTTGTTGAGGGCGAGCAGCCGCTCCCCGGCGGGGTGCACCTCGTCCGTGACGATGCGGTCCGAGGTCAGGAGGTCGGCGGTACGGCGCTCCAGGCCGAGGTCGGCGACGGGGCGGCCCTCCGCGTCGGGCGGCAGGTCGAGCAGCCGGGTGGCCTCGTCGTTGGCCAGCAGCAGACGGCCGTCGCGGCCGATGATGACGACGCCCTCCCGGACGGCGTGCAGGACCGCGTCGTGGTGTTCGTACATCCGGGTCATCTCGGCCGGCGCGAGGCCGTGGGTCTGCCGGCGCAGCCTGCGGCTGAACAGTCCCGCACCGACGGCGGCGAGGGCGAGTGCGACGCCGGAGGCCCCCAGCAGGGCGGGCAGCTGGCGGTTGACCGCGTCCTGGACCTTCTCCACCGTGACGGGGGCGGCCACGATGCCGACCACGTCGCCCGTCGAGTCCTTGACGGGCACGGCCGACACAACGGACGGGCCGAGCGCGCCGTCGAACGTCATGGTGAACGGCTCGCCGTCGGCCGCCCGGGCGTAGGGGCCGATGACGTGCCGGCCGATCAGGTTGGGGTCGCTGTGGGTGAGGGCGGTCCCGTCCAGCCGGTACACGACGATCGCGTCGATGCCCGAGCCCTTGCGGGCCGCCTCGGCGAGCGGCTGCAGCCGGTCGGTCGCGTCGGGGCCGTTCACGGCCTCCGCGAGCCCGGGGGCGTTGGCGAAGGACTGGGCGGCGGCGAGCGTGCGGTGCCGGGCGTCGGTCAGGGTGTCGTGTCGGGCCTGGACGATCAGGCTCGTCAGAGCCGCGGCGATGAGGAGCACGGCGAAGATCAGCTGGAGGACGAGCATCTCGCGGGCGACGCTGCCCCTCACCAGCCAGGACCGCAGGCGTCCGAGACCCCCGGTGCCGTTCGAGCCGCCCTCCTCGGGGCGGTCGTGATCGCCCGCGACGGCGTCCTCGTCGCCCGTTCGGCGAGCGGATCCGCCGAACGGGCGACGCGAGCGCTCCGCACGTCGACTCATACCTCTATTTACCCAGATTGCTTGAAATCGCGAAAGAACGGGTATTTAGGGGCGAACCTCAGCCGACCTGCATCCGGAGCGCCCGAAGCTTGCCACGCGCGGGATGTTTACGTAAACATGGCTGCGGCGGATTTTCTCGCCGCCACCCGGCGCATCGCCACCCCCGCGCATCCCACCTCCAGCACAGGAGCACCCGTTCATGCCCCTTCTTCAGATCGACGACGGCGGCTTCACACTCGACGGCGAACCGTTCCGGCTCCTGTCCGGCGGGCTGCACTACTTCCGCGTGCACCCCGACCAGTGGGCGGACCGGCTGCGCAAGGCCAGGCTCATGGGGCTCAACACCGTCGAGACCTACGTGCCCTGGAACCTCCACCAGCCCCGGCCCGACGCGTTCACGACGGACGGCGGCCTGGACATAGCAGCGTTCCTCGACCTCGCCGCCGCCGAAGGACTGCACGTCCTGCTCCGCCCCGGTCCGTACATCTGCGCCGAGTGGGAGGGCGGCGGCCTGCCGTCCTGGCTGCTCGCGGACCCGGACATCCGCCTGCGGACCCGCGACCCCCGATTCCTCGCGGCCGTCGACGACTACTTCGCCCGGCTGCTCACCCCGCTGAGACGCTGCCTCGCCACCGAGGGCGGCCCGATCCTGGCGGTGCAGGTGGAGAACGAGTACGGGGCGTACGGCGACGACACCGCCTACCTGGAGCATCTCGCGGACTCGCTGCGCCGCTGCGGGGTGGACGTGCCGCTGTTCACCTGCGACCAGCCCGCCGACCTGGCCCGGGGCCGGCTGCCCGGCGTCCTCGCCACGGCCAACTTCGGCAGCCGCTCCGCCCAGAGTCTGGCCGCCCTGCGCGCCCAGCAGCCGACGGGCCCGCTGATGTGCACCGAGTTCTGGATCGGCTGGTTCGACCGCTGGGGCAGCCACCACGTGGTCCGGGAACCCGAACAGGCGGCGCAGGAGTTGGACGAGGTGCTGGCCGCCGGGGCCTCGGTCAACTTCTACATGTTCCACGGCGGCACCAACTTCGGCTTCACAAACGGCGCCAACGACAAGCACACGTACCGGCCCACGGTGACCTCGTACGACTACGACGCCCCCCTCGACGAGGCCGGCGACCCGACGGAGAAGTTCACCGCCTTCCGCGACGTCATCGCCAAGTACGCGCCGGTCCCCGCCGAGGCCGTCCCCCCGCGCGGGCCCAAGCTCGCCCCGCAGGCCGTGACCCTGACCCAGAGCGCCGGACTGCTGCAGTGCGCCGAGGCGCTCGGCGGGGCCGTCGACTCCCCGCGGCCGCTCACCATGGAGCAGCTCGGGCAGGACTTCGGCTTCGTCCTGTACGAGACGGCCCTGGCCGACGCAGGTCCTGCCCTGCTGGAGGTGGAGCAGGTACGCGACCGCGCCCAGGTCTTCGTCGACGGGCTGCCGGCCGGCGTGCTGGAGCGGGAGAACCACGAGCACGCCCTCGCCCTGGCCGCGCCGCGCCCGGGCAGCGTCCTGAGCGTGCTGGTGGAGAACCAGGGGCGGGTCAACTACGGGCCTGGCATCCACGACCGCAAGGGTCTGCTGGGCGAGGTCCTGCTGGACGGCGAGGAGCTCACCGGGTGGACCAGCCGGCCGCTGCCGCTGACCGATCTCTCCGGCCTGCCGTTCACGGCCGGCACGGGTGCGTCCGTGGGGCCGACGTTCCATCGCGGCGTCTTCGAGGTCGACGAGCCGGCGGACACGTTTCTGCACCTCGACGGCTGGACCAAGGGCAGCGTGTGGATCAACGGCTTCGCGCTGGGCCGCTACTGGTCGCGCGGCCCCCAGCGATCCCTGTACGTCCCCGCGCCGGTGCTGCGCGCCGGGGACAACGAGATCGTCGTGCTTGAGCTGCACGCCTGTCACCGCTCCCGGACCGTCGACTTCCGCGAGACCGCCGACCTCGGGCCCACCGAGGAGTAGGACCGAGCCGCGCACGCGCATCAGCCGGGCTCCGACCACAGGGTCGGAGCCCGGCCTCACGGCGTCGTCAGCCCAGGCTGAGCTGCTGGGCGGCCGCGCCGTCGCAGGTCCGCTGGGCGACGGCAGCGCCATCAGCGGTGGAGGCGCCGCTGACCTCCAGACACTTGGCGCTGTGCCGGGCCGTCAGCGTCACGTGCCCGTCCCCGGTGTTCCGGACCGCCCATTCCTGGTTGCGGCCCTGGTTGCAGGAGTACTGGAAGACCTGCGCGCCGTCGGCCGTGGACTGGCCGCTCACGTCGAGGCACTTGCCGCTGTGGCGGGCGACGACGTTCACGTAGCCGCCGCCGGTGGCGCGCAGCGACCACTGCTGGTTGGGGCCGGCGTTGCAGCCGTACTGGGCGACGGTCGCGCCGTCCGCGGTGGAGGCGCCGCTGACGTCGAGGCACTTGGAGCTGTGCCGGAACGTGAGCGTCTTCCAGGCGTCCGGCGCGGCGCCCGGGAAGGTCCAGGACTGGTTGGCGCCGGTCGTCGGCCGGTAGACCCCGACGGGCGCTCCGTCGGAGGTCGAGGCGCCGGTGACGTCCAGGAGCCAGCCGGTCGCCTGGTTGATCAGGGTGTTGTGGCCGTCGCCGGTGGTGGAGCGGATCCACTGCTGCGCGGTGGACGTGCCGGGCGTGGCGAAGGTCAGGGCGCCGTCGGCGACGGAGAGCGCCTTGCCGGTCTTGGCGTTGGTGAGGCGGTAGGCGGCGGTGCTGCCCCAGTCGGTGGCGGACAGCTTGGTGAAGGTCCACTGCTGTGCGGTGTCCGCCGGGTCGGAGGTGCGCTGGACGACGGTGTTCTTGCCGTTGACGGTGGCGACGGCGAGCGCCTTGCCGCTGTGGTCGTTGAGCAGTCGGCGCGGGGCGCCGGTGGGAGCGGTGGTCGCCGTGGTGTTCACGCCGGTGACGGTGGGCAGGACGAACGTGGTGACGGAGCCGGGGCCGACGGTGGCCTTGAGGGTCCGGCCGGCCACGGCCGCGTCGCCGTCGCGCTGGAGGTTCTTCGTGGCGTCGGTCGTCCAGCGCTCGACGGGGCCGTCGGCGGCGGTCTGGAAGCCGTCGAGGTTCAGGGTCACCTCGCGTGCGCTACCGGTGGGGTTGGTGTGGACGACGACCACGCCGTTCCCGCCCGGCCGGACGGCCGCCAGGGTCTGCGGGTCGTCGGTGTCGACGATCCGCGCCCCGGGGCGGACGAAGCGGCTGTAGTTCGCCATCGCCCAGTACTTCTTGTTCTTGCGCAGCGGCTCGGTCGCCGCGTCGGCGGGGGTGAAGTCGGTCTGGATCAGGCCCCAGTTCGAGTCCTCGCGGCCCGGGGTCATGTTCTCGTAGTCCTCGACGGCCTGCCACAGGACCCAGGCGCGCGGCTCCAGTTCGCGCAGGTCGTCGTTGATCCGCCCGGCGAGGTCGAGCGCGGGGCTCATGTCGGTGAAGCTCTGCGGGACGCTGCCGCCGAGGTCGACCTCGGACATCCACAGCGGCGTCGTCTCGCCCTTCGCTATGTCCCGGGCCCCCTTGCGGCCGTTCGTCCCGTAGGTGTGCGTGTTGAGCCGGCCCACGGCGTCGCGGACGGCGGGGGCGTACGCGTCCCAATTGGACCGGAACTTGTCGGGGTTGGTCTCGTCCATCGCGGCGATCGGGGTCGTCACGCCCTTGGCGTCGAGCGCGGCGCGCAGGGTGGTGATCATGCGGGCCTGGGAGGCCGGGTCCCAGTGCGAGCCCTCCTGGCGGCCGCCGGCGTGCCAGTAGTCGGTGTCGGGCTCGTTGATCGGCGAGAGGGAGTCGAACGTGACGCCGGTGGCGGACTGGGCCCGCTGGAGCGAGCCGGTGAGGTAGGCGGCGAACCGGTCGTACTGGTCGGAGCGGAGGTTGTCCTGCGAGCCGCTGGCCGCGCCGGAGACCAGGCCGCTGTTGGTCATGAAGTACGGGGCGGAGTTGGAGAAGGCTTCGAAGGTGCTCGCGCCGCGGGCCTTCGCGGCTGTGAGCCACCAGCGCTGGTTGGCGTCGGCCGCGGGGTTCCAGTGGTCGGCGCGGGTGGGGTCCCACCAGTCGGGGGACTCCGGGCCCGGCCGGTTCCAGTAGCCGGGGACGGCCGCGCCGGCCCGCATGTAGGGGGTGGTCTCGGGGCTGTCGCCGCCGCCGATGTTGTAGCGGGCGATGGTGAAGCCGAGGCCGTCCGCGCCGTAGAGGTCGTCCGCGAGGCGGTTGCGCTGGGCGTCGGGCCATCCGCCGGTCACGTTGGCGAACCAGGCCAGCGCGGTCCCCCAGCCCTGGAAGGACGGCTGCTGGTAGCTGGGGTCGAGGCGGACGGTCAGCGCCGCGGCCGGCGTTTCCGCGGCGCTCGCGGGGGCGGAGGCGGGCCCGATGGCGGTGACGGCGGTCGCGGCGACGAGGGCGGCGAGGCTCCTGGGCAGTCGGGAGGGACCGTACCGGGGCCGGGGCGACGCCGATCGGTTGCGGGTGGGGAACACGACCTGCTCCTTGAGAGGGAGGGACGGGGTGTGGTGCGAGGGGGAGGGATGCGGTGTGGTGGGCGGCGGAGCCGGCCCTCGCCGCCGCGCCTCCTGGCCGGCGGCCAGGAGGCGCGGGTGACGCGGGGGCGGCGTGTCGTTCAGGCGCGGCGTCAGGCCGCCGAGCGCCGCCACTTCTGGTTGTCGCCCGTGTTGCAGGTCCACTGCTCCAGGGCGGTTCCGTCGGTCGTCGACTGGTTGACGACGTCGAGGCACTTTCCGCTGTGGCGGGCGACGAGCTGGACGTATCCGGTGACGTCGGTCGTCCGGACCTTCCACTGCTGGGAGGTCGAGCCGTTGCAGGTGTTCTGCACGGCGAGCGCACCGTCCGCGGTCGAGGCGCCGGCGACGTCGAGGCACTTGCCGCTGTGCCGGGCCATGATCTGGACGTAGCCGGTGCCCAGCTTCTTGATCCAGAAGTGCTGGTTCACGCCGCCGCCGCAGCCCCACTGGATCAGCTGCGCGCCGTCTTTCGCGTCGAAGTTCGCGACGTCGGCGCACTTGCCGCTGTTGCGGGCGGTCAGCGTCTCCCAGGGCACGTTCATGCCGGTCACGGTTCCCGCGGCGGTGTCGACGGTGAGCTGCGGGGAGTAGTCCATGGTCATGGTGGTGCTGGTGGGGAAGGTCAGCGGCAGCCAGACGTACTGGGAGTCGTTGACGGTGCCGCCCATGGAGTTGCCCCAGCGGTCTCCCATGTAGAGGTAGCTGGTGCCCTTGGTCCCCTGGACCGGCAGGACGTAGGCGGTCTGGCTGCGGTACGTCGTGGAGTCGCCGATGTCCTTCAGGTCGCTCCAGGAGCCGGTGACGCTGGTGGCGGTGGCGTACTTCTGCTGGTTCGGGGCCCATCCGGTGGCGCCGGAGGTGAGGAGGAAGTACACGCCGTCGCGCTTGAACATCGCGGGCGCCTCGCGCCACTGGCCCGACCACAGCTTCTGGACCTGGGACTCGACCGCGGTGTAGTCCGCGGTCAGCCGGTACACGTGCAGGTCGGCGTTCTCGTTGGCGGCGGAGATCATGTAGCCGGCGCCGTCGGTGTCGACGAACGTCGTGATGTCCCGGGACATGTGGCCGAGGGGGCGGAAGCTGCCGCGCCAGGTGTAGTCGCCGTCCACCGTGGACGACACGGCGACGGCGGCGCGCGCCTCCCCGTAGTCGGAGCCGTTCTCCTTGTGCATCCACATCACGAACTGCTGGGTGGAGCTGTTGTACACGACCTTGGGCCGCTCGATGTTGGCCCAGTCGAGCTCCGGGTCGGACGCCTCGGTCAGGACGTGGTTGCGGAACTCCCAGTTCTTCAGGTCTGTGGAGCGGTAGGCGGACACGTACCGGAAGGTGTTGTCGGCGTTCCGGTTCTCGCCGAACCAGTAGTAGTACTGGCCGACCTTGATCACGCCGCCGCCGTGGGCGTGCACGGGATTGCCGGCCGGATCGGTGAACTGTGTGCCGTTGGCGATGGTGGCCGGGGCGCCGTGGGCGGTTCCCACGGCGGTGAGCAGGGAGAGGAGGAGGGCGGTGAGGGCGGAGAAGAGTGCCGCCGTCCCGAAGATCTTGAGTCGCATGCGCGATACCTCATGGTGTTCGTCGGACTGGGCGCTCCGCGCGGGCGGCGCGGCAGGGACCGTCTGGGGAGGCCGGAGCGGTGGAGCGCCTGGAGGGGGTGGCCGGCCGTTGTGGACCGTCTCGATCACCGGGTCTACGTAATGTTTGCGTAAACACGATGTAGCCGGAAGTTTGAGAGCGCGGCGGGACCCTGTCAAGGAGTTGGACCAAGCGGGCCGAGCTTTTTGACCCGGGATCGTGTTTGCGTCAACATGGCGCGTGGGGGCGCAGTACGCGCGCGCCCGCGTGGGCCTCGGGGAAGGGACGGTCGAAGGTGGCGGACAAGGGACAGAGGGCGCCCCGCTCACGACCGCCCCGGAAGTGGCCCTCCATGGCGGAGGTCGCGGCGAAGGCGGGCGTGTCCTCCCAGACGGTGTCGCGCGTGGCCAACAACCACGACAACGTGGACGAGACCACCCGCGCGAAAGTGCTGGCCGCGATGCAGGCCCTCGGCTACCGCCCCAACGCGGCGGCGCGCGCGCTGGTCACGGGCAGGTTCGGGGCGATCGGCGTGGTCAGCTTCGACGTCGGCGCGCACGGCAACGCGCGGACGCTGGGGGCCATCGCGGACGCGGCGCGCGAGGCCGGTTTCTCCGTGAACTTCATGGGCATCCGGGCGCAGACCGAGGCCGCCGTGCGGCAGGCCTTCCGGCACCTGACGCTGCAGTCCGTCGACGGAATCGTGCTGGTCGAGTCGCAGATGCTCGACACGCCGTCGCTGCATCTGCCGCCCTCGATGCCGGTGGTCGTCGCCGACGGCGACACCGGGCACGAGTACCCGAACGTCGACTTCGACCAGGCCCGCGGAACCCAGGCCGTGGTCGGCCACCTGCTGGAACTCGGCCACCGGACCGTCTATCACGTCAGCGGGCCGCGCGACTCCTTCGCCGCCCGGCGTCGCGCCGAGGCGTGGGAGCGCACGCTCGTCGCGGCCGGCGCGCCCGTACGCCCCACGCTGTACGGGGACTGGACCGCCGAGTCCGGTTACCTGGCCGGCCGGACGCTGGCGCAGGTCCCCGACGTCACCGCCGTCTTCGCGGCCAACGACCAGATGGCGCTCGGGGTGCTGCGCGCCCTGCACGAGGCGGGGCGGAAGGTGCCGGACGAAATCAGCGTGGCGGGCTTCGACGACGTGCCCGAAGCCGGGTTCTTCGAGCCGCCGCTGACCACGGTGCACCAGGACTTCGACGTGGTGGGCCGGCACTGCGTGACCCTGCTTCTCGAGCAGATCGAGCGCCGCGACAACCGACCGCACCGGCTCGCCGTCGAACCCACCCTCGTGGTCCGCGCCAGCACCGCACCGCCGCCCGCCTGACGGATCACGCCCGAGCTCGCCCTCCCCTGACCGCAGCGGGGAGGGGGCGCCCGGCTGTGCGCCGGGATGCGTCCGCCCCGGCTCCCACCTGCCGCTTTCCCTGCGCACGCACCCTGTCGGCCCGCCCCGGCGTCGGAGCGCCCATGACGTGAAGCCCCCTCGCCCCTCACTGGACGCGAGGGCCGCTCGACGACCCCTGACTGGCCGTCGTGTCCTTTGTCGTCACCTCAATCCCATCCGGTCGCTACCGCGCCGTGCTTGACGCCCATCTGACGGTGGTGTCACCATCAAGCCCCTCGATGATTACGTAAACATTGCTCATCGGAAAATCCCTCTTCCGGCCTTCCCGGCCCGAGGCCTCTGCCTCCCCCGCTCCGTTCCCGACCGGTCGGTCACCGACGCAAGGAACCACCATGACGCTCCTGTCGACGTCCGCACAGGCAGTCCCAGCGCCCAGGCCACGACGGCGACGCCCACTCGGGAGGCACGGCCTCGTCGGGTGGGGATTCGCCGGCCCGTTCGTCGCGGTCTTCGGACTCGTCTTCCTGGCGCCGATTGCATACGCCGGCTACTTGAGCCTCTTCCAGGACCGGCTGATCGGCGGCAGGTCGTTCGTGGGCGTGGACAACTACCGGCAGGCGCTTTCGGACCCGCAGTTCTGGGAGGGACTGGCGCGGGTCGGCCTGTTCCTGGCGGTCCAGGTGCCGATCATGCTGGGCATCGCACTGCTGGTCGCCCTGGCCGTCGACAGCGGGCGGCTCTACGGAAGGTCCTTCTTCCGCATCGCCGTCTTCCTGCCGTACGCCGTCCCGGCCGTCGTCGCGAGCCTCATGTGGGGGTTCATCTACGGCACCCAGTTCGGCCTGGTCGGCAACATCAACGACGCGTTCGGGGTGTCCCTGCCGAACCCGCTGTCTCCGTCGCTGGTGCTCGCCTCCATCGGCAACATCGTGACCTGGGAGTTCGTCGGCTACAACATGCTGATCTTCTACTCGGCCCTCAAGGTCGTGCCGCGCTCGCTCTACGAGGCCGCGGCAATCGACGGAGCCGGGGAATGGCGGATCATCGCCTCGGTCAAGCTTCCCGCGATCCGCAGCGCCCTCGTGATCGCCACGATCTTCTCGATCATCGGCAGCTTCCAGCTCTTCAACGAGCCCAGCATCCTGCAGAAGCTCGCGCCCAACGCGATCACCAACGACTTCACCCCCAACCTGTACACGTACTCGCTGTCCTTCTCCGGCCAGCAGCACAACTACGCCGCCACCGTGGCCATCGTCATGGGCGTGATCACCGCGATCATCGCCTACACGGTCCAGCTGCGCGGCATGCGGAAGGGCTGAGCCATGACCACCTCGTTCACCACCGTGGCGGCCGAGTCCTCCGCCCCCGCCCCCGAACCGGCGACCGCCGACGACTCCCGGGCCGACGCCTCCCCGCGCAAGCGCCGACGCCGGCCGCACACCCCGCTCGACGCGCGCCCCAGCATCCCGCTGACCCTCGTCACCGGTCTCGTCCTGCTCTACACCCTGCTCCCGCTGGCCTGGCTGGTCGTCAACGCCACCAAGGACCAGAAGGGCCTCTTCGACTCCTTCGGCCTGTGGTTCGCCGAGGACTTCAACCTCTGGGACAACATCTCCCGCACGCTCACCTACGACGACGGCGTCTTCGTCCGCTGGCTGCTCAACACCCTGCTGTACGTCGCGCTGGGCGCGGGCGGCGCGACCGTCCTGGCCGTCCTCGGCGGCTACGCCCTGGCGAAGTACGAGTTCCCCGGCCGGCGCGCCGTCTTCGCCGTCGTCATCGGGGCCGTGGCCGTACCGGGAACCGCCCTGGCCGTGCCCACCTTCCTGATGTTCAGCAACATGGGCCTGACCAACACCCCCTGGGCCGTGATCATCCCCTCCCTCATCTCGCCCTTCGGGCTGTACCTGATGTGGGTGTTCGCCGCCGAGGCGGTGCCTGCGGAGTTGCTCGAGGCGGCCCGCATCGACGGCTCCGGCGAGCTGCGCACCTTCTTCCGGATCGCGCTGCCGCTGCTGATGCCCGGAATGGTCACCGTGCTGCTGTTCTCGATGGTCGCGACCTGGAACAACTACTTCCTGCCGCTGATCATGATCAAGGATCCGGACTGGTACCCGCTGACGCTCGGCCTCAACGCCTGGAACGCGCAGGCCCAGACCGCCGGCGGCGAGGCCGTCTTCGACCTGATCATCACCGGCTCGCTCCTGACGATCGTCCCGATCGTGGCCGTCTTCCTGCTGCTCCAGCGCTACTGGCAGTCCGGCCTGGCCGCGGGAAGCGTCAAGGAATGACCACGCCCCTCTTCCACCTCGTCCCGCCCACCCGCATCACCGACCAGGAGCACAGTCCATGAGAACGCACTTCACCCGCAGACTGCTCGGCGCTCTCGCCGTGGTCTCCACGCTCGCGCTGACCGCCACCGCCTGCGGCGCTTCCGACGGCGACGCAGACGCCGGCAGCGGCCCGAAGGACGTCAAGGCCGCACTGGCCAAGGGCGGCAAGGTGACCGTGTGGGCCTGGGAACCCACGCTCAAGAAGGTGGCCGAGGACTTCGAGAAGAAGTACCCCAAGGTCGACGTCGAGCTGGTCAACGCGGGCACCGGCGACAAGCAGTACACCGCCCTGCAGAACGCGATCAGCGCCGGCTCCGGCGCGCCCGACGTGGCGCAGATCGAGTACTACGCCCTCGGCCAGTTCGCCATAGCCCACTCCGTGGAGAACCTCGCGCCCCTCGGAGCGTCCGGCCTGGACAAGACCTTCACCCCCGGCCCGTGGAACGCCGTCAGCGAGGACAAAGCCGTCTACGCGCTGCCCATGGACTCCGGCCCGATGGCGCTGTTCTACAACAAGAAGGTCTTCGACAAGCACGGCGTCAAGGTCCCCACCACCTGGGACGAGTACGTCGAGGCGGCCCGCGCGCTGCACAAGGCGGACCCGAAGATCTTCATCACCAACGACACCGGCGACGCCGGCGCGACCACGAGCCTCATCTGGCAGGCAGGCGGCCGCCCCTACAAGAGCGGCGGCACCCAGGTCTCCATCGACTTCGGCGACGCCGGCACCAAGAAGTACACGGACACCTGGCAGAAGCTCCTGGACGAGAAGCTGGTCGCCCCGGTCAGCTCCTGGAGCAACGAGTGGTACAAGGGACTGGGGGACGGCTCCCTCGCCACCTTGTCCATCGGCGCCTGGATGCCGGCCAACTTCGCCTCCGGCGTCGCGTCGGCGTCCGGCGACTGGCGCGTGGCCCCGCTCCCGCAGTGGACGAAGGGCGACAAGGCCAGCGCCGAGAACGGCGGCAGCTCCCTCGCGGTGCCGGACGGCACAAAGAACCAGGAACTCGCCTACGCGTTCATCGAGTTCGCGACGACCGGCGCCGGCGCGACGTCCCGCGTCGCCCAGGGCGCCTTCCCTGCCACCACGGCCGACCTGGGGTCCAAGGCGTTCCTGGAGAAGCCGTTCCCCTACTTCGGCGGGCAGCAGGCCAACAAGATCTTCGCCGAGTCCGCGAACAACGTCGGCGCCGGCTGGTCGTACCTGCCGTACCAGGTGTACGCCAACTCCGTCTTCAACGACACCGTCGGCAAGGCCTACGTCTCCCCCAAGCCGCTGGCGGACGGCCTGAAGTCCTGGCAGGACGTGAGCGTCAAGTACGGGAAGGACCAGGGCTTCACGGTCGCCGAGTAGGCACCCGACGGCGCCGAGCGAGCGCTGCCGCCTGTGTGATTCTGTTCGACCCCCGGCGAACCGTCGCGTGACACCCAACCGTGTCACGCAACGGTTCACCGGGGGTTTTGTCATGTCTGTTGCTTCTGGCACACGTGAACATCACGGACTCATCTCGACCTGTCGCATGTCTTGACGCCCCCGACAACGCGTTGTGTCATGTAGCTAAACGTTTGACCCTGTTTGATTTTGAGGGATCTGAGATGCCCGACGAGGCGCTCCTCGCCTCGCGGCCCTCCCTCGCTCTCCTCGAACGGCCCCAAGGAGCTCCCCATGTTCCGTTCCACCCCCCGCCGCACGGCCGCCGCCACCGGCCTTCTGCTGACTCTCGGCCTGAGCACGGCGTGCTCGTCCGGGAAGGAGGCCGTCACCGACGACCAGGTCGCCAAGGTCGACGGCAAGATCTCGATCACGTACCTGCAGAAGCAGGGCGACCAGGAGTACTTCATCGGCGAGGCCGCGGGCGCGAAGGAGAAGGCGAAGGAGCTCGGCATCGACCTCAAGGTCGTCAACCTGGGCAACGACGCCAACAAGACCGTCAGCGAGGTGCAGTCGGCGATCGCGCAGAAGACGAACGGCGTCATCATCGTCGTACCGGACCCGGCCGTCGGCCCGCAGGTCGTCCAGACCGCGAAGGACGGCAAGGTCGCGCTCCTGACCTCCGACGACCAGATCTGCACCACCGGCCCGGACCCGGCCGCCTGCGGCAAGGGCGACCTGGTGCCTCGGATCGGGTTCAGCGGCGCCCAGATGGGCGAGGAGGTCGGCAAGCGCGCCGCCGTCGAGTACAAGAAGGCCGGCTGGACGGCCGCCGACACCCGCGTCGTCTCGGCCTGGAAGCAGGACGTGACCGTCTGCGGCGACCGGGTCGCGGCGGCGAAGAAGGCCTTCGACGCGGCCGTTCCCGGCGTGAAGACCATCGACGTCCCCACCGACAACACGCCCACCGGCGCCCAGGACAAGATCGCCGCGACGGTCACCGCCAACTCCGGCGTCAAGAACTGGGTGGTCTGGGGCTGCAACGACGAGAACGTCATGGGCGGCGTCACCGCGCTCGCCAACGCCGGCGTCGGCCCCGACCACGTCGTCGGCGTGGGCCTGGGCGCCTACCTCGCCTGCAAGGAATGGCAGTCGGACAAGCCCAGCGGCATGAAGGCCGCGCTGTTCATCAACGGCAAGGACGTCGGCGCCCTCGCCGTCCAGACCATGTACGACAAGCTCAAGAGCGGCAAGGACTTCCCCGCCGAGGCCTTCGCCCCGACGACCATGGTCGACCACGCCTCATGGAAGAGCGCAGGACTCACCTGCAGTTGAGTGCTCCCGGCCGGCGGCCGCCCACGGAACGACCGCCGGCCGGTGACTCCCCGCCCCGCTTCCCGACGCGTCGGGGCCGCTCCCGACCGCGCCTGCACCCTGCCTTCGAGGTGAACCGACAGATGAACCAAGACCCTCATCCGGCCGCCGCCCCGGGATCCCCCGGCAGCCCGTCCCCCACGGCCTGCGACCCCCCGTCCGTCGGGGTGGCGGGCATCACCAAGCGCTTCGGCGCGGTGCAGGCACTCGGCGACGTCACGCTCGACTTCCCCGCCGGACAGGTCACCGCCCTGATGGGCGAGAACGGCGCCGGAAAGTCGACGCTGCTCAAGATCCTCACCGGCGACCACCAGCCCACCGAGGGGCAGGTGGTCGTGGACGGCGAGCCCGCCGTGCTCGACTCCCCCGCCCGCGCACGGGCCGCCGGCATCCGGATCATCCCGCAGGAACCCGAGATCATCCCGCACATCTCCGTCGCGGAGAACGTCTACGCCGGGGCCCTGCCCCGCAAGCACGGGCGGATGCTGGACCGGGCCGAACTGAACCGGCGCATCAGGGCCGACCTGGACCGGCTGGGCTTCGCCCACGTCCTCGACCCTGACCTGCTCGGCTCACAACTCACGCCCGCCCAGCGGCAGTTGGTGGAGATCATGCGGGCGCTGACCGGCGGCACGACCGCACGGCTCATCGCGCTCGACGAACCCACGTCGTCGCTGTCGGAGCACGAGGTGGACGCGCTGTTCGCGCTGATCCGCCGACTGCGCGACCAGGGCATCGCGATCGTGTACGTCTCGCACCGCATGCAGGAGATCTTCCAACTCGCCGACCGCATCGCGGTCCTGCGCGACGGCAGCCTGGTCGGCGTCCAGGACGCCCGGGCCACGAACGAGGGCGAACTCGTCCGCCTGATGGTGGGCCGCGACCTGTCCGCCATGTTCGTACGGCAGCGGGTGGCCACCGACCGGCTGGTGCTCGACGTCAGCAACCTCACCACGGACGACGTCACCGACATCTCGCTGCGGGTGCACGCCGGCGAAGTCGTCGGCCTGGCAGGCCTGATCGGGGCCGGCCGCTCGGAACTCGCCCTCGCCCTCGCGGGCGACCTGCCCGTCCACAGCGGCACCGCCACGCTGGACGGAGTACGGCTGCGCAGCGGCCGACCGGGCGACGTGATCCGCGCCGGTCTCGGACTAGCACCCGAGGAACGCAAGGCGCAGGCGCTGTTCCTCCAGCAGTCCGTCAAGGACAACGCCTCCCTCGTCGTACTGGACCGGCTGCGGCGCTTCCGCTTCGTCCGGCGGGCGGCGGAACGCCGGCTCGCCCAGGAGTACTCCGACCGGCTGCGGGTGCGCACCCCGTCGATCGACCACGAGGTGCGCAAGCTGTCCGGCGGCAACCAGCAGAAGGTCGTACTGGCCAGGTGGCTGGCCCGCAAGCCGAAGGTGCTGATCCTCGACGAGCCGACCCGCGGCATCGACGTCGGCGCGAAGGCGGAGATCTACCAGATCATCGCGGACCTGGCGGCCGAGGGCGTCGCCCTGCTGGTCATCTCCTCCGAACTCCCCGAACTGCTCGGCCTCGCCGACCGGGTCGTCGTCATGCAGGGCGGCCGGATCACCGGCGAACTCGACCGCAGCGAAGCCACCGAAGAATCCATCCTCGAACTCGCCATGGCCGACGACATCGTCGGCGCCGCCCCTGGAGCCGCATCATGACCCTCACCAGTACTCCCTCACCGGCTGTCCAGGGGCCCAAGGGCGGTGACGGCCGCGCGGCGCGCCGGCCGAAGCTGCTGACCGGCATCGGCGGGCAGAACATCAGCCTCATCGGCGCCCTCGTCGTCGTCCTCGTCCTGTTCGGCGCTCTCAACGACAACTACCTGAGCCTGTCCAACATGCAGGTCATCGCCGAGGCGGCGACCATCACCGGACTGCTCGCGATCGTGCAGACCGTGGTCATCATCTGCGGCGGCCTCGACATCTCCGTCGGCTCGCAGGTCGGCGTCGCGTCCGTGGTCAGCGCCATGGTGTTCACCACGACCGGCTCGAACGCCCTTCTCGGCATGGCCGCCGCCGTCGGCGTCGGCGTGGTCGTCGGCGCGCTGAACGGCCTGATCATCGTGTACGGGCGGGTCAACCCCACGATCGCCACGCTCGCCGGCCTCGCCGCGTACAAGGGCCTGGCCCAGCTGCTGTCCGACGGACGCGCCCAGGGTTACGTGCTCAACGACGACGTCTTCATCTTCCTCGGGCGCGGCAAGATCGCCGGGCTGCCGGTGATGGTCTGGATCCTGATCGTGGTGGCCGTGACCGTGCATCTGCTGCTCAAGTACACCGACATCGGGCGCAACTTGTACGCGATCGGCGGCAACGACACCGCCGCGCGGCTGGCCGGCATCGGCATCAACAAGTACCTGATCTTCGTGTACACCCTGATCGGCGTCGTCGCGGCGGTGGCGGGCATCCTGCTGACCGCCCGTACCGGCTCCGGCCAACCGGTCTCCGGCAGCGAGGGCCTCGAACTGAAGGCCATCACCGCGGCCGCGCTCGGCGGCGCGGCGCTCAAGGGCGGCAAGGGAGGCATCGGCGGCACGCTGCTGGCGGTGGCCCTCCTCGGCTGCCTGGAGAACGGCCTGACCGTGGAGGGCATCAACACCTTCTGGCAGAACGTCGCCCAGGGAGCGCTCCTGGTCATCGCCGTCGTCATCCAGCAGCGGCGCAGCGGCGAACGGGCGGTCGGGCTTCCCCACTGACGTCCAGAACTCCGGAACAAGGAAACTTCATATGCGCCACTTGAGGGCCCGTCCCTGCAGCCCCGATCCCGGGAGGCTCTGCGAAGGCCCGGTGTGGGACCCCGACCTGCAAGAACTGCTCTGGGTCGACATCACCGCCGGCCTCGTCCACCGCGGCAGCCTGGTCCCCCGCGCCGACGGCAGCGGCCTTGCCGACATCCTGCCCCGCACCGCGCTGGCCCCCGGCGGCCCGGTCGGCGCCGTCCGGCCCTGCCGCAGCGGGGCCCTGATCGCCGCGGTGTCCACGTCTCTCGTCAAGATCGGCGACGGCGGCCGCCAGGAGGAGCTCGCCGTCCTTCCCCTCCCCCAGGACGGCGTGCCACGACGCCTGAACGACGCCGCGTGCGACCCTCGCGGACGCCTGCTCGCCGGCACCATGGCGTACGACACGACCCCGGGCGCCGGCGCCCTCTACCAACTCGGCCCGAACGGCCTGCGGGTGCTGCTCGACTCCGTGACCATCTCCAACGGACTCGGCTGGAGCCCCGACGGCGCCCTGATGTACTACGCCGACAGCGCGACGCGCCGCGTCGACGTCTTCGACTACGACCTCGCCACCGGCACGCCCAGCGGCCGCCGGCCCTTCGCCGCGATCGACGGCGGCGTACC
The DNA here is from genome assembly GCF_036566765.1 of Streptomyces sp. GTDB lineage: Bacteria > Actinomycetota > Actinomycetes > Streptomycetales > Streptomycetaceae > Streptomyces. The sequence continues at coordinate 19,872 of NZ_DATCVQ010000422.1, forward strand.
CGACGGTCTGACCGTGGACCGCGACGGCAGCGTCTGGGTCGCGGTCTGGGGCGCGGGCCAGGTACGCGCCTTCGCGCCGGACGGAGCCTGCCACACCGTCGTGGACGTGGCCGCCTCCCACGTGTCCAGCGTCGCCTTCGCCGGCCCGGCCCTCGACACCCTCGTGATCACCACGGCGGCCGAGGAACTGACCGAGCGCCAGCTGATCGAAGAGCGGCACGCCGGGCGGCTGTTCGTCTGCCGACCGGGCGTCGCCGGACTGCCGGCCGTGCCCTTCGACGACCTCGTTCCCCAGGAGACGGCATGACCACCCTCCCGTACGCCCTCGCCGCCGTCCCGGTCGTGGCGATCCTGCGCTCCACCTCAGCCGACAGGTTCCCGCAGGTCGCCGACGCTCTGCGCCAAGCAGGCGTCCGCGCCGTCGAGTTCACCCTCACCACCCCCGGAGTCCTCGACGCCCTGCGCGAGTACGCCCAGGGCCTGCCCGACGGCCTCACGCTGGGCGCGGGCACCGTCACCACACCGCGCGAGGCCGAGGCCGCGGTGGCGGCCGGCGCCGAGTACCTGATCACCCCGGCCACCCAGCTCGACGTGATCGCCGAGGCTCGTCGGCTCGGCGTTCCGGTGCTGCCGGGAGCGCTGACGCCGACGGAGATACTCACGGCGTGGCAGGCCGGCGCCGCCATGGTGAAGCTCTTCCCCGCGTCCGTCGGAGGCCCGGAGTACGTACGCGCCGTACGGGCCCCGCTGCCCGACATACCTCTCGTGCCCACGGGCGGCATCCGCCTTGAGGACGCCCCCGCGTACCTCCGGGCGGGCGCCACCGCTCTCGGCATGGGCAGCCCGCTCGTCGGCGACGCCTGCGAGGGCGGCGACCTCGGCGCGCTGGCCGAGCGCACGGCACGACTCGTCGACGTTGTGGCTGGGGTGCCACGGTGACCGGCCTGGTGACTCTGGGCGAGGCGATGGCCGTCGTCGCGGCGAGCGAACCCGGGCCCCTCGCGCCGGGGGCCTCCGCGAGGCTGTCGTTCGCGGGAGCCGAGGCGACCGTCGCGATCGGCGTCCGCCGGCTCGGCCACCCCGCCGCGTGGATCGGCCGGGTCGGCGCGGACGCCGCCGGCCGGATGATCGTCGGCGGGCTGCGGGCGGAGGGCGTCGACGTCTTCCACGTCCGCACCGAAACCGCCGTGCCCACCGGCCTGATGCTCCGAGAACGCCGGACCGCCGACCGCACCCGCTCCGCCTACTACCGCCGCGGCCTCGCCGGCTCCCGCCTCGCGCCGGAGGACGTCGACGAGGAACTCGTCGCCACGGCCCGGCTGTTGCACATCACCGGAATCACCCCTGCCCTCGGGAGCACCGCCCGGGACGCCGTACGCCACGCCGTCGACGTCGCCCGCCGGGCCGGGGTCACCGTCTCCGTCGACGTCAACTACCGCTCCCTGCTGTGGTCCAAGGACGACGCGGCCGCCGAACTGGGCTTCCTCGTCCGGCAGGCCGACCTCGTCTTCGCCGGACCCGAGGAGGCGAGCCTCCTCGTCGGCGAAGCGCCCCCGGAGCGGACGGCGCACGCGCTGACGGCGCTCGGCCCCCGGCAGGCGATCGTCAAGCTCGGCGCGGAGGGGGCGCTCGCCGTGGTCGACGGCGTAGCGCTGGCCCAGCCGCCCGTAGCGGTCACCGTCGTCGACCCGATCGGCGCCGGTGACGCCTTCGTCGCCGGATTCCTCGCAGCGTATCTCGACGGCGCGGGGCCCACGGAACGGCTGCGGACCGCGGCGACGTGCGGTTCATTCGCCGTCTCGGTCCAGGGCGACTTCGAGGGCCTGCCGCGGCGGGACGAACTGGGCCTGCTCACGGGCGACGACGTCATCCGCTGAGGCACCGACACCCGAACGCCGGGCGCGCCAAAGGCCCGCCTCCCCCTCCGCGCGAGGCCCTCACCTCGCCGACCCCGATCCGACCGGACAGGAACCACCCCCATGCAACGCTTCACCGGAAAGACCGCGGTGGTCACCGGCGCCGCCTCAGGCATCGGAGCGGCCACCGCGCTGCGGCTGGCCGCCGAGGGCGCGACCGTCGTCCTCGCCGACATCGCCGACGCGGCCGGCGAGGACGTCGTCAAGGACATCGTCGCCGACGGCGGTCGCGCCGCGTACGTCCACTGCGACGTCTCGTCCCAAGAGGGCTGGCAGCAACTCCGCGACTGCACACACGAGTTCGCGGGCCCGCCCGACGTCGTGCACAACAACGCGTTCATCCACATCACCGCCGCGGCGCACGAACTGACCGACGACGGCTGGGACAGGGAGATCGCGGTCAATCTCAAGGCCCTCTACCTCGGGGCCCGCATATTCGTGGACGACCTGCGCTCCACGAGGGGCTGCTTCGTCGCCACCTCCAGCGTGCACGCGAACTTCGGCCTGCCCGGGCACCCCGCGTACGCGGCCTCGAAGGGCGGCATCTGCGCGCTGATGCGTCAACTGGCCGTCGAGTACGGGCCCGAAGTCCGGTTCAACTCCGTGCTGCCCGGCCCCATCCTCACCGACGTGTGGGACGAGGTGAGCGAGGCGGACCAGCGGCTGTCCGCCCGCGCCACCGCGCTCGGCCGGCTCGGGGCGGCCGAGGAAGTCGCCGCCGCGGTCGCCTTCCTGGCCTCCGCCGACGCCTCGTACATCACCGGCGCCGACCTCGTCGTCGACGGCGGCTGGTCCGTCAAGAAGGAGTCCAAGTGAAGATCACATCCCTGCGCACCTACCTCGTCGCCCCCCGCTGGTGCTTCCTGCGCATCGACACCGACGAAGGCATCACGGGCTGGGGAGAGCCGGTGATCGAGGGCCGCGCGCACACCGTGGCCGCCGCCGTCGACGAGCTGAGCGACTACCTCGTCGGCCAGGACCCGCTTCGCATCGAGGACCACTGGCAGGTGCTCACCAAGGGCGGCTTCTACCGCGGCGGCCCGATCCTGTCCAGCGCCGTGGCCGGCATCGACCAGGCGCTGTGGGACATCAAGGGCAAGGCGCTCGGGGTCCCGGTGTGGCAGCTGCTGGGCGGCAACGTCCGCGACCGCGCCCGCGTGTACAGCTGGATCGGCGGCGACCGTCCGGCCGACGTCGCCGAAGAGGCCCTGGCGCGCAAGGCCGAGGGGTTCACCGCGATCAAGATGAACGCCTCGCCCCAGCTGGACTTCATCGATACGCCCGAGGCGGTGCACGGCATCGTCGACCGCGTCGCCCGCGTCCGCGAGGCCGTCGGCGACCGCTTCGACATCGCCGTCGACTTCCACGGCCGGCTGACCATCCCGATGGCCCGCCGCGTCCTGCCCCTGCTGGAGCCCTACCTCCCGTTCTTCGTCGAGGAGCCCGTCGTCCCTGAGCTGAGCGACCACATCGGGGACATCGTCCGCTCGACCAGCATCCCCATCGCGACGGGCGAACGCCTCTACTCCCGCTGGGACTTCAAGAAGATCCTCACCCAGGGCATCGCCATCGCCCAGCCGGACCTGTCGCACGCGGGCGGCATCTCCGAGGTGCGCCGGATCGCGGCGATGGCCGAGGCGTACGACACCGCGCTCGCCCCGCACTGCCCGCTCGGCCCGATCGCGCTGGCCGCGTGCCTGCAGGTCGGGTTCGCCTCCCCCAACCTGCTCATCCAGGAGCAGAGCCTGGGCATCCACTACAACACCGGTTCCGACCTCCTCGACTACCTCGTCGAACCGTCGGTGTTCCGGTACGAGGACGGGCATGTCGAGCTCCTCACGGAGCCCGGTCTCGGCATCCAAGTCGACGAGAAGGCCGTCGAACGCGCCGCCGAGACGGGCCACCGCTGGCGCAACCCGATCTGGCGGCGCCGGGACGGCTCGCTCGCCGAGTGGTGAACATGCACCTGCGCTGTTCGTCATGACGTACTCGATCCGCGAGCGGCGGCCGGCCCGGTCAGACGCCACCCCTGCGCGCGGCTGCGCTCCCGCCAGTAATGGGCGTAGCGACCGTCGCGAGCGAGCAGGTCGTCGTGGACACCCTCCTCCGCGGCCCGCCCCTGGTCGAGGACGACGATGTGGTCGGCCTCGCGCAGGGTGTGCAGCCGGTGGGCGATCACCAGGACGGTACGGTCCCGCGCCAGGGCCGCCATCGCCTGCTGGAGGGCGTGCTCGTTCTCGGCGTCCAGGGCGGCGGTCGGCTCGTCGAACAGCACGATCGGGGCGTTCTTCAGCAAGGCGCGCGCGATCGAGACGCGCTGCCGCTCGCCGCCGGAGAGGCGGCTGCCGCCCTCCCCGACCGGTGCGTCCCAGCCGCCCGGCAGGCGGTCGGCGATGTCGTCGACCCGCGCCGTGCGGGCCGCGGCGTAGACCTCTTCGTCGGTGGCGTCGGGCCGGCCGAGGCGCACGTTCTCGAGAATCGTTCCGTCGAAGAGGTACACCTCCTGGAAGACCACGGAGACGGCCGACATCAGATCCTCGGTCCGCAGCTCGCGAACGTCCGCGCCGCCGACCCGCACCGTGCCGCCGTCGGGGTCGAAGAACCGCGCGATCAGCTTGATCACGGTCGTCTTGCCGGCCCCTGACGGCCCGACCAGTGCGGTCATCCGGCCCTGCGGCACCCGCATCGACAGTCCGTCCAGGACTGCGGCGCCGTCGTAGCCGAAGCGCACGTCGTGGAGTTCGATGTCGGCGCCGTCCAGCCGCCGGGGCGCCGCCGGTTCGGGCAGCGTCGCGGTGGCGAGCAGGTCGTTGACCTCGGTCAGCGCGTTCTCGGCGACGCGGATCGCGCCGCCGAGCTCGGCGGTGAGCATGACCGGTTCGACGAACCGGGCCGCCAGCACCAGCAGCGCGACGAGTTCGGCCGCGGCCAGCGAGCCGCCGAGCGCCAGATGGGTGCCCAGGGCCAGGAGTACGAGGAACGACGCCTGCGCGACGAAACCGAGCCCGACGATGCCGGGCATGGAGGCGCGGAGCATCCCGCGGCCGGCCGCATGCTGCGCGGCGAGCGCCTCGTCGAGCGCGGCGTGCCCCTGCACCGTACGGCCGAAGGCGCGCAACACCGGTTGGGCGCGGGCGAATTCCACGATCCGCCCGGCGGCCTCGGCGTGGATCCGGTCCGCCTCCCGGTCGGCGGCCTGCATGCCGCGGCCGGCCACCCGGTACACCAGCGCCGCCACGACCGCGGCGACGGACATCGCCACGGCCAGCCGCCAGTCGAACAGGAACATCGCGAGGACCACGACCAGCGGCGTGACGACGGCGTCGACCAACTGCCGCAGCAGATGCGCCGGTACGCCCATGATGTCGACCACGCGCTGCGCGGTCAGCCGCCCGAGCCCGCCGACGCGATCGGGGGTGAACCAGGCCAGCGGAAGCTGCGCGACCTTGTCGCCGATCCGGTGATGCAGGTCGCGGCTCAGGTCCACACCGGTCACGAACCCGGCCAGCGTCGCCGAATAGCTCACGGCCGCGTACCCGATCCACAGCAACGCGAGCGCGAGCACCCACGGCCAAGCTCGTGACGGTTCGTCACCGAGCAGTTCCCGCAAGGCTGGGACGAGCAGAACGAACGCCGCGCCTTGCAGCAGCGCCGCGACGGTGAGCCGGCCGAGCAACCGGCGCAGCGCGCGGTCGTGCCGCGGGCCGAGTGCGGTGAACAGTCGACGAATCATCGCGCTTCCCCCTGTGTCCTGCTCGCTCCGGCGTAGGCATCGCGGTCGTCCGCGTGCCCGATTCCGGCCTGCTCCTGCAGCTGCCACATCCGCGCGTACCGTCCGCCGGCGGCGAGCAACTCCTCGTGTGTGCCCTGTTCGACCGTCCGGCCGTGTTCGAGCACCACGATGCGATCGACGCCGACCACCGAGGCCAGCCGGTGCGCGACGACGAGTACGGTCCGTCCGGCCGCCAGCTCCGACAGCGCGTCCTGGATCAGCGCCTCCGATTCGGGGTCCGCATGGGCGGTCGCCTCGTCGAGCACCACGATCGGGGTGTCCGCGAGGATCGCACGGGCGATGGAGAGTCGCTGCGCCTCACCACCCGAGAAGCGGACGTCACGGCCGACCATCGAGTCGTAACCGCGCGGCAGAGCGCCGATGCGCTCGTCGACGGCCGCGGCCCGCGCCGCGCGCCGTACCGTCTCCTCGTCCGCGTCGGGACGGGCGAGGCGGATGTTGTCGCGCACGCTGGCGTCGAGCAGCTGAACGTCCTGCAGAACGAAGGACACCAGCCGGTACAGCTGGTCCGGCGCGATGTCGCGCAGGTCGACGCCGCCGATCGTGACGGCGCCGGCGGTCGGGTCGAAGAACCGGGGCAGCAGTTTCGCCAGGGTGGTCTTGCCCGAGCCCGAGGCCCCGACCAGCGCCGTCACGGTGCCCGGCTCGAGTACGAGGTCGATGCCGCTCAGCACCGGCCGGTCCGCGTCGTACGCGAACTCCACCCCGGCCAGCTCCACCCGGGCGCCGCCGGCGAGCTCCGGCTGCCGCGGTACGGCGGGGGCCGACAGCTCCGGCGCGGCGAGCAGCGCACCCACGCGCTTGGCCGCCGCGCTCGCCTTCTCCATGTCGTGGCTGTAGTAGTGCAGGGCCTGCATGGGCCCGGCAAGGCCCAGCCCGAGGATCGCGAACGGCAGCAGCTCGACCGCCGGAAGGTGGCCGGCGGAGATCAGCGCCGTGCCGCCGGCCAGGACGGTGAGCAGTACGGTGACCGGGCTCAGCGCCAGCTCCGAGGCCGCGCTCTTCCGGAAGGCCGTCGAGATCCAGGCGAAGAAGGAGTCCGCGAAGTCCTCGGCGGCCTGCGCGTATTGCCGGTGTGCGCGCCGGGCCTGCCCGAACAACTTCACCACGGCGATGCCTTCGACGAATTCGACGACGCTGCTGACGATGCGCTGCTGCGCCTCGTCGAAGGCCGCCGTCTGCGACTCCATGGTCACCAGCATCCGCACGAACAGCCCGAGGCCTATCACGATCGGGATCAGCAGGATCAGGGCCATCCGCCAGTCCGCCCAGAACAGATAGGCCAGCGTCACCACGGGCGTGACCACGCTGGTGGTGAGGTTCAGCAGGGCGTGGGCGACCAGGTGATGCATCGTGTCCACGTCGTGCTGGACCGCCTTCCCGATCCCGCCGGCGCCCCGGTCGGCGAACCACCCCAGCGGCACCCGGCCGAGCCGGTCGACGAGACGCCGCCGCACCGACAACTGGAAGTCCAGATCGGCGGAATGAGCGATCGCTCCGGCCAGTGCGGTCAGCACCAGCCACGCCGTCAGCGCGACCGCCGCGATCACCGCGACCGTCCATGCGCGGTCCTCTTCGACCGGCCCGTCCGCCAGCAGCACTTCAGCCAGCTCGGCCACTGCGGCGAACGGCACCACAGCGATCACCGCTCCGAGGGCCTGCAGGCCGATCGCCATGCTCAGGCGCGCCCGGACGGGGCGCAGTAACTCCCCGAGCCCGACGGCGTCGGATGGTTCCGTCTGATGCGTTGTCATCGTCCGTCCCGTGACCTTCCATTGGACTTTCCGAACATGTTCCGAAACTAGCACCGAGAGAGACGGCTGTCGACGCGCATGGCTTGACCGGGGCCGGTTCTGCGGCGCGGCACGGTTTTGCGGCTTGGGGCGGCGGGACAGCATGATGGGACGATGTCCCGCTCCGCCTCATCGTCCGGCCGCACCGGCCGGCCACCCGTGACCTCCCGCGAGCAGATCCTGGCGGCAGCCCGCCTGCTCATCGAGCGGGACGGCTGGGAGAAGCTGACCGTCCGCCGACTGGCCGCCGAGCTCGGCATCGGAGCGACGACCCTGTACCACCACGTACGGGACAAGGAGGAGCTGCTGGTCCTCCTGCTCAACGACTACGTCTCCGGGACCGAGCGTCCCCAACTGCCCGATGAGCCGAGGGAGCGCATCGTCGCAGCGGCCATCGCAATCCACGACGCCCTCGCGGCAGCCTGGCCGTGGGCCACCGAGGTCCTCATGACCGACGGTTTCGTGGGCCGCCTCGACACCAAGGCCCTGTGGATGGTCGAAACCGTCGTGGCCGGAGCGATCGACCGCGGATGCACACCCGACCAGGCCATCGTCGTCTTCCGCAGCCTTTGGTACTACACCGTCGGCGAGGTGATCGTCCGCGCCAACTCCAGGCGCCGCCCCGACGACCAGCGGTTCGTACCGGCGGACGCCACTCCGGCCAACTTCGACGCGTCACAGGCGCCTCGCCTGGCTGCCATCGGGCACCGCTGGGCGACGGTGGCCGCACAGGACACGTACGCCCAGGGCCTCCACGCCCTCGTCGACGGCCTGCTGGCCCAGGCCGCGCCGACCGGGGCCGAGCGAGACCAGGGCTCGGACGGCTGAACGGACCTCAGGCCGGCACGCGAACAGCCACCGCGTTCAGGGACGAGTGGCCGACTGGTTCCGGCGGGCGGCGCGCATGACCGCGTCGATCAGGCGCGTGTTCTCCGCGGCCCCTCCGCCCTGGGGCTGGAAGCGCCGACGGGTGTACGAGTACGCGACGCCGCTGCCCGGATCGGCGAAGGACTGCGCGCCGACGGCGCCGCTGTGCCCGAAGGCGTCCGGTCCGAGGACCGGGTAGCGCACGCCCTGGGCCTCGAAGCCGACGGCGAAATGGTCGAGCTCGCCGGTCACCAGGTCCGTCCCGCGCATCTGCACCGCGGCGAACTCCGCGACGACCGTCGGGGCGAGCAGCCGCGGCAGACCGTCCACTTCGCTGATCGCGGCCGCGTACATACGCGCCAAACCACGGGCGTTGCCGACGCCGCCCGACGATGCCGGCCCCTGGGCGCGGACGGCACGGGTGTTGCCGAAGGCGACGAGGTCGGTCGGGGGTGTGGCGTTCAGGTTGAACGCCACACCTGTCAGGCTGTCCGGTGCGGGGACCGCCTGCTCCGGAGCCGGTTGCGTCGCGGGCTGGACCGGAAGGCACCGGCTCTCCAGTGCCTCGGGCAGCCCGAGGTGGAAGTCCAGCCCGTACGGCGCCCGGACCCGTTCCTCGAAGAGCTCCTGGACCGTGCGACCGGTCGCACGCCGCACCACCTCGCCGATGAGCGCGCCGATCACCCAGGCGTGGTAGCCGTACGCGGCGCCCGGCTCCCAGTACGGCTTCTGGCCGGCGAGCCGCTCGGCGAGGAGCCGGTCGTCGGCCAACTCGACGGCGGTGAACCCGCCTTCGACGCCCACGACCCCGGCCTGATGGGACGCGAGTTGACGCAGCGTCACCCGCCCCTTCCCTTCGGCGGCGAACTCGGGCCACCAGTCGAGGACGGGCCGATCCAGGTCGAGCACTCCGTCCTGCACGAGAAGGGCGAGTACGAGATGCGCCGCCCCCTTCGCCGAGGAGTACAGCGCGAAGAGCGAGTCCCCGGCGACGTCCTGACCACCCCACAGATCGACGACCTGCCGCCCGCCCACGTACACGGCCAACTGCGCCCCGGGCTCCACCGGTTCCTCGGCGAGTACGGAAGCGAACTCCTCCCGCACCGCTTCGAACCCGACCGCCACGGCCCCCCGCACCTCGTGCCCCACAGCCCACCCCTGGTAGTCGTTCGCATACGCCTGTACGCCAAGTTCAGAACCGAGATCTCAGCCCCGACATTCCACCGGCGTACGTCTAGTCTCCGTCACCGCACATCGCCTGCCGCTGCAGCGTCTTCATCGCGTCGTCGATGGGATGGTGCTGCGGCTTCCCCGAGGAGTCCATCTTGTTCCACCTCTGGAGGTTGACCGCGACGGACATCTGACGCTTGCCGTCGGCCCGGGTCAGGGAGATCGTTCCGGCCCCCCAGACCGTGCCGTCGTGGCCCCAGAAGGTGCCGCAGTCCGGGACCGTGACCTTGTGCAGACCTAGGCCGTAGACGATCGTCGTTCCGTCCAGCGCGATGACCGGGACCGTGCGCTGCATCTCCGCCAGCGACGCGTGGTTGACGATCCTGCCGTCGAGGAGCTTGCGATAGAAGCGGTTGAGATCCTCCATGGTCGACACCAGAGCGGCCCCGGTCCCCGTCCAGGACATGTTGTAGACGCTGTAGTCGCGCGGCGGATCGATGAAGCCCCACAGAGCCTCGTACATCCGGGAGTGCGGCCCCTTGATGCGCGTCCCGGCAGGGAACTCGGTGTGCCGGAGCCCCGCCCTCTCGATGACGTTCCGGGTGATGTACTCCTCGGCCGTGGTACCGGTCACCCGCTCCAGGAGTTGCCCGAGGAGCAGCCAGTTGGTGTTGGAGTACACCCCGGGTGTGGCTCCGGGCTCCCCGGCGGGAGGCGCCGCGAGCCCCAGCTCGATCAGCTCGGCCGGCCGGAACTGCCGGAACCGGTTGTCGTCGAGGCTTTTGGGCACGTCCGGCCCGGAAGGGACCCTCTGGAGGGACGGAAAGGCATAGGGGATGTAGTCAGGGATGCCGCTGGTGTTGTTGAGCAGCATCCGAACCGTGATCTTCCTGCCCCGCTCCCCCGGCACGAGCTGCGGCAGATACCCGCCGATCGGCGCATCGAGCGCTATCCGCCCCTGCTCGACCTGCTGCATGATCGCGGCGGCGGTGAAGGTCTTGGTGATACTGCCGACCCGCTGCCGCATGTCGGGCGTGACGGGACGCCCGGTCCCGACATCGGCGACCCCGGAAGCCCCACGCCACGCCTGACCGGCGTCCCGCACCTCGGCGTACACCCCTGGAACCCCCGCGCGGTGGACACCATCAAGGGCGGACTTCAACTCCGCAGGATCGAGACCGGTCGAAGCGCTCGCACTACCGGCCGGCACAGCACGTGTCTCGCTGGACGCAGGAACCCCCGCGACCAAGCCCGCGCAGACACTCAGCGCGGCCACACTTCCACACAACGCCAATCGGTTCTTCAAGACAGCCGTCCTTCTGAGATCGATGAGAGGATCGCCGCCACGCCGGGGTACGGCCCTCGACCAAGCCGGGCCCGGGTGAACAACGTGCCGAACGCTTCGAGTTCGGCATCCATGACGACCATCCTCACGACCGACCCCCGCCGGATCACCCGCCGTCCGTCGCGCATCCCACCCCGATCACGCACCGATCGGCGCGTCCGTCCGAACACAGCGCCCTGCTGCGGCTCTGGCGCTCGACACAGCCATGCCGGCGCCGGGCGATCGCGCTCGCCGAGGCGTCAAGGACGGGATCGCGGTCAGACGACAGGGTGTCCCGCGCTGTCCGTCCGGCTCGCCTGGCTGGAGAACTTGTTCAGGAATACGTGGTACTTGCCGTCGGAGCGCTGGGTGACCGTTGCGCCGTCCTGCCAGATCCCGTTCTCCGGCCACCACTGGGAACCGGCCGGGTCGCCTTGGTTCTGGTGGATGTTGTGCATGCCGAGGTCGCCCTCGGGGTCGTTGTCGAACGGCTCGCCGAAGACGAGGATGCGCCGCCCCGCCACCAGCATCGGCTCCAACGCGGCGGCGGCGTCGACGTTCGAGCCCGCGTGCCACGGCCGCGAGCCGAACAGGTCGAGGAGCTCCTGCAGCCAGGACGGCGGGCGGCGCTCGAACAGGACGCCCGAGTGGTCCACCAGTGCCGGGTGGCGCAGGTAGTCCAGGGCCCCGGAGTCCGGTGCGGGCGCGAGGTCGTAGTAGCCCGCGGCAAGGGCGGCCGCCGGCCCGAGAGCGCCGGCGTCCAGGACGAAGGACTTCCACTGGACGCCCACGTTGGACTTGTGGCTGTCGACGTCGACGGCACAGTGGTACCGCCCGCCGGGCGCGTCCACCTCAAGGTTGACATGGAACCAGCGGCCCTGGTTGTCCGGCTGGTCGCGGTAGTGACGGAACAGGGTTCCCGAGAGCACGCCGTAGCGGTCGAAGGGCATGCCGCCAGTGAACCACCCACGAATGCTCTCCGCCTCGTGACGGCGACGTTCCGTATCCCCCGCCCCCGTCGACCTTGAGCCGAACGGGCGGCGGAACACTGGGCCGCAGGAGTGAACATGTCGTGAACGCGGCAACCGGGGCCGTACTCCTGGCCGTCTGGTCGTACGGTCGCCACGACCAGGCGACCGATGCATGGCGCCCAACGGGGGCCCGACGACGGGAGAGAGTGACATGCGCAGGAAATTCGCTTCGGTACTGGCGGCGACGGTGCTGGCCACCGGACTCGGTGCCGCGACGGCACCGAGCGCCTCCGCGGCGAGCGGCTGCTGGCAGGACGGCAACCGCTACTGGTGCAACAACGTGTCCGGAGCGCCGGTGTACGGCTCCGTCGGCAACAACCACATCTACCCCGACCCCACCCGCATCGTGGGCCGCATGTACTCCAACCCCAGCTGGTTCTACTGCAAGCTCGACGACCAGGCCTGGGTGGGCGGGCCGCACCCGACGCGCTGGCTGATGACGGTCGCCGACAACGGTCAGCTCGGGTGGATGAAGGACACCGCGATCTCCAGCGAGACCAACCCGGTGCGCGACTGCTACTGACGGAACCGTGTGGCGGTCTTGTCGCATCCAGCGGCAAGGCCGCCCCGCTGCGTGAGCTCGCCCATGCGGGCGGAAGGGACGCTTCAGACCGTGGGCGCCGGCGCTTCGGCCGTGGGCGCCGGCGCTTCGGCCGTCTCCCAGACGAAGCCGTCCGGGTCGGTGAAGGGAGCGGTGCCGCCGCCGATGGCGAGCCGGTGCGATCCGGCGCCGTCGGGAGAGACGCCGACCTCCTTGGCCAGGGCCTTGCGTCGGTACAGCGCGAGCTTGACCGAGCCCGACCCCGCCGCGAACTCGACGTACATACGACCGAAGCTCTTCGCCACGGTGAGGCCGCGCTCGACGTAGAACCGCTTGGTCTCGGTCACGTCCTCGACTCCCAGCAGGACCACGAACTCGTCGATCCGCCCGGTGGCCGGCCCGGTGTTCTTCTTCGCGGACGTCGCGACCTTCCAGATCGTCCCGTCCGGGGCCTGTACGACACCGCCGTAGCCCCACATGGACTTCGCGGCCGGCTTGAGCGTCGTGGCGCCGGCGTCGAGGGCGGCGCCGATGATGTGGTCGACGTCGGCCGGCTGGGACACGGTGAGCGCGAGGGTGAAGCCGCGGAAGCCGGTCGACGGCTCCTGCGAGGCCCGAAGGCGCAGCTGCGTGTCCAGGCCGAAGGCGGTCGAGTAGAAGCGGTCGGCGGCCGAGAGGTCGGCCACGTCGAGGGTGATGCAGGCGATGTCTTCCATGCCCATCACGCTAGAGGCACCCCGTCGACCTGCGCTTCTCCATTCCTGATCGGTCCGGCCACCTGCTTCTACTCCTGCGGATCCCGGCGCAGGACCAGGTCGAGGAGGCCCGGGAAGCGGGTGTCGAACTCGGGGCGGCGGAGGCGGTTGACGCGCTTGGGGCCCTGGTCGCGTTGCTCGACGAGGCCGGCCGCGCGCAGGACGGCGAAGTGGTGACTGAGGGCCGCCTTGCCGACGGGGACGTCGAAGCTGCCGCAGGCCCGTGACCACGCGTCGGACCCCGCCAGTTCCCGTACGAGGGTGAGGCGTACGGGGTCGGCGAGAGCGGCGAGGGCGGTGAGGACGGGGACGTCGTCGGGGTGGGTGTGCTGGGGGGCGGCGCGATGACTGGCGGTGGTCACGGTGTCCTCCCGTACGGATTGGCTGGCCCAACGCTCGGCGCTCGGGGTTTGGGCTTGCCGAGTGTTCGATCCAGATCATACAGTCACCAGTGTTCGCTTTTCATTGAACAGTCGAGCCGGAGGTATGGCATGCGCGCGATCGAGCTGGCGGAGCACGGCGGTCCCGAGGTCCTGAAGGCGGTGGAGACCGAGGTCCCCGAACCCGGCCCCGGGCAGGTGAGCATCGACGTGGCCTACGCGGGGGTGAACTTCGCGGACCTGAAGGCGCGCGCCGAGGGCTATCGGGTCGAGGCGCTGCCCTACCGGCCCGGCCTGGAGGTCTCCGGCCGGGTCCGGGCGGTCGGCGCGGGGATCGCCGGGCTCGCCGTCGGCCAGGAGGTGAACGCACTGACCGCAGGCGGCGCGTACGCCGAGGTGGCCGTGGCCGAGGCGACGACCGTCTTCCCGTTGCCGCCGGGCATCGACCTGCGGACGGCCGCCGCCCTCCCCACGGTGCTGCCGACGGCGTACGCGCTCGTGCACGCGGTCGGCCGGCTGCAGCCGGGCGAGACCGTGCTCGTCCACGGAGCCGCGGGCGGAATCGGCACCGCCGTCGGCCAGTTGGCGAAGGCGGCGGGCGCGGGGGCGGTGTACGGCACGGTGTCCTCGCCCGCGAAGGCCGAGTACGCCCGCGCGTACGGCTATGACCAGGTGTTCGTCGGCGACTTCGAGCGGGACGCCCGCGCGCTCGAGAAGGCTGTCCGGGAGGCGACCGGCGACCGCGGGGTCGACCTGGCCCTGGACCCGGTCGGCGGCGAGACCCTCAAGGCCTCGTTGGCCTCCCTCGCCGTCTTCGGCCGCCTCGTCTCGTACGGCAACGCAAGCTCGGCCGAGCCGTGGCGCGTGGGCCAGCCGGAGCTGTACCCCACCGGGATCTCGGTCGGCGGCTTCTCCATCCTGACCCTCGCCCGAACCGCCCCCGAAGCCTTGCGCTCCCTCGCGGAGCAGGCCTTCGCAAAGGTCGCCGACGGCACGGTCACCCTGCCCGTCACCGCCGAGTTCGCCCTCGCGGACGCGGCGGAGGCCCACCGCCTGATGGACTCGCGAACGAGCACCGGAAAGCTCCTGCTCAAGGTCGCCTGAAACAGCCGGATCCGCAATGCCGGGCGGACGGGGGCGTCGTCAGCTCGTCCAGGGAACGTAGCGTGGGCCTACCCCGAGGCGACGAGGAGTGGGCTGTGGCTGTTGATGTACCGGTGGACATACGAGAGCGCTGCGCGGAGTTGGGGCAGGGCGTCGGGTACGCCCTGAAGGTGCTGTGTCTGCAGCTTGAGGACGAGCCGCTGTTGGGCAGCCGTCAGGACGGTCCGTCCCTCTACACCGTGGAGATCGACGGCGACACGTTCGAGGACTGCCCGGCGCTGCGCGTTCACTACGCCTACGGGCCTCCTCTGCTGGAGGAAGGGCGGGTGCAGATCAGGGACGTCGTGGCCGCGCAGCCGCCTGCCACGCGCGCCGGCGAACCCGGCCGTGCGCCCGATCCCGGGCTGGAAGCGATCGCTGCGCGGCAGGTGGCCGGTGCTTGGGAGCGGATCACGGGTTGGCTTCGCGATCACGCCCCGGGCTCCTACGCCTCGCTCAAGGGCGGTGCCTCCGAGGATGAGATCGCCGCGCTGGAGGAAGCGTTGAACGTTCGGGTACCTGCTGACCTCAGGGCGCTGTGGGCTCTGAGCGCCGGGGTCCACGACGTGCGCGGGGCCACGTTCCTTCTGGACAATCGGGCGCTGATGGACCTCGACTCGGTCGCCGCCTTCCACCGACAGGAGATGGAGTTCCAACAGCGCAACGGCAGCGATGAGTTCACCTTCTGGAAGGCCTCCTGGATTCCGGTGTGCTCGTTCGGCGCGGTCGATCGCACCTATGGGCTCTATCTCGATGTCGATACCGGGCAGCTCTGCTACTGGGACCGGTACGGAGAGCGCCGGCCCGAGTACGCGTCGCTGACCACGTACCTCGAGGAGATGGCTGACGCTCTCGACACGCCCTCCCTCGTCTTCGGCGCCCGGCCCGGTCTCGCCGACGGGTGCCTGGCCTGGGGGCCGCCGCCTGATGCCGCCATCGAGGCGGCTTGGGCGCCGTACAGCGGCTGAGCCTCGCCGCCGGTGTTCCGGGCGGTGGGAGACGACCACCACCCGGAACACCTGTGGCTATCTGACCAGTTCGGCCGGCTCGTCCAGACCTGTCAGTTTCCGCGGGTTCGCCATCGCGTGGATCCGGGTGACCTTTCCGTTCTCCACCACCACGCTCACCGCGGCCAGTCGGCCGTCGAGCTCGATTCGGGCCGCGGGTGCGCCGTTGAGCCACACGGGCGACACCACCCGGTCCTGGCGAGCGAGCAGCTTCGCCACGATCTCGGCACCATGGATCGGAGCCAGCGCGGCCGGCGCCAGCCCGCCACCATCGGTGATCAGGACCACGTCCGGGGCCAGGATCTCCATCAGCTCCTGCAACTGCCCTGTCCGCAAGGCGGCCAGGAACCCAGCCACCACGGCCTGCTGCTCCGACCGGCTCACCCGCGCCCGCGGCTGCCGGGCCGCCACGTGCTCGCGGGCCCGCCGCGCGATCTGCCGCACGGTGGCCGCGGGCTTCCCCACGGCGTCGGCGATCTCGCCGTACGGCATGTCGAAGGCCTCACGGAGCACGAACACCGCACGCTCCGCCGGACCCAGGGTCTCCAGCACCGTCAGCATCGCGATCGACACGCTCTCCGCCAGTTCGACGTCGTCGGCGACATCGGGGCTGGTCAGCAGCGGTTCCGGGAGCCACTCGCCCACGTACTCCTCGCGGCGGCGCGACAACGTCCGCAGGCGGTTGAGCGCCTGCCGCGTCACGACCCGGATCAGGTACACCCGCGGGTCCCGCACCCTCGCTCGGTCTACGTCGGCCCACCGCAGCCACGACTCCTGCACCACGTCCTCCGCGTCGGCCGCCGATCCGAGCATCTCGTAGGCGACTGTGAAGAGCAGGCTGCGATGGGTGACGAACGGGTCCTCCGTCATGCCGTCGACGACGCCGCGCCGGACGGCTCGGGTCGAGCGGCGAGCCGGATCTCGCAGGCGTCGGAGTAGCCCTGCGACGTGATCCCGTGGGCCGTGTTGCCCCTGGTCGACAGGTTGGCGAAGCCGATGAACACGGTGAGTTCGACCATCGCCGCCGGCCCGAGCCGGTCGAGCAGGCGCTCCGCCAGTTCGTCGGTGACGGTCGGCGGCGTGTTCGTCATGGCCTCGGCGTACGTGAGGACGTCGCGCTCCAGCGGCGTGAACACGTCCGACTCCCGCCAGCGGGGCACCTGGCTCGCCTTGGTCAGGTCCAGGTCCTGGTTCATCGCCTGGAAGTAGTTGATGTCCAGGCACCAGCTGCAGCCGACCTGTGCGGCGACGGCCATGTGCGCGAAGGTCTTGAGACTCGCGTCGGCCGCGTCACACGCGCCCAGCTTGGCCGCGAACTCCTGGCTGGCCTCGGCGAGCAGGGGATGGTTCCACAGCACTTCGAAGGGCTCGGCCACGGTGCCGAGCTGCTTGATCATGTTGTCGCGGAGCTCGGCGGGGAGCTCGGCCTTGGGGACGCGTAGCGTCATGATGTCCTCCTCGGACGTCTGCGTGTTCGGCATCAAGACACCGCCGCGCCCGGGAATGTGACACCCGTGGCCGCCACGCGTCGATCTTCAGCACGCGTGATCCCGTGATCCTGTGATCCCGGGGTGTCGCCCTGTCGCCCGTGTCGCCCTGTCGCCCGTGTCGCGAAAGTTCAATACGCCGCGTCCTGCCCCTCGTAGTGTCCAGGGCATGAATGCGATCCACACCCACCTGACCGTCTGCGCCGCCGAAGCGTCCCGCGTCGCCCGTTCCGTCGCCCCCGCCCAGCTCGCCGCGCCCTCCGTGAGCGCCGGCTGGACGGTCCGGGAGCTCGCCAACCACCTCGTCCTCTATACCTCCCACGGCCTGGAGCACCGTGCCCTGCGCACCGAGCTCCCCGAGCAGACCGTCCAGCGCGACTTCGTCTCCGAGGACGGCTGGGCGAAGCAGTACGAGGAGCAGCTCGACCGTGCCCTGGCGGCGTGGGAGCGTCCCGGGGTCTGGGACGGTGAGGTGGGCGTCGGCTCCGCCGCCATGCCCGCCACCACCGTCGCCTCCCTGCTGGTCCTCGAACTCGCCCTGCACGGCTGGGATCTGGCCCGCTCCACGGGGCAGGACTTCACGCTCCCCGAGGAGACGGCGGTCTTCGTCCTGGGGGTCGTCCAGGAGCACGCCGAGGTGTACCGGCAGTACGACGGTTTCGCCGATGCCGTCACCGCGGAGGCCGGGGCGACCGCCCTCGCCCGCGCGCTGGCAGCCAGCGGCCGGGACCCTCGCCTGGGGGTCTAGCCGGTCCTACGTCTCTGGTCCGTTACGTCACCGCCGCCTCCCGCCTACCGTCTCCGTCATGGATACGACAGGAACTCTCGACGAGGCACTCCAGCGACTGCACAGCTCGGGGCCCGAGCGGCTCGGGCGGCTCACCAATCACGCGCCGATGGCCGTCGAGGCGCTTGCCGCGCGCGGACAGGCCCGTGGGGTGCATCGCTGGCTCGACGTCTACGCGAGCAAGCTGGAGGAGTTCCCGTCCCGCGTCGAGCCGATCACGACGGCCGGCCGGCGTCACGCCCTGGGGGATCCGCGCCGCGCCGCCGACTGGATCGACCACTTCGTACGCGAGGTCGCCGAGCGTCCGTGGCGCGACGTGCTGGCCCTGTGGTGGCCCCGTCTCCTGCCCGGCATGTACGGCGGCTCGACGCACCCGGTGATCCGCGTCGGGCATGCCGTGCGCACGCTGCTGAACGGCGAGCCCACCGAACCGCGGCTGACCGAACTCGCCCACGGGCTCGGCTACTGGGCCGCCCGCCACCGTCCCGTCGTCGTGCGCCGCTCGCCCCTGCCCCAGGACGCTGCCCCTGCCGCCGCCCTCGACGCGGTCACGCCCATCGCCGAACGGGACGGCGGCTTCCCCGCGCGGCTCGAACGCGTCACGGAGCTGCCGCTCTGGGCGGACGCTGTCACCGATCCCGAGGACGTACGGCAGCGCCTCACCGAGCTCGTACGGGCGGCCACGCATCGGTACGCCACCCACGGGCACGGCGATGAGACGATGCTGGTCCACGCGGCCACCGCGCCCAACGCCGTGCTGCGCGCACTCCCCGCGCTCCCCCACGACCTGTGGGCGCCGAGCCTTCAGGCGGCCTGGACGGCATCCGCCGCCGTCACGGCGATGTACGCGCCGGACGCACCGGTCGCGTACACCCCGCCCGGCTCCCTCACCCCCGAGGACGTGATCGAACAGGCGCTGGCGCACGGCGACGAGCACGTCGTCAAACTCACCGACACCGCCCTCGACTTCGCCGACGAACCGGCCCTCGCGGCGGCCCTACGCGCCATCGAACTGAGCGCGCCCCTGCGGTAGTCGGTCGTGATCCACTCCCCTGATGCAGGGTCAGGGTTCCTTCCGGGTTCGGTCCGGGTGATCCCCGTCGAAGCCAGTCAGCCCGACGCGCAGACTCGAAGGGTCTTGATCATCGCCATTCGAGTGGAGTTCCCTTGCGTCGTTCCTCAGCGCTGTCCCTGGCCGCCGCCCTCACGCTCGCCGTCGTGGCCCCCGCGCAGGCCGCCGTCTCCGAGCCCGCCCCGGGCCTGGACCGAGCCGCACTGCGCGACGCCGTCACGGTGCGCCCGAACGACGGGGCCGCCGGTGTCGTGGCGGAGGTGCACAAGGGCGGGGAGACGTGGCGGGGCTCGTCCGGTGACGTCGTCACCGGGAAGCACATCAGCCCCGGGGCGCACTTCCGGATCGGCAGCATCACCAAGCCCATGGAGGCGGTGATCCTGCTCCAGCTGTCCGCCGAGGGCCGGGTCGACCTGGACCAGAGCGTCCAGCACTACCTGCCCGGGCTGCTGCCGGAGGACCGGTTCCCGGAGCCGATCAGCGTACGGCAGCTGCTCGACCACACGAGCGGCCTGCCGCAGGACTTCGAGGGTGCCCCGGCCACATCCCCCGACGAGGAGATCGAGCGCCGCGTCGAGTACCTCACCTTCGACGAGGTGCTCCGGCAGACGCTCCACCCGACGTCGTGGCCGGCGCCGGGCCCGCGCTTCCGCCCCGGCACGAAGCAGGAGTACAACTCGTTCGGGTACCGCGTCGCCGGCAAGCTCATCGAGGAGCTCACCGGGCGCCCGTACCAGTACGAGGTGACCGCCCGCATCGTGAAGCCGCTGAAGATGCGGGAGACCCGGGCCGCCGTGCCGGGCCGCGCGACGCCCGTGCCTCGGCCGTACCTGCCCGGCTACCTGCCCAGGAGCACGGGCGAGCTGGTCGACGTCAACGTGCAGGGCGGGCTGCCCGCCAGCATGACGTCCACGACGGGCGACCTGGATCGCTTCATCTCCGGTCTGTTCGACGGCCGACTGCTGGGTCCGGAGCAGCTCGCGGAGCTCTTCACCGTGCCGAAGGGCGCCGACGGCAAGCCGCTTCCGTACGCCAACGGCTCCAACTGCAACACCGGTCCCGGAAAGGGGACGGCCTGCTACAGCGTCGGCCTGATGTCCGTGCCGCTGCCCGACGGCTCGGTTCTGTGGGGCAAGACGGGTTCCGACCCGGGGTACCGCAGCGGCGTCTTCGCCTCCCGTGATCTGAACCTGCGCGCGGTGTACTCGGTGGGCGCCTCGGCGCACCGCGACGGCATCCCGGCGGTCGCCCAGCGACTGGTCGTCGCGTTGGCCGGCTGAAGGGCCCGAGGACCCATACCCGAGGGCCCCGCACCCCAGGGCCCGTACCGCATCAGCCCAAGTCGAGGCCGCGCTCCGCCAGGGCCTCGCGGAGGATGCGCAGTGCCCTCGGGCCGAAGCCGTGCAGGGCCAGCAGCTCCTGCTCCGGGACGTCGGCGAGCTGGTCGAGGCGGGTGTACCCGGCGGCCGCGAGCGCGCGTGTCGCGGGCGCTCCGATGCCGCGAGGAAGGTCTGTTCCCGATGCTGCAGAGTCCATGGGGCGAGCATGCCACGCGGCCGTCGGTCCGGCTGCCCCAAGCCACCGGCGTCACTCCGGGCCCGTGGTGAGTTCGCCTCGCAGGCGTTGGGCGCGTAGGACCAACAGCATTTCGAAGCGGCGGTCCGGGTCGTCGATGGCGTCGCCCCACAGTTCGCGGATCTGGCGCAGCCGGTACCGGGCGGTCTGGGGGTGGACGCCGAGGCGGGTCGCGACCTCCGTGGCACCGCCGGAGGTCTCGATCCAGGCGAGCAGGGTCGCGGCGAGGCGGCGGGCCTGGGTCGGGGGGATGTCCTGGAGCGGGGTGAGGCAGCGCGGGGCGGCGGCGTCGATCAGCTCGCGGGAGGGCAGCAGGACCAGTTCCTCCGTGCGGTCGGTGCAGTGCTGCACCTCGCCCCGGGGCAGCAGGCCGTCCTCGATCAGCCGTACGGCGGTCTCCGCCCAGCGCAGCGAGGTCGCCGCGGCCGCGAGCGGCACCGAGGGGCCGATCGCGCCCGACCAGCCCGTCGTGGCCCGGCGCACCAGGTCCGCGCGGCCCGCGGTGTCGGGTTCGGGGATGACCATGCGGGGCTGTTCGCTCTCCATGTCGAGGAGGATGCCCTGGCCCACGGCGGGCGCGACGGCCTCCCTGGCCGGTCGGATCAGCACGCCGACGGCGATGGTGGCGGGCAGCTCCCAGCCGATGCGGGCCGCGCGCTCGCCGAGGGTGTGCGCGGAGTCGCCGCGCTGCCCGGCGAGCATGCGATCGATCAACTGCCGTTGTAATCGGAGGCGTTCGCTCGCCTGGCGGGCGGCCGCCTCCGCGTATCCGCGCACCGACTGCTCGACGAGGCCGTCCAGGTACTCGAAGCCGGATTCGGCGAGTTCGTACATGGCGGGCGCGGCGATGTCGACCTGCTGGCCGATCTCGGCGAACCTGCGCCAGGCGAGGCGTACGCCGAGCCTGTAGACGGCCTGGAGGGAGTCGAGGCTGCGCCCGTTCAGACCCTCTCCCCTGCCGAACTCCTGGAAGACCTCGGGCGGCACCCTGGGGTCGGCCGCCCCGGACGCCAAGTGCTGGACGAAGCCCTCGATGGCACGCCGGATGCCGACGAGCGCCATCGGCTCGCCGGACTCGTCCTCCACGAGCCGGAGTTGGGGGAAGTCGTACCGGATCGCGGCCAGGATCGCCTGCGCCAGATCCCCCGACTCGGCCAGGGCGATCGAGGCGAACCGCTCCACCTTGGGCTTGGGAACCTCGCTCCACGCGGGACGGCTCATGGGCGCGGCGACGCCGTGTCGTAGGTGATCAACGGGACGTTGGGCTGCTCGGGGGCGGCGTCCAGCAGTGCCACGATCCCGAAGGCGGCGCCCACGGCGAGTGCCGCGGCGATCACCGCGGTGGTCGATGCGGCGAGCAGTCTGCGCATGTGTCGGGTCAGCTCCTCGTTGGAGACGATCCCACCCCGGCCGGCCCCCACCGGCTGAGCGCCCAGTCTTGACAGGACATTGACATTCCGTCAAGTGGCTGCCTACCGTCTTCAGCCACAAGGGCTCGACCGGCCCTGGGGTCCGTGCGTCTCTGTGCGAGTTTCTCGAAACAGGAGTGCCCGGATGCGTCGTACCGCTTCACCCATGTCCTTGATCCTGCTGGGCGCAGGGGTGTTTCTGCTGGTCCTCGCCCCGTTGCTGGTGACGTACGTCCAGCCGCACGCCAAGCGCACCCCGGTCGGCATCGACACCACGACCGTCTTCACCGGTACCGGCAGCTACTTCGACACCTCGCAGCTCAAGACGGTGCACGACCGGCGGATCACCATCACGCGCCAGGTACGCGGCGATGTCGCGGACAGCGTGAAGAGCGATACCGCGATCTGGGACGTGTCCACCTCGGTGGACACCGACGCCACCCTGCCGGCCTCCGACACCCGCGACTCCCTCCAGTGGACGCTCGAACGCTGGGTGACCGACCGGCGGACCAATGAGCCGGTGCACTGCTGCGGTGAGTCGCCCGCGTTCGACGGCGAGGCGTACCTGAAGTTCCCCTTCGACGTCGAGGAGCGCGACTACCGCTGGTGGGACGGCACCCTCGGCGGTGTCGTACGACTCCGTTACGAGGGCCCCGGCACGGTGCAGGGGTACGAGGGGCTGCGCTTCACCGGCTCCGTCCCGCCCACCAGGACGGGTGTGCGGCAGGTGCCGGGGCGGCTCGTCGGCATGCCGAAGACGCCTCAGGTGCTCGCCGAGGAGTGGTACGCCAACAGCAGGATCGAGCTGGTCGCGGACCGGCGCACCGGGCGCATCGTCTACGCCGCGATCGGGCCCAAGAAGACGCTGCGCGCCCCCGGGGCGGACACGGACGCGGTCGTGCTGCTGGCGAGCGAGAAGATCGCCTTCACGGACCGTACGCAGCGGCAGCAGGTGGACCTGGCCTCGGCGGACAGCGGGAAGCTGGAGCTGCTCGGCAGCACGGCGCCGCTGGCGGCCGGGGCGCTCGGCGCGGCGCTCGCCGTGGTCGGCGCGGCCCTGGTCGTACGGGGACGCAGGACTGGACCAGACTCCCCGGATGCCCCCTGATGCTCACCTGATGACGAATCAACTCGCTGGAGACTGGCCGAAGTTGTCATACCGGTGAGTAGCCGCCGATCGAACACGTGCCCAACACTGGCGTTCCGAACCGAGCACGGCCCCTCCCGGTCACCCCCCACCACACCGTCCCCCCGCGATCGTCACCCCGGCTTGGTCCCCCACCCGCAGCCCCCACTGCGCACCGCTCGCCCTTCCACTCACCCCCCACACCTCGACACGAGTTGGAGCACGCATGCCCCAGCACGTTCCTCCCCCGCCGCTCCACCCGCTTCCGCAGCCGCTCCCCCGGACGCTTGCCTCCCTCACCCCCGCCCCCCGTCCGCGCGCGGCCGAGCCGCCCCGCCGCATCGCCTTCCTCGCCCATCGCGACCTGGACAACCCGGCCGCCGGAGGCTCGGAGCTCCTGATCGACCGGCTCGCCTCCGGACTGACCGAGCTCGGCCACGACGTCACGCTGCTGTGCGGCGGGCCCGCGGCGCAGCGGCCCTACCGCGTCGTGTCGGCCGGCGGCGGGCTCGGGCACTTCGTCGGCGCGCGCTCCGCCTTCGCCCGGCAGGTCGGCGACTGCGATCTGCTCGTCGAGGTGTGCAACGGCATGCCGTACCTGTCCCCGCTGTGGCATCACGGTCCCACCGTGTGCCTGGTCAACCATGTGCACACCGAGCTGTGGGGCATGCGCTTCCCCGCGCCCGTCGCCCGCGCCGGACGGCTGCTCGAACACTGGGCCCTGGCCCGTGCGCACCGCGGCAATCTGCTGGTGGCCGTGTCGCCCTCGACCGCGGGCGCGCTCCGCGCGATCGGGGTGCCGCAGGAGCAGATCCGTGTCGTGCACAACGGCGTCCACGAGCCCGGGGCGCGCGTCCCGCGGTCGGCGACGCCGTTGTTCGTCGCGCTCGGCCGGCTGGTCGAGTACAAGCGCATCGATCTGCTGCTGCGGCTGTGGGAGCGGGTCCGGCCCGTCACCGGCGGCCGGCTGGTCATCGTCGGCGACGGTCCAGAGCGCGGGCGGCTCCAGCAACTCGCGGGTCCCGACGTGGAGTTCATGGGTCATGTGTCGGAGCAAGAGAAGCACCGGCTGCTGTGCGAGGCATGGCTGCTGCTGCACCCCGCCTCCGTCGAGGGCTGGGGGCTCGTGGTGACCGAGGCCGGCGCCCGCGGCACCCCGACGCTCGGGTTCGACGTGCCAGGGCTACGGGACTCCGTCCAGGACGGCATCACCGGACTCCTGACCCGCGGGGAGTCGTCGTTCGCCGCCGCGTGGTGCACGCTGGCGCTCGACGACAGGCGGCGTGAGGCATTGGGCAAGGCCGCCGTCGAGCACGCCGCCGACTTCCGCTGGAGCAGCACGGTGCGGCAGTTCCGCGCCGTCGCCGCGGAGGCCGTGCACCGCGCGCGCCCACAGGGCCGGGGCGCGCAGGCGGAGGGCGCGCGCACGTGAAGGACCCGTCGTTCCGCCGCTCCCTCGCCCTCTTCCGGGCCTTCCTGCGCGAGCAGGACGATCCGCACGCCGCGTACGAGCTGCTCGCCCACGACGCGGCCGACCAGGTCGAGCGCCATGTCCGGCTGGACGGCCGGGTCGTCGTCGACGTCGGCGGCGGACGCGGCTACTTCACCCGGGAGTTCCGCCGCCGCGGGGCCCACGGCTACCTGTTCGAGCCGGACCTGGCCGAACTCGCCTCTCTACCGAGCGCGGGGACGGTCGTCGCCGACGGCTATCTGCTGCCGCTCGCCGACGGCGCCGCCGACGTGTGCTTCTCCTCCAACGTGCTTGAGCACGTGCGCGATCCCGGCACGTTCCTCAGCGAGATGGTCCGGGTGACCCGGCCCGGCGGACTGATCTACGTCTCGTTCACCAACTGGCTCTCGCCGTGGGGCGGTCACGAGTGGGCGCCCTGGCACTACCTGGGCGCCGAGCGGGCCCGGGCCCGCTACGAGCGGCGCACCGGCCGGGCCGCAAAGCACCGCCTCGGCGAGAACCTGTTCGCCCTCGGCGTCGGGCCGACCCTGCGCCACGTCAGGGGCCGGGACGACGTGGAGATCGTCTCCGCCCGCTCCCGCTACTGGCCCGTTCTCCCGGAGGTCGTTCCTCGGGTGCCGGGGCTGCGGGAGTTCGCGACGTGGAACCTCCTCCTCATTCTCCGGCGGTGTCCGTGACCAGCACTGTCCATGCCCGCCCGCCCGCGTCTCCGGCCCCGCCCGGGCCCCCGCCCGCCGCGCCGGAGCCTCCGCGCTGCTCACGGCGCTGGCTGCTCGGCTTCTGGGCGGCCGTGTTCCTCGCGTTCCTTGCCGTATCGCCCGGGCGGATGACGTTCGAGACCAAGCTGGGCGTCGTCGCCGACCCGTGGCGATTCCTCAGCGACCTGGGCCAGTTGTGGCACGACCGGGCCGGCTTCGGCGGCATCGCCGACCAGTACGTCGGCTACGCGATCCCGATGCTGCCGTTCCACGCCGCCGCCGACCTGGTGCACCTGCCCGTCTGGCTGGCCGAGCGGCTCTGGCTCTCCTTCGTGGTCACCACCGCGTTCTGGGGCGCGCTCCGGCTCGCCGAGCGCCTCGGCGCCGGCTCGCCCGCGACACGGCTCATGGGCGCGGCGGCGTACGCCCTGTGGCCGACGTACACGATCGTCGTCGGCTCCACGTCGGCCGCCGCCCTGCCCGGCGCGATGCTGCCGTGGGTGCTGCTGCCGCTGACGGACCCCCGGATGAGCCCGCGCCTGGCCGCGGCCCGCTCCGCGCTGCTGATCCCGCTCATGGGCGGCGTGAACGCCGCGTCGACGCTGGCCTCGCTGCTGCCCGTCGGCCTGTATCTGCTGTCCCGCCCGGGCGGTCCGCGCAAGCGCGCCCTGATCGCGTGGTGGACGCCGTGCGTGATCCTCGCGACGGCCTGGTGGATCGTGCCGCTGCTGCTCCTGGGGTCGTACGGCGAGAACTTCATGCCGTACGTGGAGTCCTCGCAGACCACCACGGCGACGATGTCGGCGGCCGAGGTGCTGCGCGGGGCCGGGAACTGGGTGGGCTATCTGAACTTCGGCGAGCCCTGGCTGCCGGCCGGCTGGACCGTCGCGACCTCGGCCGTCGTGATCGCCGGCTCGGCCCTCGCCGCGGCGCTCGGCCTCGCCGGGCTCGCCCGGCGGGACCTGCCCGAGCGGCGCTGGCTGGTACTGACGGCGACGGTCGCCGCCCTGGTCACGCTCGCCGGGTACGGCGGGGCGCTGGGCGGCCCGTTCCACGAGACGGTGCAGGGCTGGCTGAACGGGCCGCTGGTGCCGTTCCGGAACATCTACAAGTTCCAGACGGGGCTCGCCCTCGCGCTCGCCCTGGGCCTCATGCACCTGACGGCCACGGCCCTGCCCCGGTCCATACCGGTCCGGGCCCGCCGCCTCGCGCCCGCCGTGGCCGCCGTGCTCGTCCTGCCCGGCCTCGCCTGGCCGTACGTCAACGGCTCGATCCTGCAGCCGGGTTCGTTCCGGCAGCTGCCCGCGTACTGGGAGGCGACCGCGGACTGGCTGGACGAGAACGCGCCCGAGGACCGTGCCCTCGTCGTCCCGGCGACCGCGCACGGGATCTACACCTGGGGCTCGCCGATCGACCAGCCCCTCGACGTCCTCGCCCGCTCCCCGTGGGCGCAGCGCGACTACGTGCCGTTCGGCGCCCCCGGCAACCGGCGGGCGATGGACGCCGTGGAGCAGGCCCTGACCTCGGGCGGCGAGGTGCCCGGGCTCGCCGCGTACCTCGCCCGGGCCGGGCTGTACCACGTCGTCGTACGCAACGACCTCGACCCGGACCAGCTCGGCCACGTCCCCACCGCGACCGTGAAGCGAACCCTCGAGGCCTCCGGATACCGGCGCGTGACCGGCTTCGGCCCGCTGCTGACCGACGGCCGGATCGCCGACGACACGCCCGTCCAGGTCGAGGGTCTCTACCCTCGCCAGCGCGCGGTCGAGATCTACGCGCCCCCGTCCGACGTCCCGCGCCCCGGCCTCGCGCGCGTGACGCCCGTCTCCGGCACGGCGGTCGTCAGCGGCGGACCCGAGTCCCTGCTGCCGCTGTCCGCGTCGGGAGCCCTGGCGGGGCGGCCGGCGGTGCTCGCGGGCGACGCGCACCCGGGCGTGGACCGGCCGTCGCTGTACGCGGCGGGCGACGGGATGCGCCGCGCCGACACCCGGTTCGGACTGGTGAACTCGGGCACCTCGCACACGTACACCCGCGAGGAACGCAACGCGGAGCGGGCGGTCCAGGACCCGGGCGACGAACCGCGGCAGATCCTGCCGCTCTCCGGGATCCGGCACCAGACGACCGCGGTGCTGCGCGGCGCGGCGTCCGTGACCGCGTCGTCGGTCGGGAACTGGCTGTTCCACCTCCCCCAGTACGACCCCGTCAACGCCTTCGACGGCAATCCGGACACCGGCTGGGCCGAGGGCTCCCCCGGCTCCCCGCAGGGCGAGTGGCTGCGGATCGCCTTCACCGGCCCGACCCGTATCCCCGGGACGCTGGATCTGACCCCGCTGCCCGGCGGCGAGGTGCGCGCCGCGCCCACGGTGGTGCGGGTGGAGACCGACCGGGGCAGCCGGGTCAGCCCGCTGCGGCCGGACGGCAGCAGGCAGCAGGTCGCCGCGCCGGAGGGCGAGGCGACGTGGCTGAAGGTGACGATCCTGGAGTCGCAGCAGGGCCGCCCGGGGCTGACCGGCGCCGGGTTCACGGAGATCTCCGTCCCCGGCGTGCAGGTCACACGGATGCTGGAGCTGCCCGCCGACGCGCCGCGCGACCTCGACGGCCCGGTCGTGTACGCGCTGTCCCGCGGCAGCGATCCCGGCGGGCTGTCCGCCGTGTCCGCCGAGGTGGGGCTGCACCGGCAGTTCGAGGCCGCCCGGGCCGGCGACTACACGGTGCGCGCGACCGCCCTTCCCGTACCGGGCAAGGAGCTCGACGACCTGCTGTTCGACCTCACCGGGCAGCGGGAGAAGATCGTCGTGAGCGCGGACTCGACCGCGCGGCTCGGGACGAATCTCAGCCCGCGCAATCTGACGGACGGCGACCTGACGACAGCCTGGGTCGCGGGCGACCGGCCCGTGCTGCATCTGACCTGGCCGGAGAAGACCTCGGTCGGCGAGATCGTCCTCGCCGCGGCCGGCGGGCTGGCTACCCGGCCGGAGCAGGTGCAGATCAGCTCGCCGGACGGGACGGCGATCGCGGCGGTCGACGAGAACGGCATGGCGCGGTTCTCCCCCATCACGACCGACCGGATGGACATCACCATCTCCCGGGTCGCGCCGCTGACCCTGCACAACCCGGTCGCCGACGAGCAGTTGCAGCTGCCGGTCGGCCTGAGCGAGCTGCACATTCCGGCGCTGGAGAAGTACCGCGCCCCGCAGCCGGATCCGGCGAAGCGCTTCACTCTGCCGTGCGGCAAGGGCCCGATCGTCTCGGTCGACGGCCAGTTCCTCGCGACCCGCGCCGAGGGGCGGGTACGGGACCTGACGGAGCGTCGGCCGATCGCCGTGTCCCTGTGCAACGACGGTGGCCGAGTCGCCCTCGACCGTCGCACCCACACCGTCGAGGCCGGTGACACAGGTCCGCTCGCGGTCACCGGCATCGAGCTCGCGACCGGAGAGTCGCGGGCCGCGGCGGCCACGGCGCGCGAGGTGGACGTCGTGTCGGGCGGCGGAGACCGGCGCAGCCTTCGGGTGGGCGCGGGCGAGGCCTCATATCTGCAGCTCCACGAGAACCACAACGCGGGCTGGAAGGCCACGCTGGGCGGAGAGGAGTTGCGCCCGCTGCGCATCGACGGCTGGCAGCAGGCCTGGCTCGTTCCCGCCGGCGAGGGCGGCACGGTGACGCTGGTGTACGAGCCGTCCCGGCTGTACGACGCCGGGCTCATCGCCGCCGGGGCACTGCTGCTGGTGCTCGTCGGGCTTGCGTTCGTCGGCCGCCGTCGGGCGGCGGCTGGGGCGACGGAGGGCGCGGACCTCGCGCCGCCCGCACCGGGGCTGCTGCTCGGCACCGTCGTGCTGACGGTGGTGGGCGTCGTGATCGCGGGGCCTGTGGCGGTGGTCGTGCCGGTGCTCGCGGTCGTCGCTCGGCTGCGGCCGGCGCTGCTCGGACCGATCGCCTTCGCGGCGATGGCGGGTGCGGGAGTCGCCGCGCTCGCGGGGAGCGGCGAGGCGGTGGGCTTGGGGCAGGGGGCGTACGGGCCGGTGGCCCAACTCCTGGCTCTTGTCGCGCTGTTCGCGGCCCTGGTGACGGTCGGCGGTGCACGGCCTGGTGCGCACCGGGCCGGGAGCGGGGGCGGGGGCTCGGGCTCGGCCGGGCGGCCCGGGGAAGGGGATGCCTGATGGCGACCGATCAACGGGCTGACGTCCAACGCACGGCCGGAAGGCGGAAGTCGCCGCGCGTGCCGTTTGCCGTCGCGGACGAGATCGCCAAGCACTGTGCCGACGCCCATGAGCCGAACACGGTGCACATCGAGATCCATCTGCCGGGGCGGGTCCACCCGGACCGGCTGCGCGACGCCTTCGAAAGGGCGCTGGCCCGGCATCCACGGGTGTTGATGCGGGAGCGGAGGCGCGGGCCGTTCGCGCGGCGCTACGAGTGGGAGCTGACCGACGGTCCCGGCGCACATGTGGTGTTCTTCCCGCCGCGCGCGCCCGGCGCTCTCGTACGGGCCCGGGAGCGGGCGCTGGCCGAGGCTCCGTCGCTGCTCTCCGCTCCGCCGCTGCGCCTGGAGGTGGTCGAGGAGCCCGATTCCAGAGGCTGCGTCTTGCTGTTCACGGTTCATCACACGGCGCTCGACGGTCCCGCCTGTCTGCGCATCGCCGCGACCGCCGCGGAGATCTACAGCGGTCACGCCGCCCCGGCCGTCCCGGCGCCGGTCCGCCCACCGGCCGGTCCGGCGCTCCGGCCGGGCGGGGCCTCGGCGG